>DGTA01000142.1 GCA_002394165.1 Lachnospiraceae bacterium UBA4348 | reverse complement strand
TCGGCAAGCTTCACAGCGGCGACACGGTTCTGGTGACCGGTTCTCAGTCCTCCGGCAGCTATGTGTGGGTTTATTCCCCGAAGTACAACACCAACGGTTATGTAAACGCAGGTTTCCTGTTCTGACAGGTTCCCTTCAAAAAAGATTTCCTTAATAGAGCACAAAACGGAGACGGCCTTAGCGCCTTCTCCGTTTTTTCGCTCTTCTGTCAGCAAGATACGCTTGTTTTTTTCCTGTACATGTTGCATATTCATAAAAAGGACTGATTCCTGTCAGAAAAGGAGGTGCCCATGAGCTCGCTGCTGATCAAAAACGCGCTGGCTGTCGTTACGGTCGATGACGATGACCGCATTGTTGAGAATGGAAATATTCTTATTAAGGACGGCGTCATCGATTATATAGGTACGGAAGAATGCTCCGCCCAACAGGTGATCGATGCCTCAGGCTGCTTTGTCTACCCCGGCCTGGTGAACACGCACAATCATCTGTACCAGACATTTACCCGAAATCTGCCGCAGGTCCAGAAGATGGAGCTTTTCCCGTGGCTTGTCACGCTCTATGAGATCTGGCGCGGCCTGGACGAGGACAGTATTTTCTTAAGCTCGCTGACGGGTCTGGGGGAACTGCTTCGGTACGGCTGCACGACGGCAGCGGATCACCACTATGTCTTTCCGCAGTCCGGTTCTGAATTTTTCATTGACCGCCAGTTTGAAGCGGCTGATCTTCTGGGCATCCGTTTTCACGCGACCCGGGGCAGCATGTCTCTGGGAAAAAAGGATGGCGGCCTGCCGCCCGATGATCTGGTGCAGGATGTAGATACCATCTTAAAAGACAGCCAGCGTCTGGTAGAAAAGTACCATGACCCGAAGCCCTTTGCCATGCATCAGGTGGCGCTGGCTCCCTGCTCTCCCTTCAGCGTCAGCGAAGATCTCATGAGAGAAACCGCCGTCCTGGCGCGGTCACTGGGCGTGCGGATGCACACCCATCTTTGCGAGACAAAGGATGAGGAGAACTTTACGCTTGAAAAATGCGGACTGCGGCCGTTGGCCTATATGGAAAAATGCGGCTGGACCGGTCCCGATGTGTGGTACGCTCACGGCATTCATTTCAATGACGATGAGCTCCTGCTCCTGGCCGATACCGGCACCGGCGTTGCCCACTGCCCTGTCTCCAATATGAAGCTCTCCTCCGGGGTCTGCCGCATTCCGGATATACTGCGCCTGGGCGTAAAGGTCGGCCTGGCCGTGGACGGCGCCGCCTCCAACGACTGCCAGAACCTCATGGCGGAGATCCGCAGCGCTTATCTGCTTCACCGTCTCATCTACGGAGCACAGGCCCCGACGGGATACGAACTGTTAAAGATGGCGACCCGCGGCAGCGCCTCCCTGCTCGGCCGAGATGATATCGGCCAGCTCGCTCCCGGCAAGGCCGGCGATCTTTTCCTGATCGATGTCTCCGGGCTGGAGGCAGTCGGCGCCAGACTTGATCCGGGATGCTTCCTGGGAACGGTAGGCTTCTCGAAACCCGCAAAAAGTGTTGTCGTCGCAGGCAAGGAAGTCGTCCGGGACGGCGTGCTGCTTGGGATAAATGAATCTGAAACCGCCGTATTGGCAGAACAGGCGCATCGTAAACTTTTATGACAGGGGAGTCGCGCGCACCGCGTTCGCAAACAAAGAGGAACGCGCGCGTTTCTCACGCGCAAGATGCGACACCGCGCACTGAAATGGACGGTTCTGTGTCATCCTCTGCTGACGCAGAACCGTCTCATGTCTGAAGGCGTAGAGATTTTAATAAGCAAGTATTTCTATGCCTACACAGGCTTCTTGAATTTGGAACCAGGCGTAGAAATTCCAAAAATCGCAAATTTCTACGCCTTCTCTTTTGGGGGGCCATTTAAAACAGGCATATATATTTAAGATAATGGATATCTCTACGCCAGCTCCATATTCTTGTTACGCGGTGCAGGCGTAGAGTATAAAAAAACATCGTATCTCTACGCCCATTTCAGCCTGATCATCTTCATTACGATGAATAACATGCTGAACTCCCTTATCTAAATGACACAGAACCGCCCCTGTCATTAAAAATTCAGCTTCCCCTGCATCCAGATATTCCCCTTGAACCGGCGTCCCTCCATGGGCTCGCCGATCAGGTCCTGGCTGTTGACGCACACGTCCATGGTGATGTCGTTCACGGACAGTGTAAGCTGCCACAGATCCTGGCCGGTGACCGCGTTCTGCACTTTTGTGTAGAACAGAATGGTCCCGAGCACCTGGTACTGGTCGCACTCCATGCTGTAGGGCATCAGGTAGGAATCTACGATACTGAGGATGTCCTCATTCTGGATCCGTCTGGAGATCATGGCGTAGGTATCCATATCCTCCATGGTCAGGCTCTCGATGGCTTCCTGACTGCCGTTCCTGGCGGCGGTGACCAGTTTGTCGTGGCGGGTGTAGAAGGCCGCCCGGTCATCGCCGGATTCGGGATGGTTCCCTTTCATGGGAAGCAGGATCATCCCGCTCGCAGCCAGGCCGGTAAGCGTGGTGGTCACGGGTCTGTCCGCCACGGACCAGAATTTTGTCTCGCGGCAGAAATCCGCCGGATTCTGGAGATAGAAGATCAGCGATACACCGACTCTTCCTTCGTCCGCCATGCCCACGAAAGAGCATCCGTCCCAGCGGCAGTCCATGTTGACCGGCGCGGTGGAGGACTCGACCTGGCTCTCCAGGTAGGGGAAATAGCCCAGGCGGTGGAACCCACGTCCGTCCATCTCTCCGACCACGCGGATGCCGATGTTCGGCCCGAAGGATTTGGAGATCTCAAGAAAGACCGTGTTCTTCTCCTCATTGCGGACGGCTTTGCGGTTGTCACAGGCATGAGTAATATTGTCAAGCAGCACTTCCATCTCGCTCTCGAGCGTAGGCGTGCCGGCAAAGCCAATGGCTCTCAAAAACTGGTTGATAGCCCTCACCTCCGTTTCTGATTAAGGTATCTTTTCAGGGCTCCGGGGTGATCCCGGTCTTATTTTTTTACCTCGATGAGCTTCTGGCCTCCCATGTAGGGCTGCAGTGCTTCGGGGATCTTCACGCTTCCGTCAGCCTGGAGGTTGTTCTCCAGGAAGGCGATCAGCATTCTGGGCGGGGCGACCACCGTGTTGTTCAGGGTGTGCGCCAGATACTTCTTGCCATCCGCGCCTTTGACACGGATGCCAAGGCGTCTTGCCTGCGCATCGCCCAGATTGGAGCAGCTGCCCACTTCAAAGTATTTCTTCTGGCGCGGAGACCATGCTTCCACGTCCACGGATTTCACCTTCAGGTCAGCCAGGTCGCCGGAGCAGCACTCCAGGGTGCGGACCGG
>DGTA01000153.1 GCA_002394165.1 Lachnospiraceae bacterium UBA4348 | reverse complement strand
AGCTCGTCGGGCTCATAACCCGAAGGTCGTAGGTTCAAATCCTACTCCCGCAACTTAAATGCCCAGGTAGCTCAGCTGGTAGAGCAGCGGACTGAAAATCCGCGTGTCACTGGTTCGACTCCGGTCCTGGGCATTTTTTTATTGCCCGGAAATCATTTCCGGATCCCGTCAGAATTCTCGGATGCTCCTGTTTCCGAGAAGAAACAGTGCCGTGGCCATAAACCCGAGCGAACAGAATGCCAGGAGCGGTGTGGAACCCAAAGAGCCTAAAACCACACCGGCCAGCAGTGATGCCAACGGGATCATTCCCTGACTGCCGATGGCCCCGATACTGGCGATATCATTTGGAGGTTTATTTCCATACCAGAAGTAAGGGTAAAAAAAATTTTTTTATTTTTCCTGTAACGAAATGCAGCTCTCCCCGTCTAATCGTTGAGATCACATGAAGGGGAAAAGAAGAACGCTTTATCGAAAGGAAGGAAAAATCATGAAAATCGAAAGCACTAAGGTCGGAAACATTCTCGCTGCTGTATTCGCGGTGCCAATCCTGATCTGCCTGGTCGTGAACCTGGCGGTCAGCGGCAGCCTTACCTGGTTCTATATCGTACTGGCTGCCATGCTCATTCCGGCCTCTGTAATCGTCGTCCCCGTGATGGCGCAGAAAGACAGGATGATCCTGACGATGGGTGCGCTGGTCGTGAGTGTCCTTGTTCTTCTGGCAGTCTGCAGCCGCCGGTTGGGAGGAGACTGGTTCTATGTTGCTGCTTCAGCGGTCGTGTTCGGAGCTTCCGTGTGCTTTGGCCCGTTTATTGCCTGCCGCAGGCCTGTGAGTGAATACCTGGGAGATCAAAAAGGCATAGCTGTTATGAAGGTTTGTACGGCGGCATTTTTCGTGATGATGGTCTGCATCGGTTTTTACGTAAAAACTCCGGGTTATTTCCCGAAGGCCTTTACCATTTCCGTACCGCTTGTCCTGCTGGCATGGATCCTGTTCTGGATCATCAGGTATCTTCCGGCCAACGCAGTGTTCAAGGCAGGCGCCTGCCTCGCGATGCTCAGTCTGGCCGCTGTCATAGCAATCAAAGCTGTGGGGTTATATGCGATCATCAATAATGAGGTGATCTCCTGCTCAAGACTGTCGAACGTATCTATCCTGACCGGTTTCGTGATCTCGGTTATCCTGATGGGGATCGGTTCCGGTTCGGTCAGGCACGAATAAGTTGAGCATGGACAAATAAACTGGTACAATGCTCTGGGAGCGTTTTTAGGCAGAAATACAGTGACTGCAGCCTGTCTGCAACCGCCGGTAGACAAATTGTCAAGGCGTCTTTATGGCCTGCAACCGAAGAATCTGGTATGTTCTGGCCATCAAAACGCGAAAGGAGCCATGAAAATGATACTTGCTGATAAGATCATAGAACTTCGAAAGAAAAACGGCTGGTCGCAGGAGGAACTCGCCCAGAAGCTGGATGTAAGCCGCCAGTCCATTTCCAAATGGGAGAGTGCCGGATCGGTGCCGGACATGAATAAGATCCTGAAACTCTCTGAGGTGTTCGGCGTCAGCACGGATTTCCTGTTAAAAGATGAGATGGAGATGCCGGAGACGGCGAAGGCCGTTGCTGTGGAAACGGATACCGAGGCTGTCAGGGTGTCCATGGAGGAAGCCTCTTCGTTTATCGCATTCCGGAACACATCCTCCGCACGTACCGCACTTGGCGTGATGCTTTGCATTTTCTCGCCAATCCTGCTGATCGTCCTGACCAGTCTTTCGGAGAGCGGGCGGATCTCCCTTTCCGAATACCAGGGAACCGGTATCGGGCTTTGTGTGATGATGGTGATGATCGCCGCCGCGGTTGCGCTTTTTGTCATGACAGGGCTTCAGGGAAACCGGTATGAATATCTGGAGAATTCTTCCATTGATACGGAATACGGTGTCGATGGAATGGTCCGGGAGAAAAAGGAGAGGTTCCGCCCGGTATTTACCCGGCAGCTTACGATCGGGATCGTCCTGTGTGTGCTCGGGGTCATCCCGCTTTTCCTTGCCATGATTCTCTCTTTCACCAGCGCAAGCCTGCTTTATACGGTCGCTGAGGGCGGCGTTTTGTTCGTCATCGGGATCGGTGTGTTCCTGATCGTCCGGTGCAGCATGATTTGGTCGGGTATGAACATGCTTCTGGAGGAGGGCGACTATACCCGGGCTGGCAAGGAAGAAAGCAAGCGGATGGCGCCGGTCGCTTCGATCTACTGGTGCCTGGCAGTCGCCATCTATCTCGCTTACAGCTTCATCACCAGGAGGTGGGATGTAAGCTGGATCGTCTGGCCGGTCGCAGGCGTTTTGTACGGCGTGGTGGTCGGGATCATGAAGGCGGTGCACAGCCGGGTTTAACATGATCGATTCTATTTTACGTACAGGGAGGCTGTCGCACTAAGTAATTAGTGCGGCGGCCTTATTTACGTGCGGGAAGGGGCAGTCAGCCTGCGTTTACGGTTGCAATTGAAGAAAATCGACTTTGTTTCTGCCCATTTTGAAAAGATTCACATCAGTTTCAGCCGAGATCATGGAAAAAAAGCAGACGCAATTCTTCAGAGCCTCATGTGTGTCTGCTTTCGAAAATTGCAGAGTAAGAAGAGGCCGCCGAACTATTTACTTAGTGCGACAGTCCCTTTTCTTCAATGTTCATCTAAGGTTTCCTTTCTATACTGGCCGTGTCATCAGGAAAGAACAGATGACACGCCGACATATATAAAAGGAAGATCAGAAAAAGATTGATGAAAAGAAGGTTAACGAATATGATGAAGAAAAGGATTGCAATGTTAATGGCAGCGGCTGTTCTGGCCGCGACGCCCGCAGCGGTGATGGCGGCCGAAACGGATACGGCAAATGTTCAGCAGATGCCTTCCGCTCCGGGCCAGGCTCCGCAGATGAACAACAGATAAGATAAAACAAAGGAGGCCGTTCGTGAGAGTATTACTGGTAGAAGATGAAAAGAGCCTGTCTGCAGCAATCTGCAGGCTCTTGAAACAGGAGCACTTTGAGACGGACGCGGTATACTCCGGCACGGACGGCCTCGATTACGCGCTGACCGGTTTATATGATGCCATCATCCTGGACGTAATGCTGCCCGGAATGGATGGCTTTTCGGTTTTAAAAAGGCTTCGGAATGAAAAAGACAGCACACCGGTCTTGATGCTGACCGCGAGAGGCGATCTTGAGGATCGGGTAAAGGGGCTCGAGACCGGCGCAGACTATTATCTGGCCAAACCGTTTGAGAAAGAGGAGCTGATCGCCTGCCTGAGAGCGATCACCAGAAGAAAAGGGGAGACAGTCCTGCAGCAGCTGGCGTTTGCGGACATCACCCTGTCGGAGAAAAGCGGATCGCTGGAATGCACTTCCACCGGGGAAAACGTCAAGCTTGGGGCGAAGGAATACCAGATCATGGAAATGTTCCTCCGCAATGCCGGACAGATCCTGCCCAAGGAAACGCTGACGGAGCGGATCTGGGGACTGGACAGTGAAGCGGAGTACAATAATATCGAGGTATATGTTTCCTTTTTGAGGAAAAAACTTCAGTTCATCGGCTCGCGGGTGAAGATCAGGACGACCCGCGGTCTGGGATATTCTCTGGAGGATGAAGGATGATCGTTAAGCTTCGCCGGAAAATGACGATCCTGGTCGCCTGCTTTCTGCTCGTGGTGTTTGCCGGTATCATCGGTGCGATCAATTACATGAACTGGCGCAGCATCACCGGGCAGGCATCGCAGACCCTGGATATACTGGAACAGAACAGCGGAGTGAGGCCCGTGTTGGAGCAGCCGCGCCTGAAACCGGACAGTAAACCGGATTTGAAAAAGGGAAACAGGGGTGAGCCGCCGGAGATCGACAATACCCAGGCAAGTCTCAGCAACTACTATGTCATTACCGTGGATGCGGACGGCGAGGTCACGGAGTGGAAAAGCGACCGGTCTGATCTTTATTCGGATGAGCAGATCGAGGACATAACTCAGACGGTCCTTGCCTCCGGCAGGAAAAACGGCCGTGTCGGGACACAGTTTTTCAGGGTGTGCACCAGCCGGGATCCGGACGACGATTCCAAGATGCTGATCGTGCTCGACCTGCGTCTTGAGATCATGAACATGCGCAGCGTGCTGCGCCTGTCCATCCTGGCCTCAGCGGCGGCCTATCTCCTGCTGTGCCTGGCCGCCTACCTGCTGATACGCAGGATGCTCAGGCCGGTGCAGGAAGCCTTTGACAAGCAGCGGCAGTTCGTATGGGACGCCAGCCATGAACTGAAGACGCCGCTGGCCGTGATCGGAACCAACGCGCAGGTGCTGGAGGAGGAGATCGGCAGCAACGAATATCTGGGATATATCACATCCGAGGTAAACCGCTCGAACAAACTCCTGAATGATCTCCTGGCACTGGCCAGGATGGATAAAAAAACCGTCCAGCCGGAACTTAAGGAGCTTGATCTTGGGAAAGCGGTTCTTTCGGTGGTGCTTCCCTTTGAGAGCACGGTCTATGAAGCGGGCAAAAAGCTCGAGACGGATATTCCGGGCGGGGTGACCTGCACGGGTGATGAGCAGATGATCCGCCAGTTGACCGTCATTCTGCTCGGGAACGCCCTGAAATATTCTGATGAAGGCGGAACGATCACTGTCCGGGCAGGAAAAAAGGGGAAGACATGCTTCCTGGAGGTGAAAAATACCGGAGAGGGAATTGCCGCAGAGGACCTGGATAAAATCTTTGACCGCTTCTACCGGGCGGACAAAGCCCACAACCGGGAAGTGGAAGGTTTTGGCCTGGGGCTGTCGATCGCGAAAAATATCGTGGAGCTCCATAAAGGAAAGATCAAGGTCGAGAGCGAGCAGGGGAAAGAGACGACGTTTACCGTGGTTTTCCCGGTGGCGTGACGGATTGATGTATTGACAGGATACTGGGTTGCCTTATAATAAAAATAGGATAAATTAATATAATAAATTATTAGAATAAGTAAGGGGACTCTTGTGATGTATATCAACTCTGATGCTATTTTTTCCATGACACAGGCTAATCAGAATTTTTCGTCAGTGGCTAAGGCGGCTGATCGTATAGGAGAAGCTGTCGTGTTTAAAAATAACAGACCCAGATATCTGGTGATCAATATGGAAAACAGCGATTATCTGCTGGATCTTTCGGAGGATGAAAAAATTGATATCGTGGCAAAAAGGATTCTGAAAAAGCATATCCTGGCCTTCAGGAAGCTGGCAAAATGATAAAACTCAGTAAAGAAAAAGTGAAGCTGCTTCATCAGCTGATGGCGGAAGCAACCGGCGGCAGTATAGGGATTCGGGATGAGGGGCTGCTGGACTCGGCTATCGAAAGTGCTTTTTCTACCTTTGGCGGTATCGATCTGTATCCAACAAAAGAGGAAAAAGCGGCAGCACTGGGGTACGCTCTTATCAACAATCATGCATTTGTTGATGGCAATAAGCGTATCGGCATCTATGTGATGCTTAGTTTTCTGGAGCTGAATGGAATTCATATTGAGGCGGATGACAAAGATATTGTTGATCTGGGGCTTGGAACTGATGAAGGGAAAATGAAACAGGATGATATATTATCCTGGATCAGAAAGCATAGAAAATAAAAATGAGTATGTTTTAGTACGAAAATCCCCGCTGGAATGTCTCCGGCGGGGAAAGCTTTCTCATTAAAAGGAGGACGAACTGATGAAGAAGAGCGTTGCTGCTTCCCTTACAGAACAGGTCCATGTGATCCGTCCGCAGCACATCAATCCTTACGGCCGTCTTTTCGGCGGCTTCCTGATGGAATGGATCGATGAGGTGGCCGGCGTGGTCAGCCGCAGACACTGCGGATGCCATGTAACGACGGCTGCCGTTGATAATCTCTCTTTCAAGGCAGGAGCTTATGGCGGCGACCTGATCGTGCTGGTCGGAAAGGTTACCTATGTCGGCACCACATCCATGGAGGTGCGTGTCGATACCTATGTTGAAAATGAAGAAGGTTTCCGCCGCAGTATCAATCGGGCCTATTTTGTGATGGTAGCCGTGGATGAAAATGGGAAACCGCTTCCTGTCCCGGAGCTGGAGATCACCACTGAAGCGGAAAAAGCTGAGTGGGAAGCCGGAAAGAAGCGGTATGACTTAAGAAAGCAAAGAAGGATCGAGGGGTATTAAAAACAAGCGGAGGGGTCTGACCCTTTTCACACTTCAACGTGCGAAAAGGGTCAGACCCCTCTTATCAGCAGGCCTCTTTTGCCTGGCGAAGCGCTTTTGAAAGCTGGTCGGGACATGAGGTGCCGCGTCCGGCGCAGTCGACTCCCTCGAGGCGGCTGATCACTTCATCAACATCCATTCCTTCGACCAGTCTGGAGATACCCTGGGTATTACCGTTGCAGCCGTTGACAAAACGCACGTTGCGGACGGTTTTTCCGTCCAGATCGAACTCGATCATGGAAGAGCAGGTTCCGCGGGTTTTATATTGCATATGCATGTGTGATTCCTCCTGAGTAAAAATTGCCTGTTCCTGCATTATAACCGCTGTTTCAGCTTATTTGCAAGTGTTGAAAAAACAAAGGGATCGATTATAATAAAAACAGCGTGAAAACCACAGACTTTTATGGAAAAGAGGTAAACGACTATGATGACTTCATCCCCGTCTGCTTGTATTGAACTCAAACCCGGCACCCACTTTGCGAAGGTGGTGCTGATGCCCGGCGATCCGCTGAGGGCCAAGTATATCGCGGAGCATTATCTGGAGAACCCGGTGCTCGTGAACGATGTCCGGAACATGCTCGCTTACACCGGCACCTACGAGGGCAGAGAGGTCTCTGTGATGGGATCGGGCATGGGCATGCCGTCCATCGGCCTGTATGTGACAGAGCTGTTCGAGTTCTTCGGCGTTGAGGCCGTGATCCGTGTCGGAAGCGCGGGAGGCATCGGCGACAATGTCCATGTGCGCGACGTGCTGCTGGCGATGTCCGCTTCCACCAACAGCTCCATGACGGACTGCATTGATCTTCCGGGACATATGGCTCCCACAGCGGATTTTGACATGCTGCTGAAAGCCAAAGAGGCGGCAGATGAGCAAGGCGTGCATACGGCCATTGGCTGTGTATATACTTCTGATTATTTCTATTTCCCCAATGCGGCGGCCAAGGTAAATGACAAGGCCAAGGCTACCGGACATCTGGCGGTGGAGATGGAGACGGCCGGCCTCTATCTGCAGGCACAGATCCGCGGAAAGAGAGCCCTCTCGATCCTGACGATCTCGGACCACATCTTTACCGGAGAAGCGCTGAGCGCGGCCGAGCGCCAGGACAGCTTCCACGAGATGATGGAGATCGCGCTCAAGACGGCAGCCCGGATGGAACTGTGATCGGAAGGGGAAAATTTCTGACGGGAGGTTATGGCTATGACAGACAGAAAGTATCAGATCGATACGCCCGAGAACCGGGCATTCCTGAAAGAGCAGCGTGACACGTTCCTGCGCTTTGGCAGACAGTTTGCCTCGCCCGGCGGAAGCGCCTGGTATCTTCACAGCGACGGTTCACCGTGGCCGGAAAAGAACAGGGAGACCTTTGAGACATCACGTTTTGCCCACTGCTACAGCATGGGACTTCTGCTTGGCTTCCCGGGCAGCCGGGAGCTGGTGGAGGCCGCGCTGAAGGGCCTTGCCGGGGAGCAGAAGGATAAAGAGCACGGAGGCTGGTATGTCGGCCTGAAGCCGGACGGCTCCCCGATGGAGGGGAAGCTCTGCTACACGCATGCCTTCTCCATCCTGGCCGGCGCCTCCGCCATGACGGCAGGCGTGGAAGGCGGAAAAGAGCTGCTGGAAGAGGCGGCTGCGGTCTATGATAAATTCTTCTGGGATGAGGAAGAGGGCATGGCCCGCGATGTGTGGAATACAGAGTTTACCGAGTGCGATGATTACCGCGGCATGAATTCCAACATGCATTCCGTCGAGGCATTCCTGGCTGCTTCCGACGCGACCGGAGATGAGAAGTGGCGCCGGAGGGCGGGAAGGATCATCGAGCGCACGGTCGGGTTCGCCGGCCAGCATGACTGGAGGCTTCCCGAGCACTATTCAAGCGACTGGGTTCCGGATCTTGAGTGCAACAAGGACAGGCCGGATGACCAGTTCAAACCGTACGGAGCGACGCCCGGACACGGCGCGGAGTGGGCCAGGCTCATCACGCAGTGGGCGCTCTCGGCTTATCCCGATGACATGGAAAAGGCCGGAAAGTACATCACGGCGGCGGAGAACATGTTCTGCCGTTCCATGGAGGACGGTTGGAACTGCGACGGCGCGAGGGGAATCGTCTACACGACGGACTGGGACGGAAAACCCGTTGTCCATGACCGCATGTACTGGGTGCTGGCGGAGGCAATCAACACGTCAGCGACCCTTTACCGTGTGACCGGAAAAGAAAAGTATGCGCAGATGTATGCGGATTACATGAAGTACCTGGATGAGGTCGTCGTTGACCATGAGCTTGGCGGATGGTACAGCCAGCTTGACAGCAGCAATCAGCTGATCGAGACGGTGTGGCCGGGCAAGAATGACATCTATCACGGCCTGCAGGCGACGATCATTCCGTATTACAAACCGGGACTGTCGATCGCTTCGGCGATCAAGGCCGGGGACGAGATCTGACACATGCCGGTCCTGATATAAAAAGAAATTGGTCTGCCGGAGCGGATTTTTCCGCCTCCGGCTTTTTGATTCGGATTTTACTGTTTGATCTGCGGCGAAGCACCCAAATTTTACCCCCCAAAACCGAAATAATACCTAACTTTCTAACAACAGAAGATGAATTATAATATTATCAGGCAGTGAAGTTGCCTGCAAAAACTGCAGGAAAGAGGTGTCATATGGGCAATGTGATTGTCGAGATGGAGCATATCTCGAAAGCGTTCTCGGGCGTGCAGGCGCTTAACGATGTAAAGCTGGAGCTCCGTGAGGGAGAGGTCATGGCGCTGCTGGGCGAAAACGGCGCCGGCAAGTCTACACTCGTCAAGATCCTCAGCGGCGTGTATACAAGGGATGCGGGAACGGTCCGGATATTCGGAAAAGAATACGGGGACCTGAATCCGACCACCGCCCGGGAGGCGGGCGTCGCGATCATCCATCAGGAACTGAACATGTGCCGCCACCTGACCGTCTGCGAGAATATGTTCCTCGGACGGGAGATCAAAGGAAAATTTGCGCTGAACAACGCGAAGATGGAGGAAGAGGCACGGCATTATCTGGATGAGCTCGGTGTTGACATCAGCCCCAGGCGCATCGTCGGGGACCTTCCCGTTTCAAAGCAGCAGATGATCGAGATCGCGAAGGCGCTGTCGGTCCATGCGAAAGTGCTGATCATGGATGAGCCGACCTCCGCGCTGACCAGCAAGGAGATCGAGGAGCTGTTCCGGATCATCGGAAGGCTCAAGGAGCAGGGCTGCGGGATCATCTATATCTCCCACAGGCTTGAGGAGCTGGAGCATATCGCTGACCGCGTGACGATCATGCGTGACGGCCGCTTCATCACGACGGCGGCTTATAAAGATCTTACAATGGACAAGATCATCGAGCACATGGTCGGGCGTGAGATCAAGGAACGTTTCCCGAGAATAGAGTGTGAAAAAGGCGAAAAGATCTTTGAGGTGAAAAACCTCAATGCCGGGAGACTGGTCAGGGACATCAATTTCTCTCTCTATAAGGGCGAGATCGTCGGTTTCGCGGGACTGATGGGCGCCGGGCGCACGGAGACCACAAGAGCGATCTTCGGCGTGGACCCGAAGACCGGCGGAGAGATCTGGCTTGAGGGAAAGAAGCTCAGTATTTCCAGTCCGCTGGATGCGATCAGGGCCGGCATCGTCCTGGCGCCGGAGGACCGGAAAAAAGACGGACTGTGTACCAAGCTCTCCATCCGGCAGAACATCGCGCTGCCGAACCTGGATGTGATCGGCGGAAAGAGCGGCGTCCTGAGCCGGGCCAAGGAGGATGCGCTGTGCGACCAGGCCGTATCGGAGCTTTCGATCAAGACCCCGAGCGTGGAGAAGGATGCCAACACCCTCTCCGGCGGCAATCAGCAGAAGGTCGTGGTCGGCAAATGGCTGGTCCGGGATTCCAAGGTAGTCATCTTTGACGAACCGACGCGCGGCATCGATGTGGGCGCGAAGGTCGAGATCTATAATCTCATGAACCAGCTCAAGAAAAAAGGCATCGCCGTTATGTTCGTATCCTCGGAGCTTCCGGAAGTGCTGGGGATCGCGGACCGGATCATCGTCATGTGCGACGGGCGGATCACGGGTGAGCTGGATGCGCGGCAGACGACGCAGCAGGAGATCATGCGGTATGCGACCATGTTTGAGAATAAACTCGGAAAAGTCGAAGGCAGAACGGAGGGGAAGGAACGTGGATAAGAAAAAATCAGTATTCGGAAAACTGGGCGAGGTCAAAGGCCTGGGAAGCAGCCTGACGGCGTTTGTCGGCCTGATCGTCATCTATCTCGTTTTTGGAATGATCGACCATAAGGTCTTTTCCGCGCAGAATAACCTGAACCTTATGCGTTCCATGTCTAAATATGTGCTGATCGGCATCGGACAAAGCTACGTGATGATCACGGGCAACATCGACCTGTCGATCGGATCGGTGGTCGGCATGGCAGCGATGATCTCCTGTACACTGATGTCCCACGGCGTACCGATCGCGGCGGCGGTCCTTGTGACGGTGGCGGCGTCCATCGCGGTAGGCATCGTGAACGGGTTCCTGGTCGGAAAATTCAAGCTTCCGCCCTTTATCGCAACCCTCGGAACCATGTTCGTCACCAGAGGTATTGCCTTTATCGTCAACGGCAACCGCAACACCGACAATATCGCGAGCGGTATCGGCAAGGAGAGCGCGGATGCATTCCAGAAGTTCTTCTACTACGGAAAGACGCTGGGTATCTACAATACCTTCTGGATCGCGCTGATCACCTTCCTGATCTTCTTCTTCCTGCTCTCAAAGACCCGCTCCGGCCGTCATATCTATGCGATCGGCTCCAACGTCGACGCGGCCAGGCTCTCCGGCGTCAACGTCGTGATGACGACCGTAAAGGCCTACACGGTCAGTGCGATCTGCTCCACGATCGTCGGACTCATCCTGGGAGCGCAGGCCGGCATGGGCAACATGGACGCCGGCAACATGTATGAGATGTACGGCGTCGCGGCCGGCGTTATCGGCGGCATTTCCCCGCTGGGCGGCGCAGGCCTCCTGCTGGGTACCTTCGGCGGCGCAGGCGTGTGGCAGATCCTGGAGAACGGCCTGAACATGATCGGCGCCCAGATCGGCCTGCAGCGCATCGTGATCGGTGTGATCGTTGTTATGGCGGTACTGCTGGATGTGGTCATCCGAAACGGAAGCCATATTTCCAGGCGCGCAAAAAAAGAAGCGTAAAAACAATTTAAAGTGGCCTGAACAGGGCGCAGAAACCTGTTAAGGATAGATCAATTCTACAAGGAGGAATGATTATGAACAGAAAACTTATGGTTGCAGCTGTCAGCGCAGCAATGGTCGCAGGTCTTGCCACCGCCAGCTTTGCGGAAGAGGCCGTAACAGCCAACGAGGCTTATGATCTGGCCGTGATCACCATGGACTCCATTGACCAGCACTGGGTATCCCTGATCGAGGGCGCACAGGCTGAGGCCGATGCTGACGGAGTTACGCTTACTGTTATGTCTCCGGAGAAAAAGGATGACGCTCTTCAGATCGAGGCTGTCAACAATGCGGTAGCCAAGGGCGTGGACGGCATCATCATCGCCGCCAACAGCGAAGACGCCATCTCCGGCGCTCTGAACGAGGCAAAGGATGCCGGCATCAAGATCGTCTATGTTGACTCCCCGGCCAATGTAGAAGCAGAAGCTACCTTCTCGACCGACAACAACGCTGCCGGACATACAGCCGGCGAGCAGCTGATCCAGGCTCTGGCAGATGCCGGCGTTACCTCCGGTGACATCGGTATCGTCAACGTCAACAACTCCACCAATACCGCTATCCAGCGTGAGATGGGCTTCCGTGATGCATTCGAAGGAACGGAGTTCAACCTGCTTGAGACCCAGTACTGCGAAGGCGATGCTGCCAAGGCTCAGACGATCGCTGAGAACTACCTGACCCAGGGTGTTGTCGGACTGTACGGCACCAACGAAGGTGCATCCACCGGTGTCGGCAATGCGATCAAGGCAAACGAGGGAACAGAAGTGATCGGTGTCGGCTTTGATAAATCCGATACGCTCCAGGGCCTGATCACAGACGGATATCTGTACTGCACAATGGCTCAGAATCCCGATGTCATGGGCAAGATGGGCGTTCAGGCCTGCATCAGGGCTCTCAACGGCGAAGATCTTGGCGGCGCTGTGACGGATACCGGCGTTTCCGTTCTGACAGCTGAGGCACTCGCAGGCGGCGAGGAAGAAGCGGCTACAGAGTGATCATAACGTCTGGAGCGCTGTCAACATCTGGAAAACAGGAATGACGGGTTGATTTAAGATCCGGAAATCCTTATACTGACATCAGGCATAAAGAGCGCTTGTCAAACATTATGATACGGGAGCCGCCGGCAGCAGCCGGCGGCTTCTTGAAATTCAGGACGTGAGAAAGGAAGACGACAGACGATGATCTCTCTGGTGATGGCGGACGACGAGGAGAGGATCTGCAGGCTGATGCTTGCCCTCGGAGAATGGGATGATCTGGGAATAAAGGTGACGGGCACCGCGTCCAACGGACTGGAAGCTCTGGAGCTGGTAAAGCGGGAAAATGTGGATATCCTGATCACGGATATACGGATGCCCGGGCTTGGCGGAATGGACCTGATCCGGGAGGTGAACCAGGTCTCTCCCCAGACTAAGATCATTATTATCAGCGGCTACTCTAATTTTGAGTACGCGCAGACCGCGATCGAGTACGGCGTAAAGGGTTACCTGCTAAAACCGATCAACCGCGCCGAGCTCAATGATACCCTGCGCAAGATCACGGAGGATATCCGGAAAGAAAAACGCCGGACCAGCGAGGTGCAGATCATCCGCGAGGAAAACGAGGAGGCCGTGCGGAGGGCGCGCTCCACCCTCATAGCGGCGCTTGAGGCGAATCCTTCCATGCAGATCACGGCGCAGCAGCTGAATGATTATTATTACTTCCGCTTTGCCGGCGGATCGCTGATCGTCCTGGTAATGGAGCTGGACGCCCCCGCGGACAGCTTTGATTCCCAGATCCTGCGGGTCTTCTGGGAGCGGGCGGAAAGGATCCTCGCTTCGCAGCTGGAGCCGTGCACGCAGGACCTGGTGATGAGCTGGGAGGGAAGCCGCTGCACCTGCATCCTTGCCTGTAAGGACGGCGGCGAAAAAGAGGCCGTCAGCCGTGCCCGCGAAGGCCTGCGCAGGATCGCCGCCGCCCAGGGAATGGTCGGCGCGGGAATCGTATCCATGGGAGCGGGCCAGCCCGCCCGTGAGCCGGAAAAACTCGCGGCGTCCCTGGAAGGCGCCCTGAAAGCGGTAAAGGAGAGGCTCATTCGCGGAAACGGAAAGTTCTATACGGAAGATGTGAGCGGACATACTTTCTCCGGCGCTTCCCTGCTCGACCAGTTTATGAGAGATTCAGCCTTTGCCCTGGAGCTGCAGGATAAGGACGGCCTGTCCGGCGCGGTCGCAAAGCTGCGGGAGGGAGCCGGAAAGAATGCCGGGATCCGCGGCTGGGAGGTGCTGGAGCTGGTGCAGCAGGCGGGTATCATGCTCCTGATGCGGCTGGAGGTCTCCTCACAGAGCGCGAAGCGGGATGACTTCCTGAAAAAAACGGGGTACTGTGCCAGTGAACAGGCACTGTTCGGGGAACTGGAACGCTTTGCCATGCTGCTGATGGACGAGGTATCACGCGGCAGGGAGGATCAGGCCAACCAGCCGGTGCGCCTTGCGAAGCAGTACATCCGCAGCAACTTTGACAAGCCCCTGACACTGGAGCTGGTGGCGGAGCATGTCGGCCTGACGGAGGCCTACTTCAGCGTCCTTTTCAAAAAGGAGAACGGGGAAGGCTTCGCAAAGTATCTTTCCTCCGTCCGGTTTGAGGAGGCAAGACGGCTTTTGAGGGAGACGCCGCTTTCCGTGGCGGAGATCTGCCAGAAGGTGGGCTACAATGACGTAAAGCACTTCTCGAGACTGTTCGAAAAAAACTTCGGCGTAACGCCGGCATCCTATCGCAGACTGTATGGGTGAACGTGATATGAAAAAGATCCGGTCAAACATGAAATATCTTTCTTTCAGGCTGCAGCTGTACCTGATCCTTCTTTTCGCGGTGATGACGCTTCTGGTCCTGATCCCGCTGCCGCACCTGGGGCCGGACTTCCCCGGAAGATGGGTGCTTCTTCTGGCAGCTGTGGATCTGTTCGCCGTGGGCGGCTGGTTTTTCCTGATCAAGCCGTACCGGTATCTGGCCAGCCAGAGCCGGAAGTTCATGGAGGGCTTTATCCCGATGACGGATCTTCTGGAAAGCCCGATGATGTACTCGCCGTCCTCGGAGCAGACGCTCCGGCGCCTGAGCCAGCTGGCGGTCCGGGCTGACGCGATCGATCTGAGCAAGCGACAGGCCCAGTACCGGGCGCTCCAGAACCAGATCAATCCGCATTTCCTGTACAATACCCTGGACGGCATCCGCTCGGAAGCGCTGCTGGCCGGCATGGACTCGCTGGCGGATATGACGGAGGCCCTGGCGTCGTTTTTCCGTTATACGATCAGCCGGACGGAGAATCTGGTCACGATCGAGGAGGAACTGGAAAACTGCCGGACATATTTTAAGATCCAGCAGTACCGCTTCGGCAGCAGGCTCCGCCTGGAGATCGCCTGGGATGAAGAAGACTGGGAAGTGATCAGGAAAGCCCTCATTCCCAAGCTGACGCTTCAGCCGGTCATAGAAAATTCCATTATCCACGGAACGGAGCTCAAGATCGGTGAGGGCGTGACGAGGATCATTCTGGAACGTTCGCAGACCAGAACCGTCATCCGGGTGCGCGACAACGGTGTCGGCATGGGAGAGGAACAGCTTCGGGAGCTTAACGGAAAGCTCCGGGCCGGAGAGCAGGAGCCGGACAGCTCTACCCACGGCCGGGAAGGCGGAGTCGCACTGACAAATGTCAATAACCGCATCCGGCTGATCTTCGGGGAAGAGTACGGTATCCACGTGTATTCAATGCTCGGGGAGGGAACCGAGGTAGAGATCTCAGTTCCGCTCACAGCGCCGGGAGCAGGAGAGCAAAAGCCATGAAAACGGAAGTGCTCCGCCTTGAAAAGGTGACCACGAAAAAGGGAGAGAGGACAGAACTCGACGCATGCTCTCTGCGCATTACGGAGGGCTCGGTAACAGGTCTGCTGGCGGTCAACACCTACGGCCTGGAGAGCCTGCTCGATATCCTGCTGTTCAACCTGCCGGTCTACTACGGACATGTCTATTACTGTGAAAAGTGCATCAATTCCTGGAAAGAAGAGAAGAGGATGCGCAATCCGGTCACGCTGATCGACTCAAAAAGCGCCCTCGCGGAGGGGATGAGCGTCCTGGATAATCTGTGCGTTTTCCGCCCCGGGAAGGAGGAGCTGATCCGGAAAAAGGCCTTCCTGGAGATGACGGAGCCTTATCTGGAGGACCTTGACAGCGAGCGGTTCGGCCTGCGGATACCGCTGGAAAGCCCGGCGGAAAAGCTGGATCCGCTCCAGAGCGTGGTGACGCAGATCCTCAGGGCTGTCATGCTCGGACACCGGCTGATCATCCTGCGTGAGATCAGCTCCCTGCTGAGCGAGGAGCAGATGGAGGTCCTTTCCGGGGTCATCCGCCACTATGCGGATCACGGGTTTGCCTTTTTGTATATCAGCATGCATTTTGAGGAGATCCGCAGCATGTGCACGCGCGCGGCCATCTTTAACAACGGCACAGTCGAGATGACGGCGGATCTGGGGGACGAAGAGCAGCGCGGCAGCCTGGACGCCGCCATCTATCACGTTTATGCGAAATCATTTTACCGGAATGTGAGCGGCGCCATGTCCGGGGAGGAAAGACCGGAGGAGCAAAAGCCGCTGCTGACGATCAGGGCACAGGCACTCCCATTGGAGGTCAGTCTTCATAAAGGGGAATGCGTTACGCTGCAGTTTCTTGATACAAAGCCTTACCAGAAGCTGGTGAGGGCGCTCTCGAGGCCCCTCGAGGAAGATGCCGTGGAGTTTGATTTTGTGGAGGAGGACGCCGGAGAAAGCCGGAAGCGACGGCCGGATCCGGACCGCCTGCGCCGGGTTGCCGTCTTTTCAGAAAATGCACCGGAGACGATGATCTTTCCCGAGATGAGCGTCATGGACAACCTCTGCATGAATATGGACCACGCCTTTCCGCAGATCTGGAGGAACAGGCGCATGCGGGCGATGATGAAGGAAGAGTATATCCGGATCACGGGCAGGGACATCTTTGGCCGGAGTGCGGGCGAACTGACGCGCGAGGAGGCCACGGAGCTGATCTATATGAGGATCCTGATGCAGCGGCCGAAGGTCATGATCGCCGCGCAGCCCTTCAAGGGGGCGGACGTTTCTCTGCGCCAGAAGATCTGGAAACTGATCGGACGGATCCGGGCGGAAGGCACGGCTGTCCTGATCCTGACCGTCAGTATGTCCGACGCTTTAACGCTTGCTGACAGGGTGATCCGGATCGGGCCCGGCGCCGAGTCGGCCGAATACAAAAAAGGAGCCTTTTCCGAGCTGCCGCCCTCTATGCCGTGGACCTCATTTTACCGCACCCGAAGCTGAGTTAAATACGCTGTACTTTAGTTGACGCTCAGATTAATCGGGTGTAAAATAAAACTTGTTTCTGACACAATATTTTCAAGGAGGAAAAGAGTAATGAAAAAAATCATGAGCCTTCTGATCTCCGTGATCATGGTTATGTCCTTTGCTCTGTCTGCATTCGCGGCAAGCGTTGAGGCCATTGATCTTGGCGAAGAAACAGAAGAAACAGTGGCTGAAGAGCTCGGCACCGAAACCGCCGCTTCAGGCGATTATCACATCGGTATCGTGACCGGTTCCGTTTCACAGTCTGAAGATGACCGCCGCGGCGCGGAAGCTTTCCAGGCTATGTACGGCGAAGACCGCGTGAAACTCGCGATCTATCCGGACAACTTCACTGAAGAGCTGGAGACCACCATCCAGACGATCGTCAACCTGTCTGATGATCCCGATATGAAGGCCATCATCGTCAACCAGGCGATCCCCGGCACCACCGAGGCTTTCCGTCAGATCAAGGAGAGAAGACCTGACATCCTCTGCATCGCCGGTGAGTCCCACGAGGACCTTCCCGAGATCGGTTCCGCTGCTGACCTTGTCTGCAACAACGACTTCGTCGCCCGCGGCTATCTGATCATCCGCACCGCTCACGAGCTTGGCTGCGATACTTTCGTACACATTTCCTTCCCGCGTCATCTGTCCTATGAGACGATGAGCCGCCGTGTTGCCATCATGAAGGCAGCCTGCGAAGAGTTCGGCATGAAGTTCGAGATGGAGACCGCTCCCGATCCCACCACCGATGTCGGCGTACCGGGTGCCCAGGCTTACATCCTTGAGCATGTTCCGGAGTGGATCGAGAAGTACGGCACGAACTCCGCTTACTTCTGCACCAACGATGCTCACACTGAGCCCCTTCTGAAGCAGCTGCTCGAGTACGGCGGATACTTCATCGAGGCTGACCTTCCCTCCCCGCTGATGGGCTATCCCGGAGCTCTGGGACTTGACCTCACCGAGGAAGCCGGCGACTTCGAGAAGATCCTTGCCAAGGTTGAGGAAGCAGTCGTTGAAAAAGGCGGCGCAGGCAGATTCGGTACATGGGCTTATTCCTATGGCTACACCGTTTCCGCAGGTCTTGCACAGCATGCCATGAACGTTATCGACGGCAAGGCAGAGCTGGACAACATCGATGACATCGCTGCTGCTTACCAGGTATTCTCACCCAATGCTGCTTGGAACGGCTCCAACTACACCAATGCAGACACGGGCGTGAAGATGGGCAATGTATTCCTTGTTTACCAGGATACCTATATTATGGGCGACCCGGGTCACTACATGGGATCCACCGAGATCGAAGTTCCCGAGAAGTACTTTACCACCAAATAAGAGCATATCACATGACCTTTGACGACAGGGGGAAGAGCGGATGCCCTTCCCCCTGCTTTATGAAATTTAAGCGACTAGATTACGGAAGGTAAGCCGATCGTTATGAATAATGGAAATGCTCCGCTTTTAGAGATGCGGAATATCAAAAAGGACTTCTTCGGCAACCAGGTCCTGACGGATATCAACCTCACGGTTCATGAGGGCGAGGTCGTCGGCCTGGTGGGAGAGAACGGCGCCGGAAAGTCCACCCTGATGAGGATCCTGTTCGGCGCGGATATGATCCGTGAGACAGGCGGCTACGGCGGGGAAGTGCTCCTGAACGGACAGAAGGTCCAGTTCAACTCTCCCTTTGACGCTATTGAGGCCGGTATCGGCATGGTACACCAGGAATTCTCTCTGATTCCCGGATTTTCGACCACCGAGAATATCCTTCTCAACAGGGAACCGGTAAAGAAAAATCTGGTCTCCGAGGTATTCGGAGATCGTATGAATACACTTAACAGAACGATGATGGATGAGCGGGCTGCGAACGCGATCGAGATGATGGGTGTCAAGGTCGACCGCAAGATGATCATCTCCGACATGCCCGTCGGACACAAGCAGTTTACCGAGATCGCCAGGGAGCTGTCCAAAGAGCAGTTAAAGCTCCTGATCCTTGACGAGCCGACCGCTGTGCTTACTGAAAAAGAAGCCGATGCCCTGCTCGAATCGATCCGCGGCATGGCAAAGCGCGGCATCGCCATCATCTTTATCACACACCGCCTGCAGGAGATCATGGCTGTCTGCGACAAGGTCGTCGTCATGCGGGACGGATATGTTGTCAGCGAGGAGGCCTCGTCGAACACTTCCACAGCGATCATCACCAGGCAGATGGTGGGACGCGATGTGGACCAGCCCGCTTCAGCCGCTTCCTCCGATGCGGAAGAGAAAAAGGACGCTCCCGTCATTCTTTCAGTCAAAAGGCTCTGGGTCGATATGCCCGGCGAGACTGTCAGGGACGTGAGCCTTGACGTGAGAGAGGGTGAGATCCTCGGGATCGGTGGCCTGGCAGGCCAGGGCAAGCTGGGCATCCCCAACGGGATCATGGGCCTCTATCCGGCGGGCGGCACGGTCGTCTTCGAGGGGAAGGAGATCCCCCTGAACTCACCGCGCAGCTGCCTTGACGCTTCGTTTGCCTTTGTGTCGGAGGACCGCCGCGGCGTGGGACTCCTGCTTGACGAGAGCCTTGAATGGAACATTGCCTTCCCGGCCATGCAGATCCAGAACCGTTTCCTGAAGAACTACCTGGGCGGGCTGGTCAAGTGGCGTGACGAGAAGGCCATCAAGGAAGTGACGGACAAATACATTTCGGAGCTGGCCATCCGCTGCACCAGTTCCAAACAGAAGGCGAAGGAGCTCTCCGGCGGCAACCAGCAGAAGGTCTGCCTGGCCAAGGCCTTTGCCCTCAACCCGCGGATGCTTTTCGTATCCGAACCTACCCGCGGCATCGATGTTGGCGCCAAAGCGCTGGTGCTGGAGGCCCTCAGGCGTTTCAACCGGGAGAACGGCGTCACGGTCGTGATCGTCTCTTCCGAACTGGAGGAACTCCGCTCAAGCTGCGACCGGATCGCCATCGTATCCGGAGGCAGGGTCGCCGGTGTCCTTCCGGCGTCGTCCTCTGTGGAAGAACTGGGCGAGCTGATGCTCTCCCAGGTGATATAAGGAGGGTCGGATGAACGAGACAAAGAATAAAGAAAAGAGCTGGCTGCGGAACCTTGTGGAGAGCTTCGGACTTCCCAGGCTCATCATCACCGCGTTCCTGCTGATCCTGCTGATCCTCGCCCCGTTCGTGGGCGCCGATCTGCCTACGCAGATCTCAAATATCATTGCCCGTTTCTCCTGGAACGGCATCCTGGTGCTGGCCATGGTCCCGATGGTCCACTCCGGCTGCGGACTTAATTTCGGACTGCCGCTGGGGATCATCTCCGGTCTGCTCGGCGCCACCCTTTCGATCGAATTCGGCTTCACGGGCGCCATGTCCTTTGTGATGGCCATCGTGATCGCCACGCCGTTTGCCCTGATCTTCGGCACCGGCTACGGTTGGCTGCTCAACAAGATCAAAGGCGGAGAGATGATGATCGCCACCTACGTGGGCTTCTCCTCCGTATCCTTAATGTGCATGATGTGGCTGATCCTGCCCTACAAGAGCCCGAACATGGTCTGGGGCCTTGCCGGCAAGGGACTTCGTACCACCATCTCCCTGGAGGGTTACTACTCCCAGGTGCTTGCGAACATTCTTCGCATCAAGATCGGAAACCTGGTCATCCCGACCGGCACCCTGCTGTTCTTCGCACTGCTGGCGGCGGCGATCTGGGCTTTTCTTCACACCAAGACCGGCACAGCCATGACAGCTGTCGGCTCCAATCCGGTGTTTGCCCGCGCGGCAGGCATCAATGTAGACCGGATCCGCCTCCTGTCGGTGGTCATGTCCACATGGCTCGCGGCCATCGGCATCCTGGTGTATGAACAGGGCTTTGGCTTTGTCCAGCTTTACATGGCTCCGTTCTACATGGCCCTTCCGGCTGTGTCCGCCATCCTGATCGGCGGCGCGTCGGTGAACAAGGCGACGATCATGAACGTGATCATCGGGACGATCCTCTTCCAGGGCATCGTCACCATGACTCCCACCGTTATGAACAACATGATCCATATGGATATGAGTGAGGTCATCCGCATCATCGCCTCCAACGGCATGATCCTGTATGCGCTCACCAGGAAGACGGAGGGATCGAAATGAACGAAAAGACAATGAGAAAAGCTAAATTCGGCGCATTCCTTTCGAGGGCTTCCGTGCCGATGATGTTCATCATCATCTGCGCGCTGTGCATTCCCATTGCGGGACTTTCACCCAACTACCTGGTCAATGAGATCGTCACCCGCATGGGCAGGAACTCTTTCCTGATCCTGTCCCTGCTGATCCCGATCATGGCCGGAATGGGCCTGAACTTCGGCATGACGCTGGGCGCCATGGCCGGTGAGATCGGTCTGATCCTGGTCAGCGACTGGCAGATCGTGGGGATCCCCGGCATGGTGCTTGCCATGATCATCTCCGTACCGATCTCAATCCTGCTGGGACTGTTCTGCGGAAAGATCCTGAACATGGCCAAAGGCCGCGAGATGATCACGAGCTACATCATCAGCTACTTCATCAACGGCGTTTACCAGCTGGTCGTGCTTTACCTGATGGGCTCCGTGATCCCGATCAAACACGGCTCCATCAAGCTTCCCAGAGGCTACGGCATCCGTAACACGGTCAGCCTGCTGAACATGCGCCAGCATCTGGACAACCTCATCCCGCTCAACATTAAGGGCGTGAAGGTCCCGGTCGCGACCTTTATCGTGATCGCCGTCCTGTGCCTCGTGATCGTGTGGTTCCGCCGCACGAAGCTCGGACAGGATATGAGAGCAGTCGGCCAGGACATGGAAGTGGCCCGTGATGCGGGCATCAACGTGGAGCGGACAAGGATCATCTCGATCATCATCTCCACCGTGCTTGCCGGCATCGGCATGGTGATCTACCTGCAGAATATGGGCAATATCGCCACCTACAGTGCCCACTCGCAGATCGGCATGTTCTGCATCGCAGCGCTTCTTGTCGGCGGCGCCTCCGTAGATAAGGCCTCCATCGGCAATGTGTTCCTGGGAGTCATCCTTTTCCACCTGATGTTCATCGTTGCCCCGCGTGCGGGTGCCTACATCACCGGCGACTCCATGATCGGCGAATACTTCCGCGTGTTCGTATCCTACGCGGTCATCACCATCGCGCTCGTGATGTATGAGACCAATAAGCGCAGGGTCAAGAGTATGGAAGGCGAGCGCCTGAGACTTGATCAGGAGAAGGAGGGGAAAGATGAATAATAAGAAGAAACTCTCCGTCCGTTCACTGATCGTCCGGATCGTGGCGCTTGCCGCCGTGATCGCCCTGGCTGTCATCCTGGCCGTCATCGGCCGCGGCCACACCGTCTACTTTGACAACAAGAAGCTCGATGCGGACGGAACCAGTTACGATCCCTTCTATAAAGTGGAAGTGTTCGTGAACGACAAGTCCGTGGCCAAGCTCAGCGAGGGAGACCGCGGTATGGTCCCGGTAATGGGACAGGATTTCAAGATGGTGCTGCACATCACGCCCAAGAAGGGCAGCAAGAAAGTGGGAAGCGCGGTTTCCATGAAACTGCCCTACAACATTGACGGCATCGTCCTGAACCTGCCGGCTCTCTTAAGCGGAGCCGCAGAGGACGTCTACATGGATGAATTCATCCCGACACCGACCGCCGAGGAAGAGACCGAGGATGTGGTCATCACGGATGAGTTTGCACTGCCTTCAGACGAATAATATGACAGAGGGACACTCCTCAGAAACAATCATAATGGCAGCATACAGCCAATTCAAAGATCTTAAGCTGACTTGCCGCTCTTGAAAATGCTGCGCCGCCTAATGGGATGCTTTCTCCGCAACTCGCACACTTACGTGTGCTCAGACAGGCTTTGAAAGCATCCGCTAGGCTCGCATTTTCTTCAGCGGCTTCGTATGCTTAAGATCTTTTGAATTGGCCGTATGCTGCCAAATTACGTTTGTCTGGGGGATTGTCCCCTGTCATACTACGCTGACAGAGAATCGTCCCCTGTCATAATTAGCATTTTTTTGCCATCCGAATCCGGAAAATGCTAGAATTTTGCCCTATTTTGCGAAAATTTGCAGACTTATAACAACTTTGTCCTGTTTGGGGTATGTTATAATAGCTCCGTAAACGGGGGTAAGTGACTCCCGCGTAGTGTATTCTTATTTCTATAAGGAGGAGTAAAGATGAAGAAAGTTTTGACAGCAGCTTTAGTAGGCGCTATGGCTACAGCAATGGCATTCAGCGCTCAGGCAGCAAAAGTTGGCGTTTCCATGCCGACAAAGGATCTGCAGAGATGGAACCAGGATGGTGCCAACATGGAAGCACAGCTGACCGAGGCCGGTTATGAAGTTGAACTTCAGTTCGCTTCCAACGATCCCGCTACTCAGCTGAACCAGATCAAGACCATGATCGGTAACGGCGCTGATGTTCTGGTTATTTCCGCTATCGAAGGCGACTCCCTTGGTGAGGCTCTTGACCTTGCTGCAGAGAATGAGATCCCGGTTATTGCTTATGACCGTCTGCTGATGAACTCTGATGCAGTTTCCTACTATGCAACATTCGATAACTACATGGTTGGTAC
>DGTA01000119.1 GCA_002394165.1 Lachnospiraceae bacterium UBA4348 | reverse complement strand
TCAACAACATGGAGATCGTCCAGGCTATCGTTGAGGCAGCTGACGAGCTTCGCAGCCCGGTCATTCTGCAGGCTTCCGCAGGTGCAAGAAAGTATGCCAAGAACGCATATCTGAAACATCTGGTAGAAGCAGCGGTAGAGACCTCCTCCATTCCGATCGCTCTTCATCTGGATCACGGCGCAGATTTCGCGACCTGCAAAGAGTGCGTGGACGGCGGCTTCACATCCGTCATGATCGACTACTCCGGACATTCCTTCGAAGAGAACATCGAAGAGTCCAGAAGAACAGCAGAGTATGCTCATGAGCACGGCGTTGTTGTCGAGGCTGAGCTTGGTACTCTCGGCGGCGTAGAGGACGATGTCTCCGTGGATATGGAGAAGGCTATGTACACCGATCCGGATCAGGTAGAAGAGTTCGTTAAGAGAACCGGCGTTGACTCTCTTGCGATTGCCATCGGCACCAGCCACGGCGCTTACAAGTTCAAACCCGGCCAGAACCCGAAGCTTCGCCTTGACATCCTGGAAGAGGTTTCCAGAAGACTTCCGGGCTTCCCGATCGTTCTTCACGGATCTTCCTCCGTTCCGCAGGAATATGTTAAGATCATCAACGCCAACGGCGGCGCTCTGAAAGATGCTATCGGCATTCCGGAAGAACAGCTTCGTATGGCAGCCAAAGGCGCAGTCTGCAAGATCAACATCGACTCCGACCTTCGCCTTGGCATGACAGCCGGTATCCGTCAGCACTTCATTGAGCATCCGGATCACTTCGATCCCAGACAGTATCTGGGCGACGGCCGCAAGAACGTGAAAGATATCGTTACCCACAAGATCCTTGAGGTTCTGGGCAGTGACGGAAAAGCCTGATTTAAGCAGCAATAAGCCGGGCGTGTAAAGCCCGGACGGGAAATGGCGCATCTGCCCTTTCGGCACGGTGCGCCATTCGACTGTACAGAGGAGTTTTGAGAAATATGAACATTGCGATCATGACCGACAGCAACAGCGGCATCACCCAGGCACAGGGAAAAGAACTTGGGATCTACGTAGTCCCGATGCCCTTTTACATTGAAGGTGAACTGTATTTTGAGGATGTCAACCTTACCAGGGAAGAGTTTTTTGCCAGGCAGGCAGCAGGAGCGGAGATCTCCACTTCCATGCCGTCCCCGGGAGACCTTCTCGACCAGTGGAAGACACTGCTCAAAGAATACGATCAGATCATCTATATCCCGATGTCAAGCGCGCTGTCGAGCTCATGTGCAACCTCGCTTGCCATGGCGGAGGATGAGTTCCCCGACCGGGTCTTTGTCGTGGACAACCAGCGGATCTCGGTGACGCAGCGCGAGTCGGTGCTGGCGGCTAAGGCGATGGCAGAAAACGGTATGAGCGGAGCAGAGATCCGGGACAGGCTGCTCGAGACCAAATCTGATTCGAGCATCTATATTGCGGTCGACACGCTCACCTACCTGAAAAAAGGCGGAAGGATAACGCCCGCGGCAGCGGCGGTGGGAACTCTGCTGCGCATCAAGCCCGTGCTGCAGATCCAGGGCGGAAAGCTGGATGCGTTTGCCAAGTGCCGGACCGTCAAACATGCCCGGACCACCATGCTCGAAGCCATCAGCGACGATCTGGAGAACAGGTTCCGCCTCAGCAAGGATTCGCCCGAAGCGGTTTTCGCGGCGTCGCATACGATGAATGATGAGGATGCGGCTGCCTGGCTTGAGGAGATCAGGCAGGCCTTTCCGGGCCGGGAGATCCATATGGATCCGCTCTCGCTGAGCATCGCCTGCCATATCGGGCCCGGATCGAGCGCCGTGACAGTGGGGCGAAAAATTCCGACAGAATAAAATAATCAGAAAATATACTCAATTATGACAATAGAGACGGACAAAAAGGCCGCCTCTATTCTTTTTACAAGAAAAATATATTTTATAACACATTATTGATTGACAAATCTGTGGAGAGGTGTTAGGATAACACCATCAACACAGCACAGTTGCTGTCGGACAGTAACGACGACGGCGGCGCATCAGGTGTTGTTGATATAATTATCCAGGGAGAGGAGGTTTTGGACCAATGGACACTGAATTCTTTCGCCATCTGAATCCTGTAAAGCAGTTGGATGTTTCCTGCAGAAAAACCCCCGATCTTCGGAATCCGTAAGAATCTTTTATATTCGACAAACAGACCGACAAGCTCAACGGACCGGGATCAGCATCCAGCCAGGCAGGATCAGAACGTATTTCAGAGGATGACATATTGAACTTGTTTTTATAGTAAGAGTCTTTATTAATCCGTTATTCTGAAACTTTAAAATACATCGGCAGCGGCTCCGGTGAGGAGACCGGGCGCAAAAACAGACCGGATGTATTTTTACATATAGCAGGAATAAGAAGAGCTTCGGTCGCTGCATAAAACAAAAAACAATTCGCATGCAGAGGAAAGCATGAAAATAATAAAACTGAATAGAGAAACATAACTGCCGCTGATCACCAGCGGCAGTTTTTACGTATTGTTAAAAAAGGCTCTTTCTGCTATCATTGTAATGTTAAAGAATTGTAATATAGGGGGATTCTATTCCACCCGGCAGCCATGCTGCATTCAATTATGAGAAAAATCAAAAGTTTGACTGGAGGATATTGACGTGAAGATCATTATTGTCGGCTGCGGAAAAGTCGGCGAACAGCTTGCCGCCATTTTAAGCCGTGAGCAGGATGATGTGACGGTGATCGACAAGAACGAGCAGGTGGTGGAAGACCTCTGTGCCCGTTACGATATCATGGGAACCGTAGGCAACGGCGCCAGCTACGGCGTTCTGTCGGAGGCGGACATCGCCCATACGGACCTGGTGATCGCGGTGACCGGCTCGGATGAGCTGAACCTGCTGTGCTGCCTGATCGCCAAGAAAGCAGGCGGATGTCATACCATCGCCAGGGTCAGGAATCCGGAATACAACACGGAATTGAATTTCCTGAAGGAAGAGCTGGGACTGGCCATGGTGATCAACCAGGAGTACACGGCGGCCAGGGAGATCGCCAGGGTCCTGAGAACACCGTCCGCTATCGAGATCGATACCTTTGCCAAGGGTCGTGTGGAGCTCCTGCGCTTCAGGATCCCGGAAGCATCCGTGCTGGACGGGCTCAACCTGATGCAGATGCACCAGAAGCTGCGCTGCAACGTGCTTGTGTGCACGGTGGAGAGAGACGGCGATATCGTGATCCCCAACGGCGAATATATGCTCAGGAGCGGGGATGTGATCTCGATCGTGTCGGAGGCGGCGTCGGAGGAAGATTTCTTTGGCAAGATCGGCATTTATACGAACAAGTGCCGGAACGTGATGATCATCGGCGGAAGCGACATCGGCTTCTACCTCACGAAGATGCTGATCGACCACGGTATCAATGTGAAGCTCATCGAGAAGAAGTTTGCCCGCTGTGAGCTTTTATCCGAGCGTTTCCCGAAAGCGACCATCATCAACGGCGACGGCTCCGACAGGCAGCTGCTGATGGAGGAGGACCTGGACGCCATGGAAGGCTTTGTGGCGCTGACGGATTTTGACGAGGAGAACATCATTCTCTCTCTGTTCGCACGCAAGTCGAATGTCCGTAAGATCGTGACGAAGATCAACAAGATCGTGTTTGACGAAGTGATCGACACCCTCGACCTGGATACGACCATTCATCCCAGGAACCTGACGGCGGAGTACATCCTCCAGTATGTCAGGGCGAGGAAAAATTCGCTGGGCAGCAACGTGGAGACGCTGCACTGGATCGTGGACAACAAGGCGGAGGCCCTGGAGTTCCACATCCAGGACAGCTTCGATAAACAGAATATTCCGCTCCTGGAGCTTCGGCTGAGGGACGACGTCCTGATCGCCTGCATCAACCGCGGCGGAAAGATCATTCTTCCCAGAGGACGCGACGTCCTCCTGCCGGAGGACACGGTGATCGTTGTGACCACTACGGCCGGACTGAATGATATCAGCGATATTTTTGAAAGATAAAGGACAAATACACGATGAATTACGGAATGGTCTTATACGTACTGGGATGGATACTGAATTTTGAGGCCATGTTTCTGGTACCCCCGCTTTTGTGCGCGGTGATCTACCGCGAGAGGGACGGTTTTGCCATACTGATCACGATGCTGATCTGTCTGGCGATCGGGCTTCTGTCGGTCTATTTCAAACCGAAAAACAAAAAACTCTATTCAAGGGAAGGTTTTGCGGCGGTGGCGCTTTCCTGGCTGGTCGTCAGTATATTCGGCGCGCTGCCGTTCAGGATCTCCGGCTACATTCCCCACATGGTGGACGCGGTGTTCGAGACGGCGTCCGGTTTTACCACCACCGGAGCCAGCATCTTAAGAGATGTGGAGGCCCTGCCGCGCTGTCTGCTCTTCTGGCGTTCCTTTACGCACTGGATCGGCGGCATGGGCGTGCTCGTCTTTATCATTGCCATTCTGCCCCTGGCGGGCGGCAGCGACATGTTCCTGATGAAGGCGGAGAGCCCGGGTCCGTCGGTGAAAAAGCTGGTGCCGAAGGTGCGCACGACGGCTTTCACCCTCTATGCGCTCTACATGGCGCTGACGGCCCTGGAGGTCGTCATCCTGCTGATCGGAGGGATGACGCTCTTCGAATCACTGCTCACCTCCTTCGGAACGGCCGGCACCGGCGGATTTGGCTACCTGAACGATTCCATGGGATCTGTGACGGCGTTCCAGCAGGTCGTCATCACGATCTTCATGATCATGTTCGGCATCAACTTCAATGTCTATTACCTGGCTTATAAGCGTCGGTTCAAGGAGATCCTGTCGATCAGCGAGGTGATCGTATACCTGTCCATCATTGCGGTGTCGATCGTGCTGATCACCATCAATATCCTGCCTCTCTACCCGGGAATGGGCGGGAAGGCCGTGAGGGACGCAGCGTTCCAGGTGGGTTCGATCATCACCACCACCGGTTTCTCGACGACGGACTTCAACGTGTGGCCGACCTTCTCGAAAACGCTTCTGGTGACGCTGATGTTCATCGGCGCCTGTGCAGGCAGTACCGGCGGCGGCATTAAGGTCTCCCGCATACAGATCATGGCCAAGACGGTCTCCAAGGAGATCGAGCAGATGATCCACCCGAGCGGGGTGAGGAAGATCCGCGTGGACGGCAAGCTGCTCGAGCATTCCGTGCTGCGCGCGACGAATGTGTTTATATGCTCCTACCTGTTTATCTTCGTGCTCTCCGTCCTGATCATCTCGCTGAACGGATTTGACCTGGAGACCACGTTTACGGCGGTCGCGGCCACCCTCAACAATATCGGTCCCGGCCTGTCGGTGGTAGGACCCGCGGGCAACTTCGCGGACCTGTCCCTGCTTTCCAAAGTGGTGCTGACCTTCGACATGATCGCCGGCCGGCTGGAACTGTTCCCCATCCTGGTGATGCTCCACAGGAGTACCTGGACCAGATAATAATACCAATAAAGCGATAAATGCGGATCGCAGCGCATTAAGAGGTGAAGAAAGTGGACAAGAATGAATACAGTCTCAAACTGGAAGAGATCCGGAAACTGATCGATCAGGAAAACTATGCCGCGGCTGCCGAGGCGGCGGATCAGGTGGACTGGCGCAAGGTGCGCAATATCAACACGCTGTGCCTGATCAGCGAAGTCTACGAGGCGGTGGGGCGATACGAGGACAGCAAGGCGCTGCTTGTGAGGGCTTACAAGCGGACGCCGGTGGGCAGGAGCATTCTCTACCGGCTCGTTGAGGTGAGCGTCGCGCAGAAACAGTTTGACGAGGCGATCCAGTACTATACCGAATATGTCCAGGCTGCGCCGCACGATACGAACCGTTATATCCTGAAATACAAGATCTACAAGGGCAGGGGGTCTTCCCTTGACGAGCAGATCGAGATCCTCAAGGAATATATCAGCGAGGAGTACAACGAGAAATACGCGTATGAGCTGGCGAGGCTTTACCAGCAGGCGGACCGCATGGAAGAGTGCATCGCCGCCTGTGATGACCTGGTCCTGTGGTTCCACAGCGGCAAGTACGTGATCAAGGCGCTTGAGCTCAAGAAGCGCTATGCGGCGCTGACCCCGAAACAGCAGGAGATCTATGACAGCCGTTTCAGCATGGAGGAGGAGCCGGAGAAAATCGAGGACACGATCGGGAAGGAAAAACAGATCGTCGAAAGCGAGAGTACGACGCTGGCCGATTCGATCGTGGCTGATACGGAAAAGACGATCGCCGAGGAACTTGCGAAGGTGACCCAGCCGGAGGAAGAGGAAGTGTCACCGGCCGCTGCCGCGCCGGCGGCGGACAGCATCGGCATGACGCAGGTGTTCGAAAAGAACGCCGGGGCGGAGGAGCCGACGCAGGTATTTGAAAAGAACGCCCAGCCGGAGGAACCGGCGGCGGCACAGATCGACCTGTCGGCGACGCAGGTCTTCGTGAAGAAGGAAGAAGAGCCGGCTGCAGCGGAAGCGCCGGTCGTGACTGAGGAAGCCGCAGAAGCGGAAGAGCCGGCCGCGGCGGAGGAAGCTGCCGCACCGGAAGCAGTCCCGGCGGAGGAGCCGGCTGCAGCAGAAGAACCGGTCGAAGCGGAGGAAGCCGCTGAGCCGGAAGAACCGGCCGAAGCGGAAGAACCGGCTGAAGCGGAAGAACCGGCTGAAGCGGAGGAAGCCGCCGAGCCCGAAGAGCCGGCTGCGCCGGAACCGCCGGCAGAGCCCGAACCGGAGAAAACTCCGCAGCAGCGCCAGTCGGAGATCGCGGCCTCCATGCGTGAGGTCGTTGGGAAGGTAGGCCGCATGGAGTATTCCGATCCGGATGAGGAAGCGGCCGACGAACTGATCGAAGCTTCCAAGAAGGACCAGGAAGCGGCCCGCAATCTGTTCAAGAGACCGAGTCTTAATATTCCGGATCTGGAGAAGAAGAGGGCGGCCGGACAGCTGACGCTGGACGATGTCCTGCTTTCCATGGGCGAACGCGGACATGAGGTGCGCGAAGCGGCTTCCCGTTCCCAGGCGGCCGTAAACCGCGGCCAGGCGCCGGCAGGCGTCCTCTCCGCCGTGGACGAAGCGCTGCTGAACATGGGCGTGTCACCGGTATATCAGGAGAAGGCCGGGGAGGAGAAAGAAGTGCAGATCCCGGATGAATCGAAAGGCGCCGCGGAACCGATGACGGAAGTGATCCCCACAGCCGGCGAGCTGGCGGAGGCGTTCGACGACGAACCGGTGCAGGAAGAGGCCGCGCAGAGCGCGCCGCAGGAAGTGCCTGCCAAGGAGAGCGAACCGTCCGCACCGGTAGAGGAGGAGGCCCCCGTCAAGGAGGAGAAAGCCCCGAAGCCGCTTCCTCCCATGGAAAATTACGGGCAGGGAGAATACATCCGGGAAGCGCAGCTTAAGCGCAAACCCTGGGATGACCTGAGCACGCAGCCCGACAGCACCATGGAAGAGATCATTAAAGCCAAGACCCGCATGATCCCGGCTGAGGAGATCGCGAGGATCTATCATTCGACCCCGGTCGATACGCAGGAGGCCGCACCCGCTCAGGAAGAGGCAGCGCCCGCTGCTGAGGAGGAAAGCGCGGCAGGTCAGATGACGCAGGATGAGGCGGATCTTCTCGCGGCCAGGATCGAGGCGCAGCTCACTGCCGATGAAGAGAAGGAAGAGAAAAAAGAAGAAGAACTGACGCCTGCCGCCGGGGAGACCGGTGAGGCTGAAAAAGCAGAGCCTTCTGAGGAGACTGCGGATCAGGCAGCCGAGCAGCCGGCCGCTCCCGCGCAGGAGGAAACACCGGCTGAGCCGGAGGCGGCACCGCAGGAAGGGCAGCCGGCCCCGCAGCCGGAGCAGAAGACGCCGCCTAAAAAGCGCTATCTGCTCTCGCCCGATCAGCAGGAGCTTTTCAAGGGCTACCTGGATGTCGGCAACCTGGATGCGCAGATCCACAACGCCATCATGCAGGCTGTGGCGAAGGGCGCAGACCGGACATCGCGGACCGGAAATGTGCTGATCTTCGGCGGCCACGGCTGCGGAAAGACGACCATCGGCACCAACCTTGCCAAGGCGATCGCCAAGGAGAAGGGAAAACAGTATGTGAAGATGGCCAGGATCTACGCCACCGACCTGAACCGCAAGGATATTGCGGCGACTGTGGCGAAGATCGCGGGAGGCATCCTGCTGGTGGAGGAAGCCGGCGACCTGGACGATTCCGTGGCAGATCAGCTGACGACTGCGATGGAATTTCGGACGGACGGCCTGATCGTCATCCTGGAGGACGAGCAGAAATATCTGCACGACCTGCTGCTGAGGCATCCGCGGCTGACCATGAAGTTTACATCCGAGATCCACATCCCGATGTTCACCACACAGGAGATGGTCAATTTCATCAGGGTCTATGCGGATGACCATGATTATGTCCTCTCCGAGGAGGCGGAGATCGTTCTGGCTGCAAGGATCGACAGCCGCAAGGACCAGGGCGAGGAAGTGTCGGTCAGCAATGCCCTCGAGATCGTGGACAAGGCACTCGCGAAAGCGAACAAGGCTTCCCACAGGATCTTCGGCGGCAAGAAGCGTTTCGACCCGGAGGGCCGTATCATCGTGAAAGAAAAAGATCTCGACTGAGGGATCTTCAGATAAGGGCATGAAAGCAGCCCGAAAGACTCCGGCAAAGCCGGATGCCGGCAGGCATTTGGCCGAACCGGAGCCTGTTTTTTACTCAAAAAAGATTACGGAGGAACTGCCTATGAGCAAGTGGTATGAGACCGCCACATTTTACCATATCTACCCGCTGGGTCTTTCGGGAGCCCCCTTTGTCAATCCCCGCACCGGAGTGGAGCACCGGCTCCGCGATATGATGCCCTGGCTTGACCACATCGCGTCCCTCGGGTGCGACGCTCTCTATATCGGACCGCTTTTTGAATCGTCCACCCACGGTTATGACACGATCGACTACCGCAGTGTGGACCGGAGGCTGGGAGACAACGATGACTTCAAGGCCTTTGTGGAAAGAGCCCACGCCATCGGCATCAGGGTCATCGTGGACGGCGTCTTCAATCACACGGGAAGGGAATTCTTCGCGTTCGAGGATATAAAAAAGAACCGGGAGAACTCACCGTACCGCTGGTGGTACAAGGGGATCAACTTCGACTGGAACAGCGCGTGGAATGACGGTTTCTCCTACGAATCATGGCGCGGCTGCAATGACCTGGTCAATCTTAACTTCCAGCACCGCGAGGTGAAGGATTACCTGTTCGACGTGATCCGCTTCTGGGTGGAAACCTTTGACATCGACGGGATCCGGCTCGACTGCGCGGATGTGCTTGATTTTGATTTCATGCGTGAGATGCGGTGGATGACCGGGAACCTGAAGGAGGATTTCTTCCTTCTGGGCGAGGTGATCCACGGGGATTACGCCCGCTGGGCCAACAATGAAATGCTTCACTCCGTGACGAACTACGAGCTGCATAAAGGCCTCTACTCCGGTCACAACGATCATAATTACTTTGAGATCGCCCACACCATCCGCCGCCAGTTCGGCGAAAACGCGGGGATCTACAACGGCCGTGTCCTCTACAGCTTTGCGGACAATCATGACGTTTCGCGCCTGCCCGACAAGCTTAACGACCAGGCCCATGTGCGCTGTGTCTATACACTGCTGTATACGCTGCCGGGCATGCCCTCGATCTATTACGGATCGGAATGGGGGATCCGGGGACGCAAGGAGGATGGCGACCAGGCCCTGCGGCCCGCCATCGACCTGGAGGCGGTCAGGCAGGATCCGCCGATGCCCGGCCTGGCCGAGTATATCACCTTTCTGGGCAGGTGCCGGCGTGAACATGCCCCGCTTCGCGAGGGACGCTACAGAGAGCTGCTTTTGACGAACCGGCAGTATGCCTTTGCCAGGATCGGAGAGGGGGAGGCTGTGGTCACGGCGCTCAATAATGACGGGAACGAGGCGTTTCTTTCGATCCCGCTTCCGGTGCGGCCCTCGTCCATGACAGACCTGGTGACCGGCGGGGACATCCCTGTCCCGGACGGGAATCTTTCCGTAACACTTCCCGCCGGCGGGAGCACCCTGATCGCCCTGCGCTGGTGAGGACCGGCTGTTATATCTGACCCGAATGTGATATACTTAAAAGGATACAGATTTCTGACTATTTCTGAGGAGAAGAGAGCGATGAAGAAAGCACAGACCGAAAAGAAAACAGCGGCAAAGAGCAGCGTCAAAAAGACGGTCGCAAAGAGCGCCGCAAAGAAAGCGGCTGTTAAAGAAGAGCCGTTCAGTGTGTTTGTGACGGAGCTGGATCAGTATCTGTTCGGCAACGGTGTTCATTATGACATTTACAAAAAGCTTGGATCGCATGAGACCGTGAAGGACGGAAAGGACGGCATCTATTTTGCGGTGTGGGCCCCGAAGGCCAGCGCCGTGATGGTGATCGGCAGCTTTAACGGCTGGGATGAGGAGAGCCATCCGATGACCAGGCTCGAGCCGCTGGGGATCTGGGAGCTTTTTGTCCCGGAAGCAAAATGCGGTGATCTGTACAAATACATGATCTGGACAGAGGATGGCAGGAAGCTCTACAAGGCGGATCCTTTTGCCAACGCGACGGAGTTCAGACCGGGCACCGCTTCGGTGATCACCAATATCGAGAACCTGAAGTGGTCAGACAAAGCCTGGATGACCAAACAGGAGAGCTTTGACCAGGACCGGAGCCCCATCGCGATCTATGAAGTCCATCCGGGCAGCTGGATGAAGCATCCCCATTCACCGGACGAACCCGGCTACTACAACTACCGCGAGTTCGGCGAGAGAGTGACGCAGTACGTGAAGGAGATGGGCTATACCCACGTGGAACTCATGGGCATCGCCGAGCATCCCTTCGACGGGTCCTGGGGCTACCAGGTGACCGGCTATTACGCTCCCACCTCCCGGTACGGGACGCCCCAGGATTTTGCCTGGATGATCAATCATTTTCACAAGAACGGGATCGGCGTCATCCTTGACTGGGTGCCGGCTCATTTTCCGAAGGATGCCCACGGCCTGGCCGATTTTGACGGGGCGCCGGAGTTCGAGTATGCGGATCCGAGAAAAGGAGAGCATCCGGACTGGGGCACCAAGGTCTTCGATTTTTCCAAGAGCGAGGTCAAGAATTTCCTGATCGGCAACGCACTGTACTGGATCGAGCACTTCCATGTGGACGGTCTGAGGGTCGACGCCGTGGCGTCCATCCTGTACCTCGACTACGGCCGCAGGGACGGACAGTGGGTGCCCAACATCTACGGCGGCAACAAGAACCTGGAAGCGATCGAGTTCTTCAAACATCTCAACAGCGTTGTCCGCGGAAGACATCCGGGCGTGATGATGATCGCCGAGGAGTCCACCGCGTGGCCGAAGGTCACGGCAGCTCCAGAGGACGACGGACTGGGCTTCTCCCAGAAGTGGAACATGGGCTGGATGCACGATTTCCTCGACTATATGAAGCTCGATCCTTACTTCAGGAAGTTCAACCATAACCGGATGACCTTCGCCATGACCTATGCCTATTCGGAGAAATATATCCTGGTTCTCTCCCATGACGAGGTCGTGCACCTGAAGTGCTCCATGATCAACAAGATGCCGGGCCTTTATGATGACAAGTTTGCCAACCTGAAAGCAGGCTACACCTTCATGATGGGACATCCGGGCAAGAAGCTCCTGTTCATGGGCCAGGATTTCGCCCAGTTCCAGGAATGGAGCGAGGAGAGAGAGCTTGACTGGTATCTGCTGGCGGAGGACAAGCACCGCCAGATGAAAGACTTTGTCGCGGAGCTTCTTCATCTCTATCGCAGCAACAAGGCTTTCTACGAGCTGGATAATGATCCGGCCGGTTTCGAGTGGATCAATGCCGATGACGCCGACCGCAGCATCTTCAGCTTTGTGCGTCACAGTGAGGACAGAAAGAACAACCTGCTCTTTGTGATCAATTTCACGCCGATGGACAGACCCGATTACCGGGTGGGTGTCTTCGAAAAGAAGAAATATAAACTGATACTGGACAGCGATGATCCCCGTTTCGGCGGAAACGGCCGTGAGAAAAAAGCTGTTTACGAGGCCGAGGACGGAGAATGCGACGGCAAGCCTTATTCGGTCACCTATCCGCTTTCACCCTACGGAGTAGCGGTCTTTAAGTTCTGAGATTATGAATCAAAAAAGAAAACCGCAGGCCAGGTATAAAGGCTCCCTGCGCATGCACTGGCGATGGAGCGTGATCCTGGCACTGTCTCTTCTGATACTGGATATCGTACTGCTGGTCCGGGAACCCCATGCGGGATATATCGCCCTGATCTTCAGCGGGGTCTACTTCCTGGCGATCCTCCTGTTCTACCTGTACTACAGGCCGAGGATCCTGCAGGAGGCGATGGACTTCGCCCTGCGCTACGGGCTTGTGCAGAACCGTGTGCTTGAGGAGATGGAGATGCCCGCCGCGCTGATCGAACCGGACGGACGGGTGCTGTGGCTCAATGACAGCCTGTGCGCCCTGACCCAGAGGCGCCGGACATTCAGGAAAAATATATCCGTGATCTTCCCGGAGCTGAACCGCGGGACCATGCCCGTGGCGGGTTGGGAGCGGGACGTGAAGCTCTCTTACGGAGACAGGGATCTGCGGGCCCATATCCAGCGGATCCCCATGGACGAGGTGCTCGACGACACGTCTTTTATCGAGCGTGTCGGGGAGGAAGCCGCTTATCTGTATATGGTGTGCTTCTTCGACGAGACCCAGCTCAACAAGGTCATCCGGGAGAACCGGGACCGCGCTCCGGTGGTCGCTCTGTGCTACATCGACAACTATGATGAGGTGGTGGACCGCACCGACGAGGTGCACCAGTCGCTCCTCAATGTGCTGGTGGAGAGGCGTATCAACAAGTATTTCACCTCTCCTGGCGGTCTGGTCAAAAAGCTTGAGAAGGATAAATACCTGGTCGTTCTTGACCAGAAGGAGCTTGATGACCTGACAGCGGATCATTTTTCCATTCTCGGGAATGTGAAGTCCATCAGCATCGGCGCGGACGTCGGCGTCACCATCAGTATCGGTGTCGGCGGCGGAGGCTTCAACTACCAGGAGAATTATGAGGCGGCCAGGGGCGCCATGGAGATGGCGCTGGGACGCGGCGGCGACCAGGCCGTGGTCAAGAACGGCGATGAGATGTCCTTCTACGGCGGAATGACCCAGCGAAGCGAGAGCAGCACGAGGGTGCGCTCGAGGGTCAAGGCGCAGGCCATGCGCGAGCTGATGCTGTCGATGGACAACGTGATCGCCATGGGCCACTCGTTTACGGATATGGACTCCTTCGGCGCGGCGGTCGGTGTCTGCCGGGCGGCCCGCTCGGTCGGGAAACCAGCTCATATCGTGCTCGGGGAGCTCAACACCAATATCCGTGCCTGGGTGAACATGTTCCGGGAGAGCAAGGATTATGACCCGGGGATGTTCATCACCCACGAACAGGCGATGGAGATGACAAACGACGGCACCGCCGTCATCGTGGTGGATACCAGCCGGCCCAGCCGCGTGGAATGTCCCCAGCTGCTGGGGATGACGAAGACGGTCGCCGTGCTCGACCATCACAGGACGACGACGGACATCATAGAGAATGCGTCCCTGTCGTACATTGAGACGTCCGCGTCATCAGCGTGCGAGATGATCAGCGAGATCCTCCAGTACTTTGAGGAACCCGTCAAGCTGTCCTCCCTGGAGGCGGACTGCCTGTATGCGGGCATCATCATCGACACGGACAACTTTAACGCAAAGACGGGCGTGAGGACCTTCGAGGCAGCCGCCTATCTGCGCCGCTGCGGCGCGGATGTGACGCGGGTGCGCAAGGCCCTGCGCGACAATATCTACAACTACCGCGCGAAGGCGGACGCAGTCAGCAGCGCGGAGACATTTATGGACGCCTATGCGATCTCCATCTGCCACAGCGAAGGCCTGGAGAGCCCGAACGTGATCGGGGCCAGAGCGGCGAACGAGCTGCTCGGGATCGTGGGCGTCAAGGCTTCCTTCGTAGTCACGCCTTATGAAGGCAAGGTATTCATCAGCGCCAGGTCCATCGATGAGGCCAACGTACAGCTGATCATGGAGCGCCTTGGCGGGGGCGGCCACCTGAATATGGCCGGTGCCCAGCTCAGCGGGGTGACCCCTGAGGAGGCGGTGGAGAAACTGAAGGAAGTATTGACTGCAATGACGCAGGAAGGAGCGATCTGAATATGAAAGTGATCTTACTCTCGGATGTGAAAGGGGTCGGCAAAAAAGGCGAGGTCGTCGAGGTCAGCGACGCGTACGCGAGAAACGTACTGCTGCGCAAGGGCCAGGGCGTCGAGGCCAACAGCCGGTCCATGAATGACCTGAAGCTGCAGAAGGCGAATGAGGAGAAGGTGGCGGCCGAGAATCTGGCGGCAGCGAAGGAGCTGGCCGGAAAGCTTGACGGAGCGCAGGTGGTGCTAAAGGTAAAGACCGGCGAAGGCGGCCGGCTGTTCGGTTCCGTCTCCTCGAAGGAGGTCGCGGACGCGATCAAGGATCAGCTCGGTCATGAGGTGGACAAGAAGAAGGTGATGCTTGCCGGACCGATCAAGGCGATCGGAGAGACGACCGTTCCCGTGCGGCTTCACACAAAGGTGACCGCTAATGTCCGGGTGCTTGTGGAGAGCCTGTAAGTCGTAAGGATAGTTGAACCTATGGAAGAAAATGTAACCAGACGCATCATGCCCCAGTCCACGGACGCGGAGCGCTCCGTGCTTGGCGCGATGCTGATCGATCAGGAGGCCGTGGCGGCAGCCATGGAGCTGCTGACGAGCGAGGATTTTTACCAGAAGCAGTACGGCGTGGTGTTCCAGGCGATGACTTCTCTCTACGCGGAGGGAAAACCCATCGACCTGATCACCCTGCAGGACCGCTTAAAGGAGATGGAGGTTCCGGAGGAGGTTTCCTCGCTGGAATACATCGGCGAGATGCTCACCACCGTTCCCACCTCCGCCAATGTACGCCAGTATGCCCGGATCGTCCGTGACAAGGCGTCTCTTCGCAGCCTGATCCGGGCCAGCGAGGAAGTGGTGAACTCCTGTTATGCCGGAACGAAGCCTGTCCCCGAGATCCTTGAGGAATCCGAGCGAAAGCTGTTCCAGGTGCTCCGGCAGCGGGGAAGCAGCGACTTTGTCCCGATCAGCACCGTCGTGCTGAACGCCCTTGACACCATCGAAAAGGCCAGCAGGGCCAAAGGCCCGGTCACCGGCCTGGCGACGGGCTTTACCGATCTTGATTTCAAGACGGCCGGATTCCAGAACTCGGACCTGATCCTGATCGCCGCGCGTCCCTCCATGGGAAAAACGGCGTTCGTGCTCAATATCGCCGAGTACATGGCTTTTCGGAACAATCTTTCGGTTTGCCTGTTCAGCCTGGAAATGTCCAAGGAACAGCTGATGAACCGTCTCTTCTCGCTTGAGTCGAGAGTGGACGCCCAGGCGCTCAGGACCGGCGCCCTCTCGGACAACGACTGGGCCAGCCTGATCGAGAGCGCCGGCGTGATCGGCCGCTCCAAACTGATCATCGACGATACGCCCGGCATCTCCGTGACCGAGCTTCGCAGCAAATGCCGCAAATACAAGCTCGAGCACGGCCTGGACATCGTGATGGTCGACTACCTGCAGCTGATGCAGGGAAGCAGGCGCACAGAGTCCCGGCAGCAGGAGATCTCCGATATCTCCCGCGGCCTCAAAGAGGTGGCCAGGGAACTGCAGGTGCCGGTGGTGGCACTTTCACAGCTGTCCCGCGCCGTGGAACAGAGGCCGGATCACAGGCCCATGCTCTCGGATCTTCGTGAATCCGGGGCTATCGAGCAGGACGCCGACGTCGTCATGTTCCTCTACCGTGAGGACTATTACAATAAAGATACCGAGCGGCGGGACATTGCGGAAGTGATCATCGCCAAACAGCGAAACGGCCCCATCGGGACGGTCGAGCTGGCATGGCTGCCAAGGTACACGAAATTCGCCAATCTGCAGAAGTAAGGAATAAACTTGTCGTTTTCGGCGCCGTTATGGTATACTGTCTGCATGTAATTTAAACCGGCGTTCAATTCCGGCAATTTCAGGAGGAGGAAGAGTAAGGATGTCTGATGAGATCAATGTGACAACGGCTGAGGAAGCAGTTGCCGAAACGGTTGAAACTGTTGTAGAAGAAGCTGCCGAGACTGCAAAGGAAGCAGCCCCCGCCGAGGCGGTGGAAGAGGCTGCCGGGACTGTAAAAGAAGAGGCTCCCGCTGAGGCTGCAGAGGAAGCGGCTCCCGCCGAGACGATGGATGATTACGCTCAGGAACTGGAAGCGACCTACCGCCGCTATTATCCGGGTGATGTGATCACCGGTACAGTCATCGGCGTGTCTGAGACAGAGATCACCATGGACTTCGGCTACTACACAGACGGCATCATCCGCCTTGAGGACGCCAGTGATGATCCTTCCTTCTCTCTGAAGAACAGTGTACAGGTCGGGCAGACGATCTCCGCCACCGTGATCCGCACCGATGACGGCGCCGGCCATATGCTTCTTTCCATGAAGGAAGCGGCCGACAAGATGGCATGGGACCGCCTTCGCGAGCTGAAAGAGACGCAGGCCGATGTATCCGTGAAGATCTCCGCCGTTACAAAATCCGGCGTGATCGCTTATCTGGAAGGGATCAGGGGCTTCATCCCCGCCTCCAAGCTGGCGCTTGGATACGTTGAAGAAGCTGATCTCGAATCCTATGTCGGCAAGACCATTGATGTCCGCGTGATCACTGCGGAGCAGGAAGGCAAGAAGCTTGTTCTCTCCGCAAAAGAGATCCTTCGCGAGAAGGAAGCCGAGGAGCGCGCCAGCCGGATCAACAGCGTTGAGGTCGGTATGGTAACGGAAGGAAAAGTCGAGACCATTAAGCCCTACGGTGCTTTCATCAATCTGGGCAAGGGTCTTTCCGGACTGCTTCATGTTTCCCAGATCTCCCATACCAGGATCAAGACGCCGGATGCAGTGCTTAAAGAAGGCCAGACGGTCAAGGTAAAAGTTATTGCCAACAAAGACGGGAAGCTGAGCCTGAGCATGAAGGCGCTTGAGGAGAATGCTCCTGCAGAAGCGATCGACGAAGAGCCGGTCGTTATACCGAAAGCTGAAAATATCTCCACTTCTCTGGGAGATCTGCTTTCCAAGCTTAACCTGAAATTCTGACAGGTGGAATTGTACCGGGTGGCTGCCGAACGGCAGTCACCCTTTTTTGTACCGGATTCAGGAGGCACCCTGTAATACTAATGTAAAGAAGAATCGTTTTTAATCCCCTGTGCATGGTGGTATAATACTACCGGTGTCCGGGCGGGCAGATTTTCCGCCCAGCCATTTCATTAAAATTGAGAAAATGGGGCAGAAGGTGCATGCAGACGATCAGAATGGATATGAGGGAGAAGACGGACCCTGAGATGATCCGAAAGGCAGGGGAGATCCTGCAAAGAGGAGGGCTCGTCGCGTTTCCCACGGAGACCGTGTACGGGCTGGGAGGAAACGCCCTCGACGAAGCTTCTTCCGCAAAGATCTATGCGGCGAAGGGAAGACCGAGCGACAATCCGCTGATCGTTCACATCGCGCGGCTCGAGGATCTGGCGCTGCTTGTGACGGATATCCCGGAGAAGGCGCTCATCTTGGCGCAGGCATTCTGGCCGGGGCCGCTCACCATGATCCTGCCCAAGAGCCCCATCGTTCCCGATGCGACGACGGGCGGGCTGAAAACAGTGGCGGTAAGGATGCCAAGTCATCCGGCAGCTCTTGAGCTGATCCAGGCAGCCGGAGGGTATGTGGCGGCGCCGAGCGCCAACACTTCCGGAAGGCCAAGCCCCACGACCGCGGCGCATGTGATCGAGGATCTGGACGGAAAGATCGACTGCATCATCGACGGCGGGCAGGTCGGTATCGGGCTCGAGTCCACGATCGTGGACCTGACCGGCGAGACGCCGGAGATCCTTCGACCCGGCTACATCAGCAAGGCCATGCTCGAGGAAGTGCTCGGGAAAGTGACGGTCGACAAGGGCCTGACATCGGAAGATGAGAAAGTGCGCCCCAGGGCGCCCGGAATGAAATACCGCCACTACGCGCCGAAAGCCCAGATGACCATCGTGGAGGGCGAAGAGGACGATGTGGTCAGGACCATCCGGGAGCTGGCGCGGAAGGATACCGCCGCCGGGTTGAAGGTGGGGATCATCGCCGCCGCAGAGAGCGCGCCTAAATACAGTGAGGGAACGGTCAGGGAGGCCGGGACCAGAAGCGATGCCAGGACCATCGCGGTGCATCTGTATGCCCTGCTGCGCGAGTTTGATGAAATGGAGACGGACAGAATTTATTCAGAGGCATTTGAGGAAGGACAGCTTGGAGATGCGATCATGAACCGACTTCTCAAAGCAGCCGGTCACCATGTGATCAGGGCAGAAAAAATGTGAAGGGAGCAACCGTTTTGAAGAGGTACGACAAGCTGCTGTTCGTAGATATTCAGAATACCTGCGTCAGCCCCATCGCGGAAGCGATCATGCAGGACCGCTTTAAGCTGGAGGACATTCTGATCGAGTCCAGGGGACTGGTGGTCCTGTTTCCGGAGCCGGTCAATCCGAAGACAGAGGAGGTTCTTTCACTGGCGGGGCTCACAAGCGGGGAACATATGAGCAAGCCGCTCGGCCAGGAAGATTTTGACGAGCGTACGCTTATCCTGACTATGTCGCAGGAGCAGCAGGAGAAGATCTACAGCGAGTATGACAACCCCGTCAATGTTTTTGCGCTGCGCGCATATTTAGGCGCTGAAGATGATGTCTTCGATCCCTACGGCGGGACGCTGGAGGATTACAAGAAATGCTATGAGCAACTGAACACCATGTTGGACAGATTATCGGAACTGCTGTTACAGGAGGAGAAAACCTATGTCTAAAGTAATCGTACTTGATCATCCGTTGATTCAGCACAAAGTCGGCGTGATCCGCCGCGTTGAGACAGGCACGAAGGATTTCAGGACTTTGATCAGCGAGATCGCAAAACTGATGTGTTTCGAAGCGACCCGTGACCTGAAGCTGATGGATGTGGAAGTTGAGACGCCCATCTGCAAAACGACCGTCAAGGAGCTGGAGGGAAAGAAACTGGCAGTGGTGCCGATCCTGCGTGCAGGTCTGGGTATGGTAGACGGCATGCTCGATATCATTCCGACTGCAAAGGTCGGCCACATCGGTCTGTACCGTGACCCTGAGACGCTCGAGCCCGTTGAGTATTTCTGCAAGCTGCCCACCGATACCGCTGACAGGGAGATCTTCGTGGTCGATCCCATGCTGGCGACCGGCGGATCCTCCTCGGCGGCCATCCGCATGCTCAAGGAGCACGGCTGCAGAAACATCCGCTTCATGTGCATTATCGCCGCTCCGGAAGGCGTGGCCAGGATGCAGCAGGATCATCCGGATGTAGATATCTACATCGCCGCCCTCGATGATCATCTCAATGATCACGGCTATATCGTGCCGGGCCTGGGCGACGCGGGCGACCGCATCTTCGGAACGAAGTGATCATTCAGTAAGGGCTGAGGTAAAAATGAGCGACAAGAGAAAAGATTATATCTCGTGGGACGAATACTTCATGGGCGTCGCCAGACTGGCGGCCATGAGGTCGAAGGATCCCAACACTCAGGTGGGCGCGTGCATCGTCAGCCAGTCGAACAAGATCCTGTCCATGGGCTACAACGGGTTCCCGCAGGGCTGCTCCGATGATGAGTTTCCCTGGGCGAGAGAGGGCGAAGAGCTTGAGAGGAAGTACGTCTATACAGTGCACAGCGAGCTCAACGCCATCCTCAATTACCGCGGCGGCAGCCTGGAAGGGGCCAAGATCTATGTGACGCTCTTCCCGTGCAATGAATGCGCCAAGGCGATCATCCAGTCCGGTATCCGCGAACTTATCTACGACGATAATAAATACGCGGAAACCGTGCCTGTTCTGGCGAGCGTCCGGATGCTGCAGGCGGCGGGCGTCAAGGTGCGCCGGTATGCCCGGACCGGGCGCCGCGTGGAGATCGAGCTTTGATCCGGGACGTGGATATCACGCAGATCTGGGACGGAAGGTTTTACACGGCCTCCGATCTGGTAAAGGCCGATACCATGGACTGCCGTGGCTGCAGCGACTGCTGCCGGACCATGACCGACACCATCCTGCTCGATCCGTGGGACATCCGCCAGATGCAGCAGGTGACCGGCATGGATTTTGACGCCCTGCTGGAGAAGCATGTCTCGCTTACGGTCGCGGACGGGCTGATCACGCCGGTGATGTCGATGACACCAGGCGGCGCGTGCACCTTCCTTGACGGGACCGGGCGCTGCACGATCCACGGCTCGCGGCCCGGTTTCTGCCGGCTCTTCCCGCTGGGGCGGTACTATGATGACAGCGGGGAATTCCGCTATTTCCTCCAGGCCCGGGAATGCCCGAAGCCGAAGGCAAAGATCCGCGTTTCGAAGTGGCTTGGAGTGGAAGACCTGCCCCGCTATGAGGAATATGTGCGCAGATGGCACGCCTTCTTAAAGCAGGTGCAGCACCTGCTGGAGGGCGAAAGCGAAAAACTGAGGAAGCAGGTCTGCCTGTACCTGGTGCAGCTTTTTTACCGCCGCAGCTGGGACGGGGAGAGCAGCTTCTATGAGCAGTTCGAAGAGAGGCTTGCAAGGGCCAGGAAAGATCTTTCGCTGCGATGACAGGGGACAGCCCTTCCAGTTACAGAAGAACAAAACTCAACACCCTGCCCACGGGGAGCGCTCGCGCTCTTGCCTCGAGCAGCGGTACATAAGGCTCGGGCTTCGCCCTCGCCAAGTACCGGCGCTGCGGCAACGTCCCCATTGGGCAGGGTGCTGTCTTTTATTCATACTGTAAACTCCAAAGGACGGTTCTGTGTCAGACCCTGTCAGAACTTGTTTTTCCCTCTGCGTGTGATAAAATAAAGTCAGTGTATTACGTGGTTTTTTCAGAAAGAGGGCAGCGATATGAAGATTGGTTTTATCGGCGGCGGCAACATGGCCGGTGCGATGATCAGGGGCATCCTGAAGGGAGGACTGGCCGGACCGGATGAGATGATGGTCAGTGACATCAATCCCAAAACTCTGGAGGCGATCTCGAAGGAGACGGGGATTGGGACCGGGACAAACAAGGAGACGACGGCTTTCGCCGACATTCTTTTTCTCGCGGTCAAGCCGCAGTTTTTTGAGGAGATGCTCGCGGATATCTCTCCGGCGGTGTCGGAGGATACGCTGATCGTTTCGATCGCGCCCGGAAAGACCATTGCGTGGATCAAGGAGAGGATCGGCAGGCCGTGCAGACTGATCCGCACCATGCCCAACACGCCGGCGCTGGTGGGCGAGGGGATGATGGGCGTCTGCCCGGATGAGAATGTCACGCCTGAGGAGGTGGAAGCGGTCCGCCGTGTCTGCGAGAGCTTTGCGAGGACGGAGATCGTCCCGGAAAAGCTGATGAACGTGGTGACCGGTGTCTCCGGAAGTTCTCCCGCCTATGTGTTCATGATGATCGAGGCGCTGGCGGACGCGGCTGTGGCGGACGGCATGCCCAGGGCGCAGGCCTATCGCTTTGCGGCCCAGGCGGTGCTTGGCAGCGCGAGGATGGTGCTCGAGAGCGGAAAGCATCCCGGCGAACTCAAGGATATGGTCTGCTCACCGGGCGGAACGACGGCCCAGGCGGTCAGGGTACTGGAAGAAAAAGGCTTCCGCAGCGCCCTGATCGAAGCGGTGATCGCCTGCGACAGAAAATCGGAACAAATGTGATAACAGAGGACGGGATATGAAAAAGATAACTCCCAGGCCGCTGATCAAGTGGCCGGGCGGAAAAGGCTCTGAGATAGGGCAGTTCCTGCACCTGATCCCGGATCATGACCGGTATATTGAACCGTTCGCGGGAGGTGCGGCGCTGTATTTTCACCTGAATCCGCCGAGTGCCATTTTAAACGATACCTCCAGATACCTGATGGATTTCTATGAGCTGGTGAAAGCCCAGGACAGGGAGTTTCACCGGATACTGAACCTGCAGTGCCGGACCTTCGGCGCTCTCCAGAAGCGTTGCGACGATCAGTACAGACTGCTGCACATGCTTTTTGGCCTGTATGAGAAGGCGCTGTCTGAGGAGGACGGAGCGGCAGGGGTGCGGGAACTGAAGATCCACCATGCGCTGGTCGATAAGATCGTTAATGACGAGACGGTGGTCAGTGAACTGATCCCGGACAGGGAGGAGTTCTTCCGGGTGATGCGCGAATCGGTGGAGGACAAGATGATCCGGACCGTGCGCAATCATCAGAAAAAGCCGCTCAGCGCGTCGGACCTGAAGGATAATCTGATCACCGGGTTCACCTCGGGATTTTATCTGTACCTTCGGAATGTGTTCAATGACATCGCCTCGGGCAGGATGATCACGTCGGATGCGTACAGGTGCGCCAACTTCTATTTTATCCGCGAGTACTGCTACGGCTCCATGTTCCGCTACAACCGGAAGGGCGAGTTCAACATTCCCTACGGGGGGATCAGCTATAACCGCAAGGATCTGACCTCTAAGGTGGAGCGCATGTTCTCGGGGCCGACGGCCTCCTTGCTGGGCCGGACCCAGCTCTACTGCATGGATTTTGAGGAGCTGATGACCTCCCTGGACATGACGGACCGTGATTTTGTCTTTCTTGATCCGCCCTACGACACGGAATTCTCCGACTATGAGGGGAACGAGTTCGGACCGGAGGATCAGGCCCGCCTGGCCGCGCTGCTGGAAAACCTGAAAGCCTCGTTTATCCTGGTGATCAAGGACACGCCGCTCATCCGGAGCCTGTACGAGGGGAAATTCAGGATCCTTCCTTTTGAGAACCGGTATCTGTACAATATGCGTAGCCGTAATGACCGCAATGCCCTGCACCTGATCATCACCAACGTGCCGGAGGGGCAGGTCCCGTGGCTGAGAGAGAATATGTGAGGAACACATGAAAGAGATTTCACTGAAGGCCTGTGCCAAGATCAATCTGGGTCTGGACGTGCTTCGCAGGCGCGAGGACGGATATCATGATCTTCGTATGATCATGCAGAGCATCCGCCTGTTTGACAGGCTGACGATGCGCCGGACGAAGGCGGAGGGGATCCGCATGAAGACGAACCTGCCGTTTCTTCCGGTTGACCGTGACAACCTGGTGGTGCGTTCCTGCCAGCTTCTGATGGATGAATTCAATATCCGGGAGGGCGTCTTCGTCGATCTTGAAAAACACATTCCGGTGGCAGCCGGACTGGCGGGCGGCAGTTCCGACGCCGCGGCGGCCATGATCGGCATCAACCGGCTGTTCGATCTGGGGCTTTCCCTGCAGGACCTGATGAGCCAGGGAACGGCTATCGGTGCGGATGTTCCGTTCTGCCTGATGAGGGGAACGGCCCTGGCCGAGGGGATCGGCGAACAGCTGACAAGGCTTCCCTCACCGCCGAGGTGCCATGTGCTGCTGGCCAAGCCGGATGCGCATATCTCCACCAAGTACGTGTATACGCACCTTGATGTGGGAGCCTTGAAGGAGCATCCGGATATCGACGCCCAGATCAGGGCGCTGAAAAACAGGGATCTGAGGGCGCTGGCGCAGGCGATGGGAAATGTACTCGAGACGGTCACCCTGGATATATGTCCGCAGATCGGGAAGATCCGGGAGTTGATGCTTCAGGGGGGCGCCATCGGTGCGATGATGAGCGGCAGCGGGCCCACGGTGTTCGGCCTGTTTGAGGACCGCGAGGCGGCGCGCAGGACCTTAGAAGAACTGAAAACACTGGAAGGACTGCAGATGGCAGTCCTGACGGATATGTTTCTGACAGACGAAAGCAGCACTCATTGCCGGGAACAGCAAACGAAGGAGTGAGAAAGCTATGACAGGACAACTGGTGCTTCATGTGAGAGAGGATCAGCCTCTTCGCGAGGCAGTTTACGAGGCCATTCGCAGGGGGATCCTGCTGGGCAATCTGAGCCCGGATGAACGGCTGATGGAAATGCATCTGGCGAAGGATCTTGGTGTCTCCAGGACCCCTGTCAGGGAAGCGCTCCGCCTGCTTGAGGCGGACGGACTCGTTGAAGTGATCCCCAATAAGGGGGCGGTCGTTGCCAGGATATCCCTCCGGGATCTGCTGGAGGTCATGGAGGTCCGTCTGGCGCTGGAACACCTGGCTGTCAGAAAGGCCTGCGGGAGCATTACGCTCCTCCAGCTTAACCAGATGCGCTCGGCGCTTAACCGGTTCAGGGTGAGCCTGGAAAAAAACGACCGGGCGGAAAGTGCCCGGTCGGATGAAGAATTTCACCGTATTATAGATGATGCAGCGCAAAACCGCATACTTTCGGCCCTCCTGACCCAGATCCGGGAGCAGGTCTTCCGCTACAGGATCGAGAGCCTGAAAGCTGAAGATACTCACAGAGAGCTCGTCCGTCAGCATGAAGAGATCCTCGAGGCTCTGGAAAAGCGGGATGAGGAGAGGGCCCAGGCGTGCATGGAAGAACATATCCGCATGCAGCTTGAGAACATCCGGAAACTGCTCGAGGATCCGGAGTAAGTGCCTTAGTCGGAAAACTTCACGACGATGCAGCCGTCTATAAACCTGACCGATCCGTCATCCGGATAAGAAGGCATCGCGGCCACGACCGGGGAGGATTCAAAAGGTTCCGAAGAGGAAACCTCCGGCCTGAAACCGCACCAGAAGGCCATGTTCTTCTTCCACTCATAATTATTGATGATCGATGAATAACCATACGGAAGAATACGGATCGACTCAAACCATGGATCAGTTCCCGCAAAGGACTGGTCCTCTTTTTTGTCCTCATTGATGTACACCACCGGTGTCTCATCCGTATACTCCTTTACGGAACGGATCCGGGAGGCTAATGAGTTGTAGAAGCTGACGGCCTGGGACTGCAGTACATCCGCTTTTAAATAGCACAGGCCCGCCAGACGGATATTCATGAACAGAAGCAGCGCCGTCAGGATGAGAACGATCTTTTTAGACCAGACGACGGCTTTCGGTGCGGCATCCGTATTTTCAAAGAGCCATACCGCCAGCAGGAAGGTAAAGGCTTCTCCGAAAGTCATCACGCTGTGGATGATGTATTGTTCCACCATCACAAATACCAGGTACGCCGCCAGGGGATAAACCGCGGTCAGAATGGCCAGCGTAACTCCCTTGAGGACGTTTTCCCTGAAAGCTTTTACCACCAGGCAGATGGCAAGGATCAGACAGATCACGATCAGCGCCTGGTGAAGGTAACGGGCTATGAAGGGAAACATGTTCTCATCGCTTTTTGCGGTGGGGCAGAAGAACTCTTTGTAAGCGGTGAGGATCCTTCCGAGATAACCGGAAATACCGGTCATTCCCATGCCCGAGATGTTTCTGCGGTCGGAGACCATTTCGATCCCTTTTATCTTAAGGAAGATCTGGTTGACGACCAGATATGCGGCCATGGAGCCGGCAGCAGGGAGAAGGATCCCGGCAGCGGCCTTTAAAATGTCATGGGGATGATACTCAGAGTGAAGCGTGTGCTGAAGCGTTATCAGGATCAGGACACAGGTTAGGGCAGAAATGTTGACCTGATAGGTTCCCACCGCGCAGGCCATCAGGGCGATGCACAAGAGCAGGGTCAGGAGATTCTTTTTTCTGTTGAAAAGATAGATTCCGAAGACGCCGCACAGCAGCCCGAAATAATAGTACGGTGCGGTGAACATATAGCCGAAGACACTGGTAATGGCGGGAAAGGTCACCAAAATGCCGGTGACAAGGAAGCACATGACCGGATCGCACAGATCCGTCATCTTATAGATAAGGCAGAGAATAAGAGCGATGCACAGGATCGTGACCATGCCATTAACAATCGGCAGGCTGTAAAGCCTGCCGCCCGTTGTTTTCCTGACAAAGTCCCCCATCAGCCCCAGCATCCATCTTCCTGCCTGATAACTGACCCCCACACTGTTGAAAGCCGAGGTGTCGTCATGGTAGGAAAATTTATGAAACAGGGCCATTCCGTGGGCCAGAATCCCCCAGAATACGGCACTTGACACGATCATAAAAAGCCGGCTGGTCAATGGGTTCTTTTTAAAATTCATAGTATTACCTCTTCTGGCTGTTCCGGATCATGTCGCGTTTGCGCATGGTGGGATCGAGGATCTTTTTGCGGATACGGAAGCTCTTTGGCGTGATCTCCAGCAGCTCGTCCGTATCGATGAACTCCATGGCCTGCTCCAGGCTCAGTTTTCTTGGCGGAGTCAGCTTGAGGGCATCATCGGAGCCCGATGCGCGGGTGTTGGTGAGATGCTTTGTCTTGCATACATTCAGCTCGATATCCTCGCTCTTGCCGCTCTGACCGATGACCATGCCCGAGTAGACCTTCTCGCCCGGGCCGATAAACAGGGTACCGCGGTCCTGTGCGTTGAACAGGCCGTAGGCGACCGCTTCGCCTGTCTCGAAGGCGATGAGGGAGCCCTGTGTCCGGTAAGCGAGATCCCCCTTGTAAGGAGCGTAGCCTTCAAAGGTGGTGTTGATGACGCCGGTTCCTTTTGTGTCGGTCAGGAAATCGTTCCTGAAGCCGATCAGCCCTCTGGAGGGAATGGAGAATTCCAGTCGGGTGGTGCCGTCGGAAAGCTGGCTCATGCCCTGGAGCTCGCCTTTTCTGAGGCTGAGCTTCTGGATAACGGTTCCGGCGAACTCTTCCGGTACATCGATGTAGGCCAGCTCCATCGGCTCAAGCTTTCTGTTCCGGTCGTCGTATTTATAGATGACCTCTGCTTTGCTGACCGCGAACTCGTATCCCTCGCGGCGCATCGTCTCGATGAGGATGGACAGGTGCAGCTCGCCGCGCCCGGAGACTTTGAAAGTATCCGTATCCTCGGTGTCCTCCACCCGCAGGCTAACATCCGTGTTCAGCTCGCGGTAGAGTCTTTCGCGGATATGGCGGGAGGTCACATACTTGCCTTCCTGTCCGGCCAGCGGGGAATCGTTGACCACGAAATTCATGGAGATCGTGGGCTCGGAGATCTTCTGGAACGGGATCGGCTCCGGGGTATCGACCGCGCAGATGGTGTCGCCGATGCGGAGATCCGCGATGCCGGAGAGCGCTACGATGGATCCGATCGTTGCCTCGGGAACGTCCACCTTGGCCAGCCCGTCAAACTCGTAGAGCTTGCTGATCTTGACCTTCTGCTTTTTGTCGGGGTCGTGATGGTTGACCAGGAGCGCCTCCTGGTTGACGCGGATGGTGCCTCTGTCCACTTTGCCGACGCCGATCCGGCCGACATATTCATTGTAGTCGATGGTGCTGATCAGCATCTGGAGCGGTCCCTGCGGATCGCCCTCCGGTGCCGGGATGTGCTTAAGAATGGTCTCGAAGAGCGGGATCATGTTCCTCGGCTCATCGGCCAGGTCCGTCACGGCGAATCCGGATTTGGCGGAAGCGTAGACGAACGGGCAGTCAAGCTGCTCGTCGGAGGCCTCCAGGTCGAGCAGGAGCTCGAGGACTTCCTCTTCTACCTCCTCGGGCCGGGCTTCCGGACGGTCTACCTTATTAATACAGACGATGACCGGCAGATCCAGCTCCAGGGCATGCTTGAGGACGAACCTTGTCTGGGGCATCGGTCCCTCAAACGCGTCGACCACCAGGATGACGCCGTTGACCATCTTCAGGACACGCTCCACCTCGCCGCCGAAGTCGGCATGGCCGGGAGTGTCGATGATGTTGATCTTGGTGCCCTTATAAACAACAGCCGTATTTTTTGACAGGATCGTGATGCCGCGCTCGCGCTCGAGATCGTTGGAGTCCATGACGCGCTCGGCCACTTCCTGGTTTTCACGGAAAACGCCGCTCTGCTTGAGCAGCTCATCGACAAGCGTTGTCTTTCCGTGGTCTACATGTGCAATGATCGCAATATTGCGGATATCTTCTCGAATCATTCTTTCCTCCGAAATTTCTGACAGGGGACAGTCCTTATTCAATGCGGCGCCGGTAAAACCGGCGCCTAAGCCATTCTAACACAAATATAAGTAATGTAAAGACACAAAAAGCTCTGAGGACTGTCCCCTGTCAGAAACTGCCATGCCTTGCATTTATCTGCGGCCTGTAGTATAACTCTGAATAGATTGCCCATCGATTATATGAGGGAGTGTTATCAAAATGAATGATCAGATACATTTTTACTGCGGACAGGGAGTCGGTAAATCTTCCGCCGCGATCGGCCGGGCTGTGAGCGGTGCCTGCAAGGGAAAGTCCGTTTTCATTGTCCGTTTCCTGAAGGGAAAAGCCAGTGTGGAGTACGATTACCTGCGCAGGCTCGAGCCTGAGATCAAGCTGTTCTGCTTTGACAAGTTCGATGCTCCGTACAGGGAGCTTACCGAGGAGGAGAAGGCGGAGGAAGCCTTCCATATGAAGAACGGCATCGGGTATGCCCGGAAGGTAGCGGCGACCGGCGAGTGCGATATCCTGGTGCTGGATGAGGCGCTGGACCTGGTCAGCTTAGGCGTCATCGGACCGGAGGAACTCAAAGAAGTGATCGAGTCCGCCGGACAGGGCGTGAGCGTGATCATCACCGGCTCCGAGCGGCACGAGGAACTGTGGCCGTATGCCGACAGAGTGACCGAAGTATCCACGCTGAAGCCGACTGAGTGAGAGAACAAGGATTTATACCGGAGGGAAAGATATGACGAGAGTGATCCTGAGCGGATGCAGCGGACGCATGGGCAGCGTGATCACGCAGCTTTGCGCAGAATATGAAGAACTGAAGATCGTGGCGGGAGTCGATGTGGCCGCCCCGCAGCAGGCGGTGGATTATCCCGTTTTTACTTCGTTTGAGGAGTGCCCCGAGGCGGATGTGATCATCGATTTCTCATCGCCGAAGGCCCTTGAGAGCCTGCTGTCCTACGCCGAAAAGACAAATACGCCGGCAGTGGTCTGCACGACGGGCCTTTCGCAGGATCAGATCAGCGCGCTGGAGGAGACCTCGAAAAAGGTTGCCCTGCTCCGCTCCGCGAACATGTCGGTGGGAGTCAACCTGCTGATGAAAGTCCTTAAGCAGGCAGCTCCGGTGCTGGCACAGGCCGGGTTCGACATTGAGATCGTGGAAAAACATCACAACCGCAAGAAGGATGCCCCCAGCGGCACGGCGATCGCCCTCGCGGACACAGTCAATGAAGCGCTTGACGGCCGGTATGAATATGTCTATGACCGCAGCAGCGTCCTGCGAGAACGCGGAAAGAATGAGCTCGGGATCAGCGCCGTCAGGGCCGGAAATATTCCCGGAGAGCACGATGTGATCTTCGCGGGCACCGACGAGGTTCTGACTTTCAGGCACACCGCCTATTCGAGAGCCATCTTCGGAAAGGGAGCTCTTGAGGCGGGAGCTTTCCTGGCCGGCAAGGGGCCGGGCCTGTATACCATGGCAGATGTGATCGAGGCATCAGATAAATAAAGGAACGGACGGGACAACGTATGAAAAAAGTAGTAAAATTCGGCGGAAGCTCGCTGGCCAGTGCCAACCAGATCATGAAGGCGGCAAAGATCATCAAAAGTGACGAGACCCGCCGCTATGTGGTGCCTTCCGCCCCCGGAAAACGCTATTCCGACGACATAAAGGTGACGGACATGCTGTACCGCTGCTATGACACAGCGGCAAAGGGCGGCCTGATCGATGACCAGATCAAGCGGATCAGTGACCGTTACAACGAGATCATTACAGGACTTGAGATCGACCTGGACCTGAGCGGTGAGTTCGAGGTGATCCGGGATCATTTCCTGCGCCAGGCGGGGCGGGAGTACGCGGCCTCGAGAGGCGAGTATCTCAACGGCCTGGTGATGGCCAGGTACCTGGGTTTCCGGTTTATCGACGCCGCCGAGGTGGTCTGCTTTGACGAAAGCGGCAATTTTGACAGCGAAAAAACACACCAGATCCTTCGGGAGAGACTGCGCAATATTGAGTACGCCGTTATTCCGGGCTTTTACGGAGCCATGCCGGACGGATCGATCAAGACCTTTTCCCGCGGCGGATCCGATATCACCGGATCGATCGTGGCGCGCGCGGTCCACGCAGACGTCTACGAGAACTGGACAGACGTGAGCGGCGTGCTGGTGACGGATCCTCATCTGGTTCCCGATCCGGAAGTGATCGATGTGATCACCTACCGCGAGCTGAGAGAGCTCTCCTACATGGGCGCGACTGTCCTGCACGAGGATGCCATCTTCCCGGTCAGGAAGGAAGGGATCCCCATCAATATCCGCAACACGAACCGGCCGGAAGACCACGGCACCATGATCGTGGAGAGCACCTGCCGGCAGCCCAAACATGTCATCACGGGCATCGCGGGCAAAAAGGGCTTCTGCTCGATCAACATCGAAAAGGACATGATGAACTCGGAGATCGGCTTCGGGCGCAGGGTCCTCCAGGTGTTCGAGGAGAACGGGATCTCCTTTGAGCATACTCCCTCGGGAATCGATACCTTCTCCGTCCTGGTCCACCAGAGCGAGTTCGAGGAGAAGGAGCAGAGCGTCATCTCCGGGCTGCACCGCGCGGTCCATCCCGATACCATCGACCTTGAGGGCGACCTGGCCCTGATCGCGATCGTGGGCAGGGGAATGAAGACGAGAAAAGGAACGGCCGGACAGGTCTTTTCCGCCCTGGCGCATGCCAGGATCAACATCAAGATGATCGACCAGGGATCGAGCGAGCTGAACATCATCATCGGCGTGCGCAACGAAGACTTTGAAACCGCGATCCGCGCGATCTACGATATCTTTATCACCTCCGAGCTGGAGGACTGACCTTTAAAACACAGCGCTGGCAGAGAAAAACTCTGTCAGCGTCTTTGTATAGACCGGAAAACAGAAAGGGGACGAATGAAAATGAAAGAACAGTGGCCGCTGGATATACCGCTTTCCTTCGATCCGTACTATGGAGAGCCTGACAGGGACGGGGATCAGGGATATGAGATACTGCCTGACGGGAAAGTGTTTGTCAGGATCAAGGCGCCGCAGGCGCAGAGCGTTCTCCTGGATCAGTTCGGGACGCAGTTCCCCCTGCGCAGAGTGTCTGAACAGATGTGGGAGGGCACCGTCGATCTCGGACGCGGCTTCCAGTATTTTTTCCTTAAGATCGATGACGCGGATGTGTTATGTCCTTATCTGCCGATCGGGTACGGCTGCTGCCGGCCCATGAACTTTTTTGATATTCCGGTCCCCGGGGAAGACTGGGACGGGCTCGAAGGCGTACCGCACGGCGCGGTGACCCGGCATTATTTTCATTCATCCGTGACCGGAAAGGAAGAGATCTGCCTGGTCTACACGCCCGCCTCCTTCGATCCTTCGAAAAAATATCCGGTGCTGTACCTGCAGCACGGCTACGGGGAGAATGAGATCGGCTGGGTCTACCAGGGACACCTGGGCCGTATCGCGGACGTTCTTCTGGCCGAGGGAAAAATGAAAGAGATGATCATCGTCATGGGCAACGGCATGACC
>DGTA01000139.1 GCA_002394165.1 Lachnospiraceae bacterium UBA4348 | reverse complement strand
ACATAGCGATAGTGCCAGGGTTCGTAAATGATCCCGGTAATATCGCTTTTTGATTCCGGAAAGCGCAGGATAAAGCCGTAATTCGTGCAGTTGGCCATCAGCCACTGCTGCATGGGGGAATCGGCCTGGGAGCTGTTGAGCGTGCCGTAGGTATCCGCGATGTCGCAGGCCAGTCCCAGCTGGTGCTCGCTGCTGCCCGGGATCGCGACGATGGTGGAGGCAACGGCTTCAGCTTCCTCCCTGGAATACCCGTCCGCCTGCCATTCCTGGATCTTATTCTCGTAAAGATACTCCTGGGTGGCACGGGAGCGGTAAGCGGCGCGAACGATCGGGTAGTAACCCTGCGCTGCACAGTCAAGGAGCATCTGGTTCAGCTCATCCACGGCGCGGGCATCAAACAGGGTATTCGGATCATTAACGTAGGGAATCATGGCCAGCTCGACCTCATAACCCTCGGGCAGGAGATGGGCCCTGTTGCAAAGGATCATCCGCCAGTCACCGGAGACATCCGCGGTCACCGGGACCTGATCCCAGATGGTCGCAGCCCCGGACTCCGTCTCATTTGACGCGCCATCTCCCGAGGAGCCTAAGCTGCCTGCCATTTCGTCCAGGCCGGCCAGCACCAGGTCTTCGCCCGCAGCGCATATCGGAAAGGCCCATAAGAGCAGACAAAAAACAACGATCATCCACTTCCCGCTCTGTTTCTTTCTCATCATTTCTCCTCACTTCTACCACTTGTTCATTCCACGGTCAGCACGGCAATGCCGAATGCAGGCAGCCGCAGTACGGAACCTTCCATTGAAGCTTCTTCTTCTGAGACCGTCAGCTGGCCGGCCAGCACGCCAAAGCCGCGGCATTCCTCACCGGACAGGTCCGCCATTCTCTCTTCTTCGGATGTATTGACAGCCAGCATCACGGCCCGGCCGTTCCCGTCCTCCCGGATCAGGACGCACAGGTCATCTCCTGACAGATCAGCCACAAGCCTTGTCTTCCCGCAGGCGATGACCGGGAACCGGCTGCGGATCGCGATCGCGCTTCGCACATAGGCCAGGATCGATGCCGGATCGGTTTCCTGTTCCTCCAGGCTGCCGAACTTCATCTTTACTTCCTCCATTCCGGGAGGGCCCTGGCACATGCCCGGAGCTTCCGGATCCGTGCTCCAGTACATGGGAGCACGCTTGTTTTCGTCGATGCCCGAGCCTTTCATTCCCAGCTCCTCACCGTAGTACAGGAAGGCCCGTCCGGGCATCAGCAGGTTGAGTGCTTCGGCCAGTTTTGTGCGCGATCCGTCATCCCTTGTATAATAACCGGCGCTCCGTGCCATATCATGATTGGTATAGAACGGGGCATTGATCACCGTCCCGGGCAGGCTGTCAAAAAGGGCTTCCTCCTGAACCAGTTTCTCTCCGTACCAGGCAGCCGGCTTCTTTCCCCGGGCCACCCTTGTGATCACGCCCTCCTGCCCGGAAAAAGCGAAGTCAAACATCGAATCGATCCCGCTCTCATAATACCGGGTATAGGTATCAAAATCGGTCCAGGCCTCCCCTACCAGATACGCATCAGGACGGACGCTCTTTACGCGGTCAACAAACCAGGAAAGAAACGAAATACTTGCCGCCTGGTCCTCCGTATAATAGGATGTGACCGCATCCAGCCGGAAGCCGTCGACCCCTTTGTCCAGCCAGAAATCAGCGATCTTCGCGATTTCATCCCTTACCGCAGGCTCATCAAGGTTCAGGTCCGGCATGCCTTCCCAGAAGCGGGCTTCATAGTACCAGTCCGTCCCCTCCAGCAGGGCGTATCCGTTCCCGGACTCCCTCGTAAAATGATACCAGCCGGCTAAAGGACAGTCTTCATATGAAATCTCCTCTTCCGGCCCGAGCGAGCGGACATATGCAGCCGCTTCCTCAAACCAGGGATGCGAGACGGAGGTGTGGTTGACCGGAAGATCCAGGATCAGCCGCACTCCCCTCTCATGGCACGCCAGGAGCAGCTCATCGAAATCTTCCATGGAACCGTACTGCCGATCGATGGACAGATAATCCGTAACATCGTATTTATGGTAGGTCGGTGAGGAGAAGACCGGCATCAGCCAGATCATGTCACATCCAAGGTCCTCCCCGCCCTCGTCATCACCGTCATTGATATAGTCGAGCTTTTCCCGAAGCCCCTTCAGGTCGCCGATTCCGTCACCGTCGCTGTCCTCAAAGGAATAGACGAACACCTCATAGCATACGCCCCCGGCGTTTTCCCCGGATGCCGCTTCAGCCCCGGCTGCAGCCGGCCCGAAGGCAGCGGTCAGGGAGGCCGCCAGCAGGATGGGCAGAAGATTTCTTTTAAGCATTGGTCCTCTCACCGGGCACCTCCTGTCCGAGTACAGAAAAAACGGGGACTTAGCTGCTTTATTGGCATAAGTCCCCGGTTTCAGATCCTTACGATCTTACAGTTTTATTTCATCAGATTGGAAAGGAGTCCGAGCAGCTGGCTTCCGTCATCCTGCTTCTCTTCCTTCTGGTTTCCGCCAAGAATACCGCCCAGAAGTCCCGACAGAGGATTTCCGGATCCGCCCAGAAGTCCGCCCAGGAGTCCGCTCCCTGCATTATTCTGGGAAGCCTGGGAAGCTGCACCGCCGAACATGCCCATCAGGTCGCTCAGGTCAAGTCCGTCACTCAGGTCAACCTTCGATGCGGAAGTGGTGGCTGCGGAAAGGCCGCTCATCAGGCCGGGAGCGATGTTGGAAAGAGCCTTCTGGACATCAGCCGTCTCCATATCGGATTCTTTTGCCAGTTTTCCGAAAACGTCGGCAGAATCGGACCCGAGGATATGATTGAGGATCTTCTGGCCGTCTTCCTCATCGGCGCCGCCGATCTGGTCAGCCATGGATTTCGTATTCTTATGTCCGCCAAGGGCCCCGAGCAGAGAAGCCGCACCATCGGCTGACGAAGCATTCTTTGTCAGGAATTTCATCAGAAGCGGGATAGCCATCGGCAGCAGCTTTGCAAGCTTTGCTGTGGACAGGCCTGTCTTCTTGGACAATGCGTCAACAGAAGATCCAGAAGTTATAGTTCCTAATAACATTCCAAGCAGATCCATTTTCTATTCTCCTTTTCTTCAGAAATAGTTTTTCGGTCCAAACCTACGCAAATATTATAATCTTTCCCGCTTTTATCGTCAATCGAGTGTGATCACATTGCTGCTCCAGACAGCGTCCGCATCATCCTGGACAACGACAGCACAGAAGTTCAGAGGACCGGCCTGGACCGGTTCGGCGCTCGTCTCCGTCTCTGCTTCTGCGAGAGTTTCGGTCGCTGCCTCTGCAAGAGCTTCGGTACCGGCTTCCTCGAGAGTTTCGGTCTCCTCTTCTGCAGGAGTTTCGGTTTCCGGCTTCTCATCTGCAGGATATCCGCCCTCCGGAACAACGAAGGTGCCGGTTGCGGTATTGGCGCCTTTGGCCTCAAGCTTCTGTCCGCAGACGGTCACCACGACATTGCCTTCCCCAAAATCAGGGTTCTCCCCGCAGTTCAGCAGAAGGCCGTAGATATGGCAGTCTGCGCTGCCCAGGTTCTTGAGGGTCCACTGATAGGTTACGATCTCGTTTCCGTCCTCCGTATAGGTGTCTTCAAGGCTGGAAACTTCCCTGACCGTAAGCGCCAGGCTTACCGGATCATTTAAGCGGCCCTCGCCCTTGAGGCTTTCCGGTGCCAGAGATCCGATCCAGGCATTGACGAGCGCATCGACATTGGCGGCCGTGATCTTGTCTTCCGTAAACTCAAAGTTCTTTTCTTTTCCGAGGTTTGTGAATGCTTCATTAAGCAGTCTGCCGAAAACACCGTCGGGCTCTCCGGCATTGAAGCCGACCGCCGTGATCATCTTCTGCATGGCGGTGACATCATCCCCGCTCTCACGGCGCACATAGGAAGGCTCCGCCTCGATGGCCTCTTTCTGCTCATATCCGCAGTCCTTGCAGACCCGGGTTCGTTCACCGGCCTCGGACCTGGTCATCTGTTTTGTGACCGTCCAGGGGCCGAATTCATGGTTAAGCCGCTTGATCGTCTGCGGCCAGCCGACTCCGTCGGGCGTCAGATGCTGGGAAAGCTGGAATTCCATCAGGGCGTTCTCGGTCCCGCTTCCGAACTTTCCGTCCGCGCCGCCCTCGCCCAGGAAGCCCTGGTCTACGAGCAGCTGCTGCATCTTCTGGACTTCTTCGCCCGAATCGCCGCGGCGGAGCGTCCCCTCGGGATCAAATTCTTCCTCATCTGTCTTGTATCCGCACTTTTTGCAGATCTGGCAGCGCACGCCGGCAGAATGATCGGTCGTCTCCTTAATGATCTTCTCCTCAAGTTCATGAGGAAGCATCTCGATGGTTTCTTTCTCTTCGAACTTGCAGACCTTGCAGATATGGGAACGCTCACCGGTTTCCGTGCAGGTGGCTTCCTTGATGACCTTCCAGTCATCGAACGTGTGCGGCAGCATCTGGATGACACGTTTTTCCTCGTGTCCGCAGACGGTGCAGGTGCTGGTCTCCTCGCCCTCTGCCGTGCAGGTGGCCTTCTTCGTCTCCTTCCACGGGCCGTAGGTATGCGGGATCATGGCGATCGCTCTCGTCTCTTCCAGTCCGCACATTGAGCATTTTCTGGTTTCCACGCCCTCCGCCGTGCAGGTGGCTTTCCTGGTTTCCGTCCAGTTTCCGAAGCTGTGGTCGATCCTGGGGATATCAACACCCTGTACGGCTCCGCAGCGGGTACAGGTCTGGGTCTGGAGCCCCTCCGATGTACAGGTGGGCTGGGTATCGACCTTGTACTCACCCCAGCTGTGGCCGAGCGCCGGGGTCTCGCTCTCCTCCATCATTCCGCACAGGCTGCAGAATCTCTGGGAGTATCCGGGTTCCGTACATGTGGGTTCCGAGATCACGTTCCAGCCGCCCCAGTCGTGCGGGCACCTGGACTGCGGAATAGTCTCTGCAAGGCGGTTTGCCGGAATCCAGGCGATCGTCTGGCCTTCTCCGTCCGGGTCAGCCACCAGAACGCCCACATAATTTCCGCTCCTCGTCTCCACCAGGATCTTGTCGGCCGCATTGAAGGTCCTAAGGACCCTGGAATTGGTATCGGTATCCTCAAATCCCCTCGTGTTGTCCTCCTGCACATACAAGATCTCCGGATCGGCAGATGCGGCCGAATGCAGTGCAAAAACAAACATGACTGCCATCAAAAATGACAGTAATCTCTTTTTCATAACGTTTCCTCCCTCCTGTCCGGCCAGTGCCGGAATGATCAGAATTCACCTGCGTGAACCTTTGTTATTATTATATTCGATACGCCTGGAGAGCGCAATAATCAGCCTCATTTCCTGCCTCGGTCCGGCGTACAGATCCTTTTCCGAAGCTTCCAGAGCAGGAAAAGGATTCCCTGCACAGCCCCGGCGATGATCATGAATATTGCCGCGTCACGGAGCAGCACGTTTACCGCGTCCTCCGCCACATTATAGTATCCGTTATATCGGTAAGCCAGCAGCGGCTCGACAAGCTCCCGCTGCTCCTTCATCGGGTCCGGGACCGGGCCGGTCTCATCGCCGATGAACATCGTTTCGCGCCGGCTCTCGTCATACGGCGCCCAGGGATGCCTGGCCGTTCCCGGGTCTCCGGTCTTAGCGAAATTGACCCACATCTCCTGGACTGTCGCGGCCAGCTCTGCGTCTGCCTTTTTTCCCGTGTAGATCGTATCGTCCAGATTTCCGAACACATAGGCCAGTTCGACCGCGTGGCAGGCCCCGTAGTGAGGAATGGCGGATTTTTTCGTCCAGTAATACATATAGGTCCGTCCGCCGTTTCTCGCATGTGCCTGTGCCTGGACAATGGCCGGGATGCGGAAGACCAGCTCGTTGACGAACTCGGTCCGGTTCCAGATCCTTTTGTCGTTCTGGAGGCTCATGAATTCATCCACCCGGTTTTGGTCTTCCTCCGAAAGCTTTGAGACGATGCTCTTGTACATCAGCTCACCCGCAACACGATAGATGCGGTAGCCTCCGACCTCCCCGATCCAGTAACGTGCCTCATCGGCGTTCGTCCCGATCATCATGTCGATGTCCGCCGTTTCCCCCCGCTCATAGGGGACAAAGACATCCTCCGGCAGAATGACGCCGTCTCTTTCGGGGAAATTATTATAGTCATTGAGTCTCCGGTTGATCCTCTTCAGATCCTTTTCACTGAGAGCGAGCAGGTCATCCATGTCGGAAGCTTTTGCCTCCTTCATCAGCTGCTCTGTAAAATCCCGGCATTCCTCTTTGCTGAATGTGAAAGCCGGAGATCCGCTCTGGGCGATCACCCTCCTGAACAGTCCTTTTGACCCGTCGATCAGCGGAAGCAGGGAAACGCTGCTGCCCCCGGCCGATTCGCCGAAGATCGTGACGTTGTCCGGATCCCCGCCAAAGAGCCGGATGTTATCCTGTACCCACTCCAGGGCACAGATCTGGTCCAGCAGTCCCAGGTTCCCGCTCTCCCTGTAAGCTTCTCCGCCTTCTACAAAGGAAAGATCAAGAAAGCCCATCAGCCCGATCCTGTAATTGGCCGTCACCAGCACCACGTCCGGATGAGCCTCGGCAAAATTCTGCCCGTCATAGATCGGATCGGAGGTTCCTCCCCAGCCGTAGGCGCCGCCGTGGAAAAACACCATGACCGGCTTTCCTTCTTCGGGCCCCCGGCTGTTTGTCCAGACGTTGAGAGTCAGGCAGTCCTCTCCCTGAGGGTAGAAGGAGGCTCTCTCCGTTTCCGCCTCGGTCTGGATGCACGACTTTCCGTAATAGAACGCTTCATAGACATTGTCCGATTCGTCCGCCTTCACCGGCCGCTTCCACCTAAGGTCCCCCGTGGGCGGCTCGGCGAACGGCACCCCTTTGTATGAGCGGACATCGTTCTCCTCTCTTCCCACGAAAATGCCGTTGCGGCAGCGGACAGCCAGCTCTTGATCATAGGTGCCGCCCGTGATCCGGCGGTTGATGCCGTAAAGACTGGTCATCCTTTTTTTACTTTCTTTCATCGTTCTCTTGTTCCTGTTAATAACTACGATACTGTAGACGCCAGCAAGAAGCACATTTAAAAGGACCCATAACACAATGCCGGTAATAATTTTTCTTTTCATAATTCCTCCCGTCTTTTTAATTATACGCATGACGGGGAAAGGACTCCACTTTCCTTTTGATATATTATTGTCCGAATAGTTGCCAAAAAGTCAGAAATGTGTGAATATAAAGCCAGAAGAAAGAAAGGAGGCAGGACAGCCTATGATCAGTATTATTTCCAAAATCAGCCGTTCTGATATGATCCACTGTGCCCTGTGCGCCGATGCTCCCTGCAGCGCGGCATGCGCTAAGCTTGATCCGGCCGGGGCCCTCAGAAGCATCTGGTTCAGTGATGAGCAGACGGCCGCGCTCAGGCTGCCGCCCGAAAACCCGTGTCCTGGCTGTGACCGCGCCTGTGAACGCGCCTGTGTACGGAGCGGACAGGTGCCTGTCGCGGAGCTGATCAGCCGCCTGTATGATGAAGTGATCCCGGAATGCGAAACAAAGCTTCCACAGGGGGAAGACCGGCTCGGATGCGATCTGTGCGGCATTCCTCTGGAAAACCCGTTCCTGCTCTCCTCATCCGTCATCGCCAGCACCTATGATATGTGTGCCCGGGCTTTTGAGGCCGGCTGGGCCGGTGCCTGCTTCAAGACCATCAACTCCATGGATATCCATGAAGCATCCCCCCGTTTCTCCGCCATCTCCGGTAGCGACGGAAGCATCATCGGCTTTAAGAACATCGAGCAGCTTTCTGACCACAGCCTGGCGGAGAACATGGAGATCTTCCGCAGGCTGAAGGCCAATTATCCGTCGAAATTCATCCTGGCCTCCATCATGGGACAGAATGAGCAGGAGTGGGGCGAACTGGCCGCCATGTGCCAGGAGAACGGAGCCGATGCGGTCGAGCTTAATTTCTCCTGCCCCAACATGGCGGAGGGCGGACTCGGTTCCGACATCGGGCAGGTGCCGGAACTGGTGGAATGCTTCACCGCATCCGCCAAAAGTGCCTGTTCCATACCGGTGCTGGTCAAGCTCACCCCCAATGTGGCTGAGATGAGTCCTGCGGGGGAGGCGGCCCTGCGCGGCGGCGCGGACGGCCTGGCCGCGATCAACACCATCCGGTCCATCGTCGGCGTAAACCCGCATACCTACATCTCCTCTCCCGCGGTTCACGGACACAGTGCCATCGGCGGCTACAGCGGCAACGCCGTAAAGCCGATCGCCCTGCGTTTCATTGCAGAGCTCGCACAGAACCCGGCCCTTAAGGGAATGCACCTGTCCGCCATGGGCGGTGTGGAGACCTGGATGGACGCCCTTGAATTTCTCATGCTGGGCGCCGGATCCATTCAGGTGACGACTGCCGTGATGCAGTATGGCTACCGGATCATCGATGACCTCAAAGCCGGCCTGAACCTGTACCTGACCGAGAAGGATTTTGCCAACGTCAGGGACGTGATCGGCCTTGGCCTGTCCTCCCTCCACGCCGACACCCATACCCTGGAACGCGACTCGGTGATCTTCCCGAAGTTCAGCCGCGAAAAATGCATCGGCTGCGGACGGTGCCAGATCTCCTGCAGCGACGGCGGCCACCAGGCCATCCGGTTAAACGAAAACCGGAAACCGATACTGGACGCTAAAAAATGCGTCGGCTGCCATCTGTGCGTCCTCGTCTGTCCGCAGAAGGCGATCACCTCATCCGGGCGGAGGATAACCCGCAATAAATAAGGAAAAGCAATGAGTCAGGGTGCTTCTCCCTGACTCATTTGTTCACTGTAAACGGATTTCAAACCTGCTGTCTGTAAACAGAGGGATCTGATCCAGCGGGGCGGACACCCTTATTAAGGCACCTCCCGTGACCCTCTCTCCAGTCCAGACATTGGTCCATGTCCTTCCTTTCGGAAGGTAAACTTCTCTCTCCCTCTGGCCGGCCTCGGTCACCGGCGTCACAAGGATATCCGGTCCGAACATGTATTCATCCTCGATCTCCCACGAAGATGAGTCTTCAGGAAAATCATAGAAAAGCGGCCGCATGACGGGAGTCCCCTTCTCATGCGCCTGACGCATCAGGCTGCGGATATAGGGACGCAGCTTTTCCCGGATCCGGATATATTTTTCGAGTATCTTCTCCACTTCCTCCCCATAGCTCCAGATCTCATTCGGCGCACCGGACACACACGCCGCCCCGCCTGTGGTTCCCTGCTGCGGCTGGTAGGGCATCCTGTATCCGTGAAGACGCATCACCGGACAGAAAGTGCCGTATTCAAACCACCTCACCAGCAGTTCATGGAATGCAGGATCGGTGCTGTCTCCTCCAAAAAAGCCGCCGATGTCAGTCGTCCACCAGGGGATCCCCGCGATGGCCATATTCAGGCCCGCCCTGATCTGGCGGCGCATACTCGGGAAACTGGACTGAATATCGCCGGACCACACCAGGGCGCCGTATTTCTGGCTCCCGGCCCAGGCGCACCGAAGCAGGTTGACGATATTCTCCATTCCTTCCTTTTTCATTCCCTCGAAAAAGCCCTTTGCGTACATGACCGGATAGATATTTCCGATCTCAAGGTTCGTCCCCATGAAATAGCGGTAATTCTCAAAATCATAGACCGTATACTCCGGTTCCGCCTCGTCCAGCCAGAAGATCCTGACTCCTTTGTCAAAATAGTTTTTCCGGATCTTCTCCCAGACAAAAGCCCTTGCCTCCGGGTTGGTAGCGTCAAAATGAACCGTATTGCCCATATACAGGCTGTCGATCCGGACCCCCTTCTCGACTCTTGTCAGCAGGCCTTTTGCTTTCATCTCCTCGTAGTTCTCGCTCAGGAAATCCACCATCGGCCATACGGAGACCATCAGGTTGATCCCCATCTTATTCAGTTCCCGGATCATACTGTCAGGATCCGGCCAGTAGGTCGGATCAAACCGCCAGTCTCCCTGTTTCGGCCAGTGGAAAAAGTCCGCCACAATGACATCGATGGGAATATTTCTTCTTTTATATTCCCTGGCCACTTCCAGAAGTTCCTCCTGCGTCTGGTAACGCAGCTTGCACTGCCAGAAGCCCAATCCGTACTCGGGCATCATCGGGACCGTCCCCGTTACCTTCGCATAGGCCTCCTCGATCATGGCGGGCGTGTCCCCCGCACAGATCCAGTAATCCAGCTTTTTTGCCGAACAGGCCTCCCAGGTCGTCAGGTTCTTTGCGAAATTCACCCTGCCGATGGCAGGATTGTTCCAGAGAAATCCATATCCGAGAGAAGAGATCATGAACGGGACGCTGGCCTGAGAGTTCCGGTGAGCCAGCTCCAGATCTGCTCCCTTCAGATTCAGGAAGTCCTGCTGGTACTGTCCCATGCCGTAGATCTTCTCCGAGGGGTCTGATTCAAACCGCATGGTAAGATGATACTGTCCGCCGATCAGCGGCTTGAATTCTCTGGCTTCTATGAGCAGTGAGCTGGTGGTGGAGGCAAACATGTCCTCCCGGTTGCGAACGAATTCTTCCAGCAGCAGTCTCCCATCCTGGTTGAAAAAAGAGATCTTCCCTATGTTGTTGATAACGGCCGTCAGTTTTCCGTTCGAAATGCTCGCGCTGTATTCCCCGATCTCGATCCGGACATCCTCCGGGTACGCGAGGCTGATACTCAAGGCCCAGTCTTCCGGGTCCCGGACAGCCGATTTTGATGACTGCACGCGCAGCGCGTTTTCGCCCCACGGCGAGATCTCGAGGCGTTCCGCATCGTAACGGTACAACAGGCTTCCGTCCTTTTCCTCAAAAAAGCCGATCCGGAAATTGCTGTCAGGCCTGAAATCACCTTTATTTTCTTTTTTATCTTTCATAAATATGTTCACTCCGTCTCAGATCGTGCGAACCCAGACGCACATTTCATTGCTCCCCCGGTTAGCCCAGGTGTAGTAGGGAATAAATCGAAGGCGGACAGTCTCCTCCTGCACTGCCGATTCGTCCGCCGACCTGTACAGGCGCTCTGTTTCCTCCGGTTCCCGGATCCTTTTCCCGGCAGCGGTGATCCTGATGATATCGCCCAGTTCTCCCTTTTCTTCCTCCTCCTGCACTTCACCGGCAGGATCTATGGACAGAAGGTGCAGGTCCTTCCCGTTATCCGCCTCCTCCAGGCAGTACACAAGAGGTCCTCTGGTCATCGCTGCTTTTCCCAGATCGGCTCTTACGCGGGGATCGGCTTTATACAGACGAGGCTTCATGCCCAGATTCAGGACGATCTCATGCTCTCCCGCCAGCTTTCTTATATAGAAATAACCGTTCTCAAATGAACTCTCATCCGCTGCGGCCCCGTCCAGGGTCACACCGTATGTACGCGACCAGCCGGGAATTCGAAGGCCCAGGTCAAAAGCACCATTCTCCGGCGCGCCTACCCGGATCCGGACGGTTCCGCTCTTCGGATAGTCCGTTTCCTGTGTGATCCGGGCGGTCCCGCCTGATACGGGTACCTCCGTCTCACTGCTGATATAGAGGTTTACCAGACACCGGTCATCCTTCACCGTATAGATGTACCGGTCGACGCTGGCCAGGAGCCTGGCCAGGTTGGGCGGACAGCAGGCGCACCCAAGCCACTGCGGACGGACCGGTTTTACATGGCTTTTCCCGGGATCCCACATCGATGCGGAGGGATTCACCTCCAGCGGATTCACATAGAAGAAATGTTTCCCGTCGAGCGCTGTGCCGGCCAGCACCGTATTATACAGGGCGCGCTCCATCACATCCCCATACTCGCCGATGCTCTCGGAGCGCAGCATCTGCGATGCGAAGAAAACAAGGCCGACCGACGCGCAGGTCTCGCAGTACATGGTGTCATTGGGCAGATCGTAGTCAAAGGTAAAGGCTTCCCCGTGTACGGTGGATCCGATGCCGCCGGTAATATACATCCTGCGGTCAACAATGTTTCTCCAGATCCTCCGGCAGGCCTCCAGCATTTCCTTATCCCCCTCCGAGGCAGCCGCATCCGCCATGGCGGTGCAAAGGTATACCATGCGCACGGCGTGCCCTTCCGCCGTATCCTGCTGCACGGGCGGTCGATGCGCCTGAAAATAGCGGCGGCTGAAAACACCCATCCCGCCGATCAGCGGCTCGCTTCCCGAATCCGTCTTCTGCTGGTCACCAAAGAAGTCCGCATCCGTACCGCGGATCCTGAGGAAATAGCTGCCGAGGCGCAGATAGCGTTCCTCTCCGGTCAGGTGATACAGCTTCATGAGCCCGATCTCGACCTCTTCATGCCCGTCATATCCGAAGGTTCCTTCCGGTCCCAGTTCCCTTTCAATGTGCGCTGCCAGCTTCTTTGCCGTCTCCAGCACCTTCCGGCTGCCCGTGGCTTCATAATAGGCCGCGGCCGCCTCCATGAAATGGCCGGCGCAGTACAGCTCATGGCTGTTCATCAGGCTTTTGTATTTCCGATCCGGCTCCTCGATGGTAAAGTAGGTCCCCAGATATCCGTCCGGTTCCTGCGCCAGAGCGATCAGATCCACCACGCTGTCCGCCAGTTTTTTCAGGTCTTCGTCCGGTTCCTCCATCAAAGACCAGGCAACCGCCTCCAGCCATTTATAGACATCACTGTCCTGAAATACCCAGCCGTAGTGATGACCCTCGTGAATACCGGCTGCGATCCGGAAATTCTCCAGTGCATGGCTCTTCTCGTTCGGAATGGACGGATCGTTTCTCTCCCGCTCGATCCGGACATCGATCTCATCATTGAGCACCTTCCACTGATAGGGAATCATCTCATGCCGCACAAGGCTGCGGTATCGCAGCCAGAAAGGATCCGTGATCACGGTTTTTCCGGTTTTCATATGACACCTCTTTCTTTTTTGCTGACCGGCGAAGCACATCCGCATCTTCCGTCCGGCTAAACAAATGCCGGCTGTTCCCAGCCGGCATGCTTTCCTAATGCCCCCTTTGAGGCTGACTGTTCTTCTTTTTTATTTTAGGATCAACCGATAATGCCATCAATGGTGGTCTGTGCCTCAGCGGCAGCATCCTCAGGTGAGCTCTCACCGGTGATGACCTTGTTGAATGCCAGGGAGATGGCATCGGAAATGCTCGGCCACTCAGGAAGCGGACCTCTTGCATGCGCATACTGCATCTCATCGACAAACACCTGGTATACTGCATCGCCCTCAAACTGAGTTTCTGCGATGGTGGAGTCAGCTGAGATATATCCCATGGCATTCATCATGTACAGGCAGGTTTCCGGTGATGTGGCAAACTCAAGGAATTTCACGGCAGCATCCTCGTTGCCGCCCGCGATCACGGCATAGTTCTCACCGCCCAGGCCGGATGCCTGCTCTTTGTCCTGCGGGATCGGAGCCACATTCCAGTTGAGGTCCGGGACCTCTTCGCGCATGGTCGGGATCTGCCAGGTTCCGTTGATCATCATGGCCAGGTTGCCGGCGATGAACTGGTGCATCGTATCGCCCTGGGTCCAGTTGATGGCTTCCTTTGTCATGGCGCCCGAGTCAACCAGCTCTTTCTCGAAGGTCAGCGCTTTGATGCCGCCCTCAGAATTGATCTCATAAGAGGTGGCTCCGGTTGACCATACCCACGGAAGGAAATTGAAGGTTCCCTCTTCATTCTGCAGCGCGCAGTGAGCAAAACCGGAAACGGTGTCCGTTGTTGTGGCTTTTGCAGCTTCGAGAAGCTCATCCCATGTTGTGGGAACTTCGCATCCGGCTTCCTTCAGCATATCCTCATTATAGAACAGCACCAGGTCGTTGCTCCCGAACGGAACACCATACAGCTTTCCGTCCAGCGTGCAGGAATTCACCGGGCCTTCATAGTAATTGCTTACATCAAATTTATCCGTGATATCCGCAAAGATACCCATGGCCGCATAGGCTGCATGATCCGGGTTGTCGAGAATGACCAGATCCGGAAGTTCATCCGCGGACGCGCCGATGGACAGCTGTTTTTTGAAGTCCGCGAAGGGAACATACTTGGCTTCTACGGTGATATCCTCCTGGGACCCGTTGAATTCTTCAATGATGTGATTGAGCGCTTTCTGGTGACCTTCCGTCTCCCAGTAATACCAGATCGTAACATCCCCGCTCGCTTCCCCGGCATGCACGGCACCTCCGAGCATGGCACAGGCAAGACCGGCTGACAGCAGTAACGGAACAAGTTTCTTCATGGTGACTACCTCCCATATACAAAAATATTTGTTGTGAGTTGTATTGCAGGAACCATTTCAAGCTTCCTGTAATCGTTATCTGCATTATAGGATGGCACGCCTTTTTGGGAACTGGGGGAAATCTGAAAAAGGGTGGACGTTTCTAACCTTGTTTGTCTATTTCTTCCTTTTCACCATTAATTTCAGGAAATTCCATCAGGACCGCCGTTCCTTCTCCGGGATGACTGTCTATCCTGAGAATGCCCCGTCCGTCCGTATACATATCGAACCGCAGGATCGCATTTTCCAGTCCGATATGCCCCTTCTCCTCTCCGGATGCCGGTTCGCCCCTCATGATCCTGTCCACCACACCGGTATCAAACCCGGTGCCGTTGTCCGCGATTCGTATCTTCAGTCTCCCCGTTTCCTCCCAGAAGGAAATCTCCAGCCGGTATTCCTCCTGCGGACGGCTGAATCCGTGAAGAATAGCATTCTCCACAAACGGCTGCAGCATCAGTTTATGGATCTTCCGGTTCTGGACCTGAGGACTGACGCTGATATCACAGTGGAACTGATTCTTCATCCGGTACTGCTGCAGGTAGACATACCGCTTCAGCCATTCCACTTCATCCCGGACCCTTACTTCACTGTCATAGTCAGAAATGGCATAACGCAGGATGTAGGCAAGGGAATTGATGGCATTGCTGATATCATACTCCTCCCTGTCGATCGCCATCCAGTTGATGGTATCGAGCGTATTGTAAAGGAAATGCGGATTGATCTGCGCCTCGAGCGCTCTCAGTTCCGCCTTCTGCCGGTTCAGGGCGGCTTCCTTCTCCTTCTGCCTGGAATCGCTCAGTTTCCGCAGGGTATCATTAAACTCATTCGCCACCGTCTCGATCTCGATGGGAAGCGATTCCTCGATGGGGATCTGTACGGAAAGATCCCCGGATCCGGCTTCCTTCATCGCATCGGTGACCGTATGGACAGAAGATACCAGTTTTTCGGTCTGTCTCCACAAAAGGTATACGGTCACTCCGAAAAGCAGCAGCCAGACCGCCCCGGTGATCAGAAGATTCTTTCCGACCGCCTGCAGAAATGTCAGCCTGCTGACAGCTTTGGCGATCACCCACTCCCGCTCTGCATCCGACCATATGTAGACATCGTAATGATCAGGATCCCTGATGCCTTTCTCTTTCAGGAACGCCTTTATACCGGCAGCCATGGCCGTCTCATCCGAGATGTCAGGCCCGCCCTGGAGTTCCTGGCCGATCCAGCTTTTATCCGGCCCGGAAATCACACGGCAGCTGCTGTCCAGAAGGAAGCTGTAATCCCTCTCTTCCTTTTCTTCATCTTCCATATTGAGGACCCTGTAAAGAAGATCCTCGTCCAGACTGACGATCACGATCCCGCATTTTTTCTTCAGATCACGATAATCGATGATCCTGTGGGCGATATGGAACAGATAGTGGTCTTCCCCCGCAAAGTTGGTCGCATATTCCGTGGGAAAAAAAAGATAGCCGTTTTCCCCCGAGACCGTATTGTAAAGAGTCTCCTGATCCAGATGGAACTGGCCGAGCCAGGGATTTTCATATGTCGCCGCATTAAGTGTATGGGTGGTGATCATCCTGCCGCTGTCGGAGAACAACGTGATCGCACCGATCCCGGCCTTGGAATACAGCAGGGCATTCATAAAGCGCCGCAGCTGATTGATGGTCACAGCTTCATCTTCACCTGCGTTAAGGCTGTCCATCCACCTGACCACATCGTCGTCGGTATAGATCTGGTAGACAAGATCCTTATATGAATCCAGAAGCAGATCCATGTTGTCATCGATCTGCTTCAGGTTCTGCTGCGTTAATGTTCTTGTATTTTCTCCCATCAGACGGATCGTATTGTATGACAGGAAGATTCCCGCAAACAGCAGCGGAACCGTCGATGTCAGGAAAAAAATACTGATCAGTCTGCTTCTCAGACTTCGTTTAGCCATAAAGATCTCCGTTTTGTTTTGGGCTGCCGGATCCACGGCGGCTTTAACTGCCGCCTGTCACCATATTACCCCTTTACGGCCCCGTTTGTCATTCCCGCAATGATATATTTCTGCATAAAGATAAATATGAGGGCAACCGGTATGATCGTCACGATGGCAAAAGCGGAAAGATAACTCCATTTTGTGCCGTACTGCCCCATAAAGTTGAAGATGCCCGCCGTGATCGGTCGTTTCTGCTGATCCAGGATAAAGGTCATTCCGTAAGCCAGGTCACCCCACGCGTACAGGAAGGAGAACACCGCACAGACAATGATGCCGGGCTTCGCTACCGGCACCAGGATCCGGAGAAAGGCCCCAAAGCGAGTACAGCCGTCAATATAGGCTGCCTCCTCAAGTTCCTTCGGGATCGAGGCAAAGTAATTTTTCAGGATCAGGATGGAAAACGGGATCCCGATGGTCGTATCCGCGAGAATGGCTGACCACCAGGTATTGTACACATGCATCCCCTTGAACATGATAAACATGGGTGTGAGCAGTACGGATACCGGAAGCATCTGAGTGACCAGGAAAAACAGAAGCATGATCTTTCTTCCCCTGAACCTGTATTTCGCGATGGCGTAGGATGCCGGCACCGCGAGGACTACTGCGATCAGCATGGAGCCGATCGAGATCAGGAAGCTGTTGGCGAATGACCGGAACATATTAAAATCTCCGGTCTCCACCTGCGCGGCATACGACTGGGTATTAAGCACATGAGGATAGAATGTGGGCGGATTCTGGAATATCTCCTTCTCTGTCTTTAACGAAGTGATCAGTGTCCAGAACAGCGGAAACAAAAGGAAACACAATACCAGAACGGACAGGATGCACAGGATCACGTTCTTCCTGCCGGTTATCTTCTTCTCTTCTCCCATCTTTTCAGTCCTCCTCTCCCTGCATGGTGATCCTCAGATAAATGATGCCGACCATCAGAAGGATCAGAAGCAGTACATTCGCCACTGCGGAACCCATACTGTAATTAAACAGCTCAAAAGACTGTTTGTAGGAATAGGTGGACAGAAGGTGGGTGGAATTGACCGGGCCTCCGCTTGTCATGACATAGACCAAGTCATATACCTTAAAAGTGTAAATGAAGCCCAGAACCAGGACGGATTCGATCGTTGACCGGAGAAGGGGCAAAGTGATCCGCCAGAAACTCTGCCAGGTGCTTGCTCCGTCAATGGATGCGCTCTCATACAGTTCCTGGGGAATAGTGGTCAGTCCGGTGGACAGCAGGATCGTGTTAAAAGGTATCCCGATCCAGACATTCGCGATAATGACCACCAGCATGGCTGTTTTCGAACTGGTCAGCCAGTCAATGTTCTGCGAGATCAGATGCAGGGATCTGAGGATATAGTTCACCACACCGATATCCGTCGCAAACAGCAGCTTGAAGATCAGGGCGGTGACCGTCATGGGGATCATCCACGGAATCATCAGAAGTCCACGCACTGTCCTGGCGAAACTGAAATTCTTGTTCAGGAACAGGGCCAGGACAAATCCGATCAGGAACTGGCACACCAGACAGGATATCGTGAAGATCAGCGTGTTGCTCAAAGATTTCATAAACACGCTGTCATGGAACAGCTTCACGTAATTGGCAAGCCCGATAAAGTGTTTTTCTCCTCTTGAAAGATTCGCTACCGTCACATCCTGCAGGCTCAGCACCAGGTTGCTGATGATCGGATAACCGACAAAAGCCAGCATATAGATGCATGCCGGCAGCGCAAACAGAAGTCCGGCGTTCTCATGGCGGAAAAATCGTTTTACTGCATGCACGGTAAAAAACCCCCTTTTCTTGATTTCTCTGTCCAAAGTATAGAATGCCGGGACCGACTTCTAAATGTGAGAAATCTTTGAAAAGGGGGAAATACCTAATCTTTTCTGCCCTGTTTTTTATTTTACGCTTCTGCGGTACTCGGTGGGCAGCTGCCCGGTGATCTCCTTAAAGATCCTGCTGAAGTATTTCGGATCGGAATAGCCGACCTTCTCCGCCACTTCATACAGCTTCAGGTTCGTCCCAACCAGAAGTTCCTTTGCCTTCGAGATCCTGTAGTTCTTGACATAATTGCTGAAGGTGGTGCCCGTCTCCCTGTGAAACAGCGTTCCCAGGTACTCGGGCGTCATATCAAGCTTTCTCGAGATCTCATCAAGCATGATCCCCGTCTGGTAAAACTCATGAATCATGCTCTTCATTCTCTTCACCGTCAGATGGGTCGTATCCGCATCCTGCGTGATCATCAGGCTTTCCAGCACCAGTGCCGCCGCATCCGTCAGTTCATTTCTCAGTTTTGCGTTCATGATCCGGTTCAGCAGCTCCTGCTGGTTGATCCGTCCGACCTGAACCTTTCCGACTTCTTTTGCGATCGCGATGATATTCCAGAGAAAGCGCACGTAACTTTCTTTGATCTCCTTCGGTGCATAGATCCTCCCGTCACGGAAGGATGCGTGAAAAGCATTCATCAGTTCCCGTTCTTTCGTCTGATCATCCGCGCATACGGCCGCCTTCATCTGTGTCTCCAGATCGATGGGGTAATTGCAGGATGCGGTCTGGACATTCCTGATCTGCGGGTAGCAGATCAGAATCTTCTGATCCATGGAGATATTCCAGTCAAGGTACGGATAGAGAAGGGAAAGTCCCTCTCCCAATGAATTCAGGTCATCCACCTCGATCCAGCCCACAGCCATATCCTGCGCACTGCGCTGCAGGATCTGCTGCTGCGCCCACCGTTCCAGATCCTTCAGGTCCTTGTATCCCGTCAGGACAGCTGTCACCGTGTTCCGATACACCAGATCCGGGAAGAAGCAGTCCGTGCCCTGATAGGAACTGAATACATGGTGCAGATACCGCTTAGCCTCCTCAGGACTTACTTTTTCCCCGTGATACGCGCACAGAAGGCTCATCCGTTCATGGCAGTCAATATGATATCTCTCCTTAAGATAGCTTTCCGTCTGCTCATCAACCGTAAGTTTCCCGGAAAGCACGGAAAAAAAGATCTGCTCCGGTGTGCCGATCTGTTCCGGTTTTTCCCGGCGTTCTTTCTCGATCTGAAAGGACACATTTTCCAGGGACTGCATCAGTTCATTATAGGCGATCGGCTTCAGAAGATATTCCGTCACCCCCAGCTTCATGGCAGACCTTGCATATTCAAATTCCGAATAAGCGCTCAGGACGATCGCCTTCGTGCGGATGCCAGCCTTTACCATTTTCTCCAGCATTTCCAGGCCATCCATATCCGGCATCCGGATGTCCGTGATCACAATATCCGGGTTCAGTTCAAGGATCGCCTGCAGACCCTCCCTGCCGTTGCCGGCTTCCCGAACGACCTCATAGGCGCCGCCAGAGCGGGACAGCAGTTTCCCGAGGCCTTCCCGGATACGGATCTCATCTTCTACGATCAGGACTCTTAAAGCAGTATCTTTCATGATTATCAATACCTGAAATGTTCACCGGCAGCTTCCATCTGAACTGACAGATTTCCGATGGCCGTCGCTTCTTTAAGACCGGCAGTGACTTTTTTATGAGCAGCTTCCTGCGTCAGCCGGTTCAGATATCCGGCATTTGACCCTCCGCCGACGATCAGCACGTTGTCATAACTCTTTCCGGTCAGCTTCTCAAGTTCGCGCGCTGTCCGGGCATAATTGTCAGCCAGGCTGTGATAAACGACAGAAGCGAGTTCTCCCATCGTTTCCGGGACAGGCTGCCCGCTCTGCCTGCAGCAGGTCCGGATCTCCTGTGTCATGTTTTCAGGTGCAAGAAAACGGGGATCATCCACATCTATTCTGGACGGAAAATCATCACATTCCTCTGCCTGCGAACAGATCTTCTCATAATCCGGTTTCTGCGGGTCTTCTTTCCGTATGCACTGAATCAGATACATCCCCGCAAGGTTTTTATGGAAACAGATCTTGTCCCTGTAACCGCCCTCATTTGTAAAGTTGGCCAATCTGCTTTCTTCCGTGCAGATCGGTTCATCCAGCAGTGTTCCCATCAAAGACCAGGTTCCGGAACTGATATAAATGCTGTTTTTATTCTCCGGAATAGCCGCGATCGCTGAAGCTGTATCGTGGGATGCCGCAGCTATCACCTTCGGGCAGCAGCCGGTCTGAAGGGCTATCTCTTCTTTTACTTTCCCGATGAAAGTTCCCGGCGAAATGATCGGAAGGAATATTTCTTCAGGATATCCGAGCATACGGATGAGCTCGTAATCCCACTCTTTTTTCCCTTTCAGAAGAAGCTGGGTCGTGGAAGCTTCTGTATACTCGCATTTCATCACGCCGGTCAGGAGATAATTCAGATAATCCGGGACCATCATCAGATGCTGTGCTTCGGACAGGATCTCCGGCCGCAGCGTTTTATCCGCCATCAACTGGTAGATCGTGTTATATTGAGCTTTCAGAATCCCCGTTCTTTTATAAAGTTCCTCATGTGACAGATATTCTTCGAGCTTCCGGTCCATCCCTTCCGTTCTGCTGTCACGGTACCCGTAAGTAAGACCGAGTGCGTTCCCGTCTTCGTCCGTCAGCACATAATCCACACCCCATGTGTCAATTCCGATGCTGACAGGCTTTAGTCCTCTTTCCGAGCACTTTTTCAAGCCTTCCAGAATTTCAGAAAAAAGGTGATGGTAGTCCCAGCATAAAGACCCGTCGACCTTGATCATTCCATTCTCGAACCGGTGAATCTCGTCAAGAACAAGATGACCATCTTTCACGCTGCCGCCGATCAGTCTTCCGCCGGAAGCGCCAAGATCAACGGCAAGATAATAATTGCCCATTTTTATGTTCCTTTCCAAATCTCCACCTGCCAAATCAAGTCAGAGACACCGGCAAAACCGGTGTCTCTGCTTCTTAGCTAAAGCGCCTGAAAGCGCCTGGTCTCCTGATTTTATCCATTATATCCGCTCACGGGGCTTCCCTCGCTTTTAGCCTGCCCGTAAGTCTTATAATGCTCCAGCGCCACGTCCATCTCTTCCTTGCTCAGTACGTTCATCTTTCCCGTACACATGCAGCGCCACTGTACCTGCGCACACCATTCCATGGTAAGAGCCAGTCCGTAGGCGTTCTTTAATGAGGCACCGCTGGCGCACATGCCGTGGTTGGCCAGGATGACTCCTCTGCCTCCGCTCTTCAGGGCTTTTGCAGTTGCCTGTGCAAGTTCCGGAGTTCCGAAAGTGTGATAAGGTACCAGGGGAAGGATATCGATGCCGGCTTCCGCGATCGCATAATGGGTCGAACGCAGCGGCTCTCCCATACAGGCAAGTGTCGTACAGTACATGGAATGTGCATGCACAACTGCCTGCGCACCGATATCCGCCAGATAAAAGGCACTGTGAAGCAAAAACTCACTGGAAGGCTTTTTGTCTCCCTCCACAACATTTCCGTGCAGGTCCATGATCACAATGTCTTCCGGCCGGGTATCCGCATAAGGGATTCCGGACGGGCTGATGGCCATATACCCGGTTTCAGGGTCATAAACACTGATATTTCCGGCCGTACCCACAGTCAGTCCGTCGGTGATCATCCGGTTTCCGTAAATAACGATCTGCTCTCTGGCAGTCTTCATCAACATAGCTGTCTCTCTCCTATTTCACGACACCCTTCTGCAGGATGATATTCGCGTAGATCGCTGTCTCTCCGGACTGAATGATACAGTAGCATTTCTTCGCCTGCTCATAAAATTCAAATCGCTCATAGGAACCAAATGCAGCGCCGCCGCGCTCGTCGTACCTGGCAACGATCTCCTTATACTCGTCGATGATCGGCACCTTCAGTCCCGCATCCTGCGGGGTGACCTGCATGACCATCGCAGGCGTATCCACATATTCATCCAGCGGAATCAGCTGAAGAATGGCATCCAGAAGCTCGGGAACACCGTGTCCGTCAGCACGCAGAAGGATCGCACCTTCCGCCGCCGCCACAGAAGAACCCGGGAAATTGCCGTCCCCGATGCAGATCCTGTCACCATGGCCCATCTCATTGAGAACCGATAAAAGTTCAGGCGAAATAATCGGAGGAATGTTCTTTAACATAATCCAGTCTCCTTATCATTTATAAGCTTTATACAGCGGTCCGAAGTTCTTGCACGCACGGTAATCCGCGCCTTCTTTGTCCATTCCGAATGCGCCCCAGGCAGCCGGACGGTAGATCTTCTCATCCGGTACGTTATGCATGCATACCGGAATCCTGAGCATGGACGCAAATGTGATCAGGTCTGCGCCGACATGGCCGTATACGGAAGATCCGTGGTTGGCGCCCCAGGCACGCATCATATCATAGGCGCTCTTGAACGGACTGCCTTCCTTATGATCACAGCGCGGTGTAAACCAGGTGCAGGGCCAGGTATAATCCGTACGTTTCCACAGTGTATCCGTCACTTCATCCGGAAGAGCGACTGTCCAGCCCTCTGCGATCTGCAGTACCGGTCCGAGACCTTTCACAAGGTTCAGCCTCATCATGGTAATGGGCATCTCCGCATTTGTCACAAAGCGGGAGGAATAGCCGCCGCCGCGGAAATAGCCGTTGTCAGCCGGTGCCCACTCGGTCGCCGCCGCCATCTTGTCGATATCTTCGGAAGTCACTTCCCACCACTTCTTGCAGCAGGCATTGCCTTCCTCATCCCGGCATACACCGGAAAAATCAAGTGCGGAGGCCCCGGAGTTGATCAGGTGGATAAAACCGTCAGCGTCTTTTGCATGACCCTCAATGTCATAACCGGTCACTCTCTTTACGGAAGCCCCGCTCCAGTAGGTACGGACATCGGAGAACATCGGCGCCCTGCCGGTCAACTGTTTCTGGAACAGCATGCAAAGGCCGTTCAGCACATCGTTTTCTGTTGCAAGCACATAGGGCTCCCTGGCGCCGTCATAGTCAAATGAAGTAGCCAGGAAAGCTTCCGGATAGTCACAGTTCGGATAGAAATCCGTCCACTGACGCTGTCCCTGGAAGCCGCCGGCAATGGCATTATGCCCGAGCGCTTCTTCGGGGAATTTCTCCGCCAGCTTCTCATTGCCGCGCATCAGGTCCTTGATGATGACATACATCTTGACCGTGAACTCCCACTGTTCATCTTTCACCTCGCGGGATTTCTGGATCCAGTCCGGATTCTTATCAAAGCACTCTTTACATTTTTCTTTTGTCCAGGCAAGGGCTCTCTGATACTCTTCCTCGTCATAGATGCCTTCCGACATGCGGCGTATTACTTCCACTTCATCGACAGACTCAACACGCATCCCGAGATATGACTCGATGAAATCCTGGTCGATGATCGAACCGCCGATACCCATCGTTACAGAACCGATCTGCAGATAGGATGTTCCTCTAAGTGACGCCACAGCCACAGCTGCACGGCCAAAGCGAAGAAGCATCTCCGTCACATCATCCGGAATCTCCTCCGCATCCGCTTCCTGCACTTCATGACCATACATTCCGAAAGCCGGAAGCCCCTTCTGGGCATGCGTCGCCAGTACAGATGCAAGGTAAACCGCACCGGGCCGCTCGGTCGCGTTCAGGCCCCACACCCCTTTAATCGTCGCAGGATCCATGTCCATCGTCTCAGAACCGTAACACCAGCACGGTGTGACCGTCAGCGTAATATCCACGCCTTCTTTTTTAAACTTCTCTGCGCAGGCGGCACTCTCGCGAACCCTGCCGATCGTGGAATCAGCGATCACGACTTTTACCGGTGTACCGTCCGAATAGCGAAGATTATCTTCATATAATTTTTTAGCCTTTAATGCCATTCCCATGGTCTGTTCTTCCAGGGAACCGCGCACATCCAGCGGGCCTTTGCGGCCGTCAATGACGGGACGGATGCCAATCACGGGGCGTCCTCCGATCAGTTTTCTAGTATCAGCCATCCCAGTAACCTCCATAAGCCAAAATTAACAGTAAGTCCACTAAGCCGGGAAAGCAATGAGCCACTCCAAGCCGGTGGGAAAACAATCACAGGGTGCCCCGCATGGGACACCCTGCTGTTCATTTAAGACAATTCATGCCTTAGCATTACCGATCACACAGCAGGTAATTAGTCATACAGGTTCGGAGCAATGCTCTCATCAGCCATATTCTCGGCATTGTACCAGTAACCGTCAGTCGGAACATCGATCAGCTCCTGGCCGTTTGCGGCAGCAGTCAAAGCATAGATGCAGTAGTAGCCCATCATCAGCGGGGACTGGGTCACAGCGCCAAGGAAGGTGCCGTCTTCAACAGCAGCTTTGATGGAGGTACCGGCGTCGAAACCTACGCCGACAACAGTGTCGCCAAGAACTTCGCGGTTGTCGTTTGCAACCAGAAGACCTTCAGCAGCGGTCTGGTTGGAGCCGAATACAGCAATGGTGTCTTCCTTATCAAGGATGGTGCCGGCCTCTGTGGAGCAGAGGTCAACGGTGGTCTGAGCCGGAACACGGACTTCAAGGATGATGTCAGCGTCGCCTTCAACAGCGCCTTCAGCAGCGTTTACATAGAACTCGTTGCCTTCCATTGCTACGGTGTAGCCGTCAGCTGCTGCCAGCTCGATCAGCTTGTTGATGAAGCCAAGGCCGCGCTGCTGGATGTTCAGAGCGTAGTTATCCTGGTTGATCTCACCGATACGGACGGTGCCGTCGCCGATCTGATCCTTGACAGCTTCATACAGGTTGACGGCAGCAACTTCGCCGGCAGCGGTGTTGTCGGTAACAACGGTGCAGACAACAGAGCCTTCCGGAGCATCAGCGATACCGGTATCGAATGCTACGATCGGAACACCTGCGTCAACAGCTGCCTGCAGGGACTCCAGAACTGAAGAAGTGTCGCAGGCTGCAAGGCCAACGCCGGCGGGAGAGCCGTTGATAGCACTGTTGAGCATATTCACCTGGTCAGCGATGTCAGACTCGGAAGCGGGGCCCTGAGCGGTGTAGGTAACGCCCAGTTCATCAGCTGCCTGATCCATACCTTTCAAAGCTGCCTGCCAGTAGGTGGACTGGAAGGATTTAACAACGATCTGGAAATCATACGCTTCATTTGCAGTCAGTCCTTCGAACTGTGCAACGCCTTCCGTGGTGTCGGAAAGGTTCTCAGCCGCGAATACCGGAACGCATGCGCCTACAGCCAGAGATGCAACCATCAGGATAGCCAACACTTTTTTCTTCATTCTTTTTTCCTCCTTTGCGAATGAAAACAGTTTCCGGAACCGGATCCTGTATCCGGTCCGTATAAAAATCCCCCGATACAGAGGTGATTTTTTTCAAAATAAATTACTTGATCACTTTTCTCTTAATGATATCAATACACACAGCGCCGATCAGGACCAGGCCTGTGATGATCTGCTGCATATTGGCGTTGAAGCCGATATACGGCAGGCCCTGTTTCAGGAAGATGATCACGTAGGCTCCGATCACTGTCCCGTAAATAGTTCCGTAACCGCCCGAGGCGGATACACCTCCCACAATGGCCCCGCCGATCGCATCCAGCTCCATGCCGGCACCTGTGCCCGGCTGAACGGTCTTGATGACCGCTGCGTAAGCAATGGAAGCCATCCCGGCAAACAGGCCGCTTACCACGTAGACCATTACATGGTAAAACTTTACGTTGATGCCGGACAATATGGCCGCTTCCTTGTTGGAGCCGATGGCAATGGTATAACGGCCGAACCTCGTGTGTGCCAGAATGAACTGCATCAGCAGCGTCAGCAGCACGATCCACAGAAGGCCGAGGGGAATTTTGGTCTTGCTGGCAGTCGTGATCTTAAAGATCATGTGGAACCAGCCGTTCGGCTGTTTCGCTGTCGGCCACGGCACCGCGAATGATCCGGTCACGACAGACCCCAGTCCTCTGGTGATCATGCAGTTGCACAGCGTCGCCAGAAATGGCGGAAGTCCGAGGATGGAAATCAGCACGCCGTTGCACAGGCCGATCAGTACGCCGAACATAATGGATACCAGGATCGCCAGGCCTGTAGGGCAGTTGTAATTACGGATCAGGAATCCACCCGCCAGTGCGTAGCAGATCATGCCGGTTCCGATCGAAAGATCCACACCGCCGGTGATCAGCGGGAAGGCCACTCCGATCGCCATCAGGACATAATAATATGAAATGTCCATCATGCTCAGGAAAGTGGTATATTTCCCGAAATCGGAACTGATCGTCCTGAAGATCAGATACAGCCCCACCAGAACGATCGCGACGATGACTTCCTGGGAAAATATGGTTTTTTTCTTGGTCATTTTCTCTCCCCCTTACTTGATATCACGCGTCGCTTTGTCCATAATGGCTTCCTGCGTAGCTTCTTCAATGGGGATCTCGCCTGTCTTCTTTCCTTCGCACATGACGATGATCCGGTCACTCATTCGAAGGATCTCCGTCATTTCCGAAGAGATCATGATAATTGATTTCCCCTCGGCAGCAAGCCGGTTCATCAGTTTGTAGATCTCATTCTTTGCACCGACGTCAATACCTCTGGTCG
>DGTA01000125.1 GCA_002394165.1 Lachnospiraceae bacterium UBA4348 | reverse complement strand
CGCCGCTGTCGGGATTCTTGTTGCGGTTTTGAATATTCTGCTGCAGCGGTCGGGAAGGGAAGAACAGGCCCTGATGACAAGCATCACCGCGCTGGTCGTTGTGCTGATGGTTGTTGTGCAAAAGATCAGTGAATTGTTCTCCCTGATCAAGACTCTGTTTGGATTCTAATGGACTTGCTCTTCAAAACGGCGGCCGCGATACTGCTGGCAAATTTGATGGCACTGCTGATTCGAAAGACCAACCCGGAATTGGCGCTTTTGATCAATATCATGTCAGTGACACTTGCCTTCTTTGCTGCGGGGAACTATGCCTTCGGGATCCGGGATCTGTCGGACACTGTAAAGACGATGATGCACGGAAAAGAAAACTATGTGGATCCCATTTTGAAATGCGTTGCCATCTCTTTTGTGACAAGAATCTCTTCGGACCTGTGTAAAGATTCCGCACAAAGCGCTTCCGCCTCGGCACTGGAACTTTTGGGAACGGTCTGCTCGATGGGGATCGCCATGCCGCTGATCCTGAACATACTGACGACAATAGGGGGACTGCTGTGAAAAAAGTGCTTGTAATTCTTCTTCTCTGCCCTCTGTTCTCCTTTCCCTGCTACGCCGAGGGCATAGACAGTACGGAGATCCTGGGAGACGCGTATCGGATGGAGGAAGCTCTTCCACAGGAGAGCCGAGAAATCATCGGAAAACTGAAACTGGATGGGAGTTATGATGCGGAAGGTGCGCTCCAGAGACTGTGGACACACTTTTTAGAGCAGATGCACCTACGGGCAAAAGAGGAATACAATACCGTTTTGTCTCTGATCGGCCTTGCGCTGCTCTCTTCTGTGGCGTCCGGACTTTGTACGGTGCTTCCGATACGGGAAACGATCGACCGAATCGGCTGCTGCACGGCAGCGCTTCTTATGACGGACAATGTCAATGCACTCTTTTCGCAGGCAAGTGATACGATGTTTCATCTCTCGGACTATTCGCATGCGGCGCTTCCGGTGGTGTTTACGATCTCGGCTGCGAGCGGAGCGATCGTATCCGCCCCGGCCAAATACAGCGCCTCCTGTCTGGCCATGGACATGATGATCACAATGGCCCAGCGGGTGATCATTCCTTGTATCTATGCTTATCTCGCCCTGGCAATCAGTGAGAGCCTGTTTGGAAACAGCATTCTGCAAATGCTGATGAATCTGACAAAATGGGGGATCACCAGTATGCTAACGATACTGACGCTGGGATTTGGTGCCTATCTCTCCCTGACAGGCCTCATCAGCGGCAGCGCAGATGCGCTGGCCGTAAAATCGGCCCGCACGGTCATAGCGAGATCGCTTCCCATCGTGGGCGGTATCTTGTCTGATTCGGCGTCCGTGTTTTTGTCAGCCGCCGCGATCATACGAAATTCGGCGGGCGTTTTTTCTCTGATCGCGGTCTGCGCGCTCTGCCTTGCCCCGGTCACGCTGCTTCTTGTGAAAACCATGGCCTTTAAGCTGACTTCGCTGGTTGTGGATTTCCAGCCCGGATCCCACCTGACAAAACTGCTGGGCTCCATGGGAACGGTCTTTTCCATGCTGCTTGCGCTGATAGGATGCTGCAGCGCAATGCTTCTCATTTCTCTTGCATCCGGGATCCGGGCGCTTATGCCGGGATGAGAGACTGTATCAGAGACATCTGTATCCTGTCGGTCATGGGCGGCACAGCCTTATGCTTGGTACCGGAAGGCGGAGCGAAACGGATGTTGAAAACACTGATTACTATGCTGCTTCTCGGTCTGATCTTTCATCCCTTTTCCGTCCAGAACATGGAGGTCTACCGTCTGGAACTGGCAAAATATCGGGAGAAGGAACAGGAACTGGTCTACAGCGGGGCAGAAACACGGGATGAACTCAACCGGCTTGTCATGGAGCGGGAGTACGCAGCATATGTTTTGGAGCAGGCGGAGAAAAGAGGAATGCTTCTGGACTCGGTACGCATCTCGGTCAGATGGAACACCGAGGGCCTGTGGGTCCCGGACCGCGCCCTGATCGTGATTCGGGAGGGACAGAAGGACGAACTGTGCGCCATGTTGACACAGGATCTGGGAATCCCGGAGGAAAGGCAGGAAGTGGAAATCTGTGATTGATACAAAGGCCATCCTCAAAAAGCTCGACGCCATCAAATATCCGCTTCTGATTCTTGCGTTTGGCGTATTCTTGATGCTCCTGCCTTCCGGGCGAGCCTTGGACCCAACGGAAGAGGAAATGAATACGGCGCTGGAGCGGGTCCTTAGTTGCTCGGACGGCGTCGGTGAGGTGCGAATCCTGATCTCGGAGACCGGCGTGATCGTGGCCTGCGAGGGCGCGGAGAATCCAAAAGTCAAATTGGATATTTTACATGCGATCGGGTCATATACTGGCTTCGGGTCCGAACGGATCACAATTCTGAAAATGGTGAAATAACAGAGGAGGTATCTGATCAATATGAAAAACAGGAAACGAAACATCACGATGGTCGCCGTCTTGCTGTTCGTCTGTGCGGCGGTAGCGCTGAACTGGTCCTACAACAGTCGGTGGGGGACAGCTGATTCGGAACGGGTCGCCATCGAGGACGAGGAGATGATGCTGGCCAATGCAAACTATGCCGAGAAGGTTCCGGCGAACGCATCGGAGTATTTTGCGGAGGCGAGGCTGACAAGGCAGGTCTCCCGAGATGAGGCTCTGGAACTTCTTCAGACGGCGGCTACCGCGGAGACGGCGTCCCAGGAGACGATCGACAGTGCGATGAACGCCATTTCCGCCATGGCGACAAGCTCCATGAAAGAAGCGCAGATTGAAAACCT
>DGTA01000035.1:7055-10737 GCA_002394165.1 Lachnospiraceae bacterium UBA4348 | reverse complement strand
AGTATAACACGTTATTTCTATCTCCACTTTTTGGGGTGCGGCTCAAATATCCGTAATTTTGCCGCCTTTCTGGCATCCACATCAGCCATAAAGCCGCTGCATTTATAGATCCGGCGGTTTGCGTCTGCTTTTTTTCGTGATCCGGTCCGAAAATCCTTCAAAAAGGCAGGCGCAATGACAATTACCATGCGCTGCAACCGTAATTAAGGCTGAATGGTCCGGCCCACATAAAAAAGGCTGCATGCTCTGCCTCGCGCATAAAAAGCTGCATGCGCCGCCCCAAACAATAAAAAAAGCTGCCGCATCCTCAGTATAGAGAATGCGGCAGTCTCAGTTTCTCTGTCTCATTGCCTCAAACAGCAGCACGGAGGCCGCCACGGAAGCGTTCAACGACTCCACCTTCCCCTTCATGGGGATGCGGATGCGCATATTGGCCTGCATGGCCATCTCATCCGTCAGCCCGTTCCCCTCGTTCCCGATCAGGAACACGGTTCCCTTCCGGTAGGACGGCTGCGTGTAGGGTACGGATCCCTTCAGGTGGGCGGCATAAACTGCCGTTCCCTGCCGCTGGAGAGCCTCCACCGCTCCCTTCAGATCAGACGTCACTATAAACGGGACCCGGAAGATGGCTCCCATCGTGGCGCGCACCACCTTGGGATTGTACACATCACATGTCTCAGCATCCATCAGGATACCAGTCACACCCGCCGCCTCGGCGCTGCGGAAGATCGTTCCCAGATTGCCCGGATCCTGCAGGTTTTCCAGAGCCACGATCAGCGGCGGCTCCGCCCCGGGCAGAGAAGTGTCCCCTGTCAGAAAGTCTGACACAGAACCGTCCCCTGTCAGAAATTTTGAGACGACTGCGATGATGCCCTGGGGCGTCTTAGTGTCGGACATGGTCTCGAAGACATCGTCCGCCACCACCTCGAAGCGGACCCCGGCGGGCGGGCGGAAAGAGGGGTGCTTTTCCTTGAAACGCCCGGAGATATAGACCTCGCGGAGCATTCCCTCCGGCACCTCGCGGTACATGCGGATGCCTTCTATGACAAACAGTCCCTTCTGATCCCGTTCCTTCGATTTTTTGTTCAGGGCGATCACGCCCCGGACGGCACTGTTCCCGCGGCTTGTGATCATACAGTCAGCGCCTTGTTCACGCGCAGCATGTATTCCGGAAGCTCCTTCTGCATCGCCAGCGCTTCCTGGATGTCAAAGTCCACATACTTGCCGTGGTAATAGCTGACCACGCGGTTGCTCTTGCCCTCGGAGAGAAGGTCCGCCGCGTAGGCGCCCATCATGGAGCCGAACACCCTGTCACGGCAGGTCGGGCTGCCGCCGCGCTGCATGTGGCCGAGGATGGTCGCGCGCGTCTCCAGGCCGGTGGCCGCCTCGATCCGTCTCGCCATGGAGCTGGAATGGCCGATGCCCTCCGCATTGATGATGATGTGGTGCTTTTTGCCGCGCTTCCGGTTGCGGATGATGTTGTCGATCAGCACCTGCTCATTGTAATCATAATTCTCGGGCAGGAGCACATCCTCAGCGCCGTTGGCGATGCTGCACCAGAGCGCGATATGGCCGGCGTTGCGGCCCATGACCTCAATGATACTGCAGCGCTCGTGCGATGTCGATGTATCGCGGACCTTGTCGATGGCCTCCATCGCCGTGTTGATGGCGGTGTCGAAGCCGATCGTATACTCGGTGCACGCGATGTCCAGGTCGATCGTCCCGGGAACGCCGATGGTACAGATGCCCAGCTCGGCCAGCTTGCCGGCGCCGGCGAAGGAGCCGTCTCCTCCGATGACCACCAGGCCTTCAATGCCGTTGTCGCGGCACATCTGCGCTGCCTGCTCCTGTCCCTCGGGAGTGCGCATCTGCCGGCTTCGGGCAGTATAAAGAATCGTACCGCCCTTCGCAATGGTATCAGAAACATCGCGGGCCGTCAGATCTCTCATATCGCCGTCGATCAGGCCCTTATAGCCCTGAAAGATACCCTTGACGGACATCCCCTGGGAGATCGCCTTGCGCACCACCGCGCGGATCGCCGCGTTCATGCCCGGAGAGTCACCGCCGCTGGTCAGAACACCGATCGTATTTATCTTGGGAGCCATACCTTTTCCTCCTCTTTCACCAAGCCGCCGCGCTGTTGGGTCAGATCCCGCAGGACTGAGCGCCGACGCATTTTCTTTGCTGCTTCTATTTAACCAGAAATACCGCCCGATAGCAAGAAACAATCGCCAAAGTCAGGACCAGGTGATCCTGACATTATCCTGGCCGAAACGCTCCTGGAGCGAGGCGATCAGATCGGGCGAGGCGGACACGCTCCAGCGGGCCCCCAGCCGTTTCACCGCTCTCGATTCATTGACGTAGATCACCACCCGGTCCCGGCCGTCACTGCCGCTGATCAGCTCCCCAAGTCCCTTCGCCGCATTCTCATAATCCGCCATTTTCTCGAAGCGGATCCAGATATCGCGGGGCAGATCATCGAAAAGCGTGATCTCCTGGGCGAGAAGCTTCGCATCCGACTCCTCTTCCACGGAGACCCTGCCTTTGACAAAGATACGCGCGTCCTCCTTCAGGATGTTCGCGTACCGCTCAAAGATCTTCGGGAAGACCAGCACCTCCACCGATCCGACCAGATCCTCCAGATGAAAGATGGCCATCGCTTTGTTCTGGCGCGTATACTTGACCGTCGGATTCTCCACCATGCCGCCCAGCGTCACGATGCTCTCGTCCGCGGCTTTGGGCTTACCGGTCTCCTCATCAGCCATCAGGTCCCCGGTCGTGGCCGAGATGTGCTTCTTCCAGAGAGATTCATACTCCTCCAGCGGGTGTCCGCTGATATAGATGCCCAGCACCTCCTTCTCAAACGCCAGGAGCTGCTCCTTGGGAAATTCATCCACATCGGGCAGGGTCACCTTAAAGCTGTCGCGGTCCTCGCCGCCGAAAAGATCCATCAGCGTCATCTGGCCCGTGACCGCGTTTTTCCGCTGCTTCGCCGCGGCGCTCATCACCTGCGGATAAGCCATGATCAGCTGCCGGCGGTTGCCGCCCAGGCAGTCGAGGGCTCCGGCCTTGATGAGGTTCTCGATGGCGAGCCGGTTCAGGTCCGTTCCGCTCATCCGCTCGAGGAAGCCGCGAAGATCCGTAAACGGACCAGCGCTTTCCCTTTCACGCACGATCGCCTCGATCAGCGGTCCGCCGACCCGCTTGATCGCAAACAGCGAATAACGGATGCCCTCATCGGTGACGGTGAAGGCCATCCCGCTCTCATTGATGTCGGGTGGCAGGATGTTGATGCCCATGGCGCGGCTGGTCAGGATATACCCGGCCACCTTGGCGGGGTTGCTGATCACCGACGTCATCAGCGCCGCCATGAACTCCCGCGGATAATAGTGCTTGAGATAGGCCGTCTGGTAGGAGACCACCGCGTAGGCCGCCGCATGGCTCTTGTTGAATGCGTAGCTGGCAAAATCCGTCATCTCGTCGAAGATCTTGTTGGCCACCCCCTCGGAGATCCCGTTTGCCAGGCAGCCGGGCACGCCCTCCTCTTCGTTGCCGTAAACGAAGTTTTTCCGCTCCTGCTGCATGACGGAAGCCTTCTTCTTGGACATGGCCCTTCGCACCAGGTCGCTGCGCCCCAGCGAATAACCGCCCAGGTCGCGCACGATCTGCATGACCTGCTCCT
>DGTA01000035.1:0-7004 GCA_002394165.1 Lachnospiraceae bacterium UBA4348 | reverse complement strand
ATGACCTGCTCCTGGTAGACGATGCACCCGTAGGTGGCCTCCAGGATGGGCCTCAGCTGCGGGCAGTCATACGTGATCTGCTCCGGATGGTTCTTGCCGCGGATATAGGCGGGGATGAAATCCATCGGGCCGGGCCGGTACAGGGAGATCCCTGCGATCAGGTCCTCCATGCTGCGGGGCTTGAGCTCCTTCATGAACGACTTCATGCCCCCGCTCTCCAGCTGGAACACGCCATCATTGCGGCCGGTGGCGAGCGAGTCAAAGACGGCGCTGTCCTCATAGCTGATCCGGTCCATATCCAGAGTCACGCCCGTTCTCTGCCGGATGTTCTCCACCGCGTCGCGGATGACCGTAAGGGTGCGCAGGCCTAAAAAGTCCATCTTAAGAAGGCCCAGCTCCTCCAGGGCTGTCATCGTAAACTGCGTCGTGAGCGAGCCGTCCGCCGCCCTCGAGAGCGGCACATACTCATCCACGGCGTTGCGGCAGATCACCACGCCGGCCGCGTGCATGGAGGTATGCCGGGGCAGTCCCTCCAGCCGCCTGGACATATCCAGCAGCAGGCGGATCTGCTCATCGCTCTCGTAGAGCGTCTTCATCTCCTTGTTTTTCTCGAGAGCCTTATCGATGGTGATATCCAGCTCATCCGGGACCATCTTGGCCACCGAATCGCAGAGCGAGTACGGCAGGTCCATCGCCCGGCCCACATCTCGGATGACGCCCTTGGCCGCCATGGTTCCGAAGGTGATGATCTGGGCCACGTTCTCCTTCCCGTATTTGGAGATCACATAGTTGATGACCTCACCGCGGCGCTCGAAGCAGAAGTCCACGTCAATATCGGGCATGGACACGCGCTCGGGGTTCAGGAACCGCTCGAACAGCAGCTGGTAGCGGATGGGATCGAGCTTCGTGATCCCCAGGCAGTACGAGACCAGCGAACCGGCGGCGGAGCCGCGCCCCGGGCCGACCATGATCCCATGAGCCCTCGAATAGTGGATGAAGTCCCAGACGATCAGGAAATACTCCACATATCCCATCTGCTTTATAACGCCCAGCTCATAGTCAAGCCGCTCCCTGAGCTCATCCGTCACCGGATCGTAGCGCTCCTCAAGCCCTTCCCTGCACAGCTTGTTCAGGTATTCCCAGGCCGTATATGGCGCGGGCACATCGTAAACGGGCAGCTTGGTGACGCCGAATTCGATCTCGACATTGCACCTTTCGGCGATCTTTACCGTATTTTCCAGCGCCTCCGGGGCATAGGGAAAAAGCGCCGCCATCTCCTGCGGCGTCTTTAAATAATACTGGCCGCCCTCATAGCGCATGCGGTCCTCATCGTTCACAGTCTTGCCCGTCTGCACGCACAGCAGGATATCATGGGCGTCCGCATCCTCGGCATAGGTATAGTGCACATCGTTCGTGGCCACCAGCCCGATGCCGGTCTCCCGGCTCATCCTCACCAGCTGCGGATTGATCATGCGCTGCGCGGGAATGCCGTGGTCCTGGAGCTCCAGAAAATAGTTCCCTTTACCGAAGATCCGCTCGTGCTCGAGAGCCGCGCTTTTCGCCTCCTCATAGAAGCCCCTGGTGAGAAGCTTCTGCACCTCGCCCGCCAGGCAGGCGCTGGTCGCAATGATCCCCTCATGATATTTCTCAAGGATCTCCCTGTCCACGCGGGGACGGTAATAGAAGCCGTCCACGAAACCCGCCGAGACGATCTTCATCAGGTTAGCATAGCCCTTATTATTCTCCGCAAGCAGGATGAGATGATAATAGCGGTCCTCATTGTCTCCCCTGCCGGCCTCCCGGTCAAAGCGCGATCCCGGGGCGACGTAGACCTCACAGCCCAGGATCGGCTTGATCCCGGCCGCTCTCGCTGCCTTATAAAAATCGATGATCCCGTACATCACCCCGTGGTCGGTGATGGCCGCGCTGTCCATCCCCAGCTCCGCCACGCGCTTCACATACTCCTTGATCTTGTTGGATCCGTCCAGCAGACTGTATTCGGTATGGACGTGAAGGTGTGTAAATTTTATATTTTCTGGTGTATTCATCCGTGTTTTCTCCTGCTTTCCTGCCGGGGATGCCGGAATGCTCCCCCACTGCGATGAAGCCAATTTATTATACCACACCATCCGTATGTATGACACGAATCAAAAAACCGGCGCGCCGTTCTGAAACGGTACGCCGGTCGGCAATTCCATCTATATCTTCCGGATCAGGCCACGCCGCCGATCATGTAGTTGATCAGCCGGACCACATCGTCGGGCTCATGAGTTTCCAGTTCGACCTCGTCGATCTTTCCGCCGGAAAAAGTCTTGGCCAGGGCAACAAACTGTGACATTTTTGATTTCAGGTTCAGCCGGTCGCCATTGTCGGTAACCAGTTCCACCTTGCCGCTGCACCTGTCGATCACTTTAAATAAACCATCGATATCTGTGATGTTCCACATCTTCATGAACAATCACTCCTTTCTATTCCTTGGGTACGGACCACACTATAGGCCATCTCCCGGGGAAAAGCAAGGGGCTTTGAAAACTTTAGCGTTTTGTGCTGATTGCACAGTTTTGAGTGTTCATTTTTGTGCAGTATTACAATGTCCGGATCTTGGCGTTCATTTCCACCCGGTCATAATTTGTAGATCCTTTTGTCCCGAATCTGCACCTTTCCTTCCTTCAACAGCCTTCCCACCGCACGCTTGAAAGCATTCTTGGTCAGGCCAAACTCCCTCCGGATCACCTCCGGGCTCACTTTATCGTCAAAGGGCAGGACCCCGTCAAACTCATCGATAACCTTCAATATGTCTTCCGCGTCCTTATCCATCTGCAGGTAAGCCTTCTGCCTTGCACTCAGGTCAAGCTTTCCGTCCTCACGCACGTTCGTGACGCGGCACTCGATCACCTCGCCGATGGGAAACTCCCCGGCAGCCTCCCGCTTCGGGATCAGTCCCTGGTACCTGTCATCGACGGCCACAAAGATCCCGAAATTCTCGCTGGTCTCATAAATGCGCCCGTGAACCATGTCGCCGATCTGGTAAGGCGCGTTGACATGAAGATACGGGTAGACATTCATCGTCGCGCAGAGTCTTTTACTCTTATCGATATAAAGAGCCGCAAGCACCTGCTCGCCCTCCCGCACCCGTCTCGTCTGCTCATGAAACGGCAGCAGCAGGTCCTTCTCCAGGCCCCAGTCCAGGAAAGCGCCTATCTTTCCGGTCTCCTTCACGGTCAGCAGGCCCGTCTTTCCAAGCGTCAGCAGCGGCTCCCGCACGGTGGCGATCAGCCGGTCCGACGAATCTTTATAAAGGAAGACCTCCAGAGAGTCCCCCTTCTTTGCTCCCTCCGGGACCTCCTTGCCCGGCAGCAGCACGTCATTTTGCGGATCATCCTCTGCGGCGAGATACACCCCGAAATTAACCTGGCGGGTGATCACCAGTTCCTGTTTTTCTCCTAATCTCAGCATCTGTCTTTCCGTCCCCTTTTCCGTATTTAAGATAATTCCACGATACAGTACGGTGTTTTTTCTTCGTCCGAAAGCGTCACCGTCACCGCCTCACCGCCGCGACTGATCACCGGGATGAGCACATCCCCCAGCAGCGCCTGTTTTTTGTACTCCACCCTCATCCGGGAAAACTCAAAAGCCTCCGGCAGGCAGCCCAGGGCCAGCTCCACGTACCGGGCGTTGTTGACATGCCGGTTCGTATCTAAATGGAAGGATTCGATCACGATCGGCGGCTGTCCCTCCCCTCCCTCGGGAAGCAGGATATGCCTCGGCGCGTATTCCATCTCGATCTTCGCCTCGGTCCCGTACTTTTCCAGCATGAGCGGATCCACCTTTACAGGACGCTGCTTTTCCATGTTCATCAGCACCCAGACACTGTTTGCCCTCGCCAGCAGCTCCCCGTCCTCACCGGTCAGTGTAAAATTGCGGTACCCGTAGAACTTCTCGAAGCCGTACGCCCAGGTGGTGGAGACGACCTCCTCACCCAGAGAGGGCATGCGCAGCATGTCGATCTGCCATGACGCCAGGATCCAGGCATAATGGAACGGCCTCATATAATCCAGCCCGATCCCGTAATCCTCCGACTGGAACGTGGCCGTATCCTGAAAATAATCGATCAGGGCACCGGGCGTTAAGCGCCCGTCCACCCCGATCTCACTGTATCTGACTCTCGTATTAAAAGAATATTTCAAATTTCTGCCTCCGCCGTGTCTGTCTGTTATTTTGCCCTCACCGAGCAGATTTCCTTATACACCCGCTTCCCGTCCTTGAAGTCGGAACGCATCAGCGAGATCTTTTTGACCATCATATCCTCAGGCGGCACCTTCGTCAGAGCCGGCCGCGGGCCTTTGTGCTTTCGGATGAGAGTCACATGCGGCTCAAACTTGCTCATGTCGCAGGGCAGGCCGGCCTGCGTGAGTGCCTTTTTCAGGTCTGCCGCGTATTTCTTCAGCTTCTGGTTAGTCTTGATCCCGATCCAGAACGAGTCGCCGAAGAACCCGTATCCGTCAAACGACATGCGCGAGGACTCCGCCTCCAGCGAATCCATCACCCTCCTGACCTCCTCCGGGTCCTTCACCTCGCCCAGAAAAGCGAGCGTCACATGAAAATTCTGCATCGGCACATAACTACCGGCGATCCCCTGCTTCTTCAGCTCGTGAAGCGTTCCCACCAGCGACTTTTTCATATTGTCAGCCAGGTCAACGGCGATAAACAGTCTCATCTTTTCCTCCTCCACCGCATTGTCAGTCCGGACAGCTTTACTATATCACATCCGAAGATTTTATGACAGGGGACGGTTCTGTCAGCGGCCGCTGACACAGAACCTGCCCCTGTCATAAACGCTTTTCTTACCCCTCCGAATCTGTTATACTTTTAGCAGTTTTGTGGACCGCACAAAAACGGTCCGTATGTGGAGGAATTCGGCATGATGTCTTTCGAAGATGATTTTCATGATGCGGTCGGCCTTGCCAAATGGGTGCTCTCTGACCGGAAAAAAGAAAAAGAACAGGCAGAAGAAGCCAGAAAAACGCTCAGCCTTACCTGCCCTTATTGTAAAACAGCCTCAAAGATCATCTGGAAGGGCGGTGCTCTGCCTGCCTGCCCGAACTGCGGAGCGGCCTTTGATTTCACAGAAGAAATGCTCAATAAAATGACAGCGGCGCAGGCCGGCCATGTTTCGGAGCCTGCAGCTCCGGCGCCTGCAAGGAAAAGCGGCTTCAAGCCACTTATCATCATGGGCGGCGTTATCATTCTGGTGATGTTCATCATCGCCGGCATCGCTGCCGTACGCGGCGGGAATTTCTCCTTTAAGGGAGATGCCACCTTCCATTTCGGGATCAGCCAGAATCTCAGCCAGGAGCCCGCACCGGAGGCTCAGGCGCAGGATGCCGGTGCAGAGGCGGAGTGAGTGCGCTGTTCTCTGCCCTCAAAATCATAATACCTTTCTTGAGACAGTTTTCTGTTTTGAAAAGCCAGCCGAATAATTTGCGGCTGGCTTTTTTCCCTGCTTGTGCAAATCAACGCCCCCTGTTTTACAGTGTTTTCTCGAAGCTCAAATGGTTTCGTTCCCTGTAGTTTTTCAGGGCGTTATACCAGTCGGTTTAGATTACGGTAGTAATGGTGGTAGTAATGGTTGCGTACCCAGGGAATAAAGGCAACAATCGTAGGCAAAAACTGAATCAGCCTGATTCAGTTTTTGCCTACGCGTTTTTGAATATATCCTTTATACAGCTATTTCATATTTCTCTTTCAAATTATTCAACATACTGTACTTGATCATTCCTTCCAATTGCATTCTCCCGACTACTATCCCCGGAGCAATTCCTTGAGCTTTTGCAAATTGGAGTACTCTTCTCTCTGAATAATCTCTTTCCTCTCTGAATGCTTCAAAATCATCAGACGAAATAAGTGTATCACCCGACCATTTATCCGCTGCTTTCTCATCATCTTCAGATGTACCATTAGACTGCCCTATATGACCAAGAGCGATGTGCGCAAGTTCATGGAACAGGCTGAACCAAAACTTGTCAGCATCCTTACCTCTGGCAGTGAGCCCTACAACAATCTTGTTCCCGTCCATAAAAGAAGCCCCCTGAAGGAATGAACCTTTAAGGTGCGGCAGAAATACTAAAGCTATTCCACAGTCCGCAAGACATTTCTTGATCTGAGGACAGAATTCATTAGGTTTAAGAACCGTCATTTTTCTTATCTCTGGCATAGCAGAAATCAAACCTTTGATATTGATCGGAGCGGTTTGGATACCACGCGCCTTAATCTTTGCCTCCTGTGCCCATGCCATTAATGCCAGATCACTTTTTTCTGTTATTGCCAGACGTCTGCAGGCAATTCTCGTAATCTGCTCACTCCCAAGAAGTGAAAGTTCGACAACCTCAAAGTATTTCCTCAGATTGACAACCTTCTCCTTCGCTTCTCTAGTCTCCGGTACCCATCCGAATTTGGCCATCTCGCTATAAGGAAATTTTTTGGCCATTTCAGCATCAGCATCCATCGCATTTTCTGCTTCTGCCTTAATAATCTTCTCTCTGTAGATTGCTTCAAGGTTATTCCAGAACTTAGCCGGAACACCTAAAACCATCTCTAATCTAACAGCGGTCTCCGGTGTAAGCTGCACCTCACCGTTAATAAGCTTGCTGATATGCTTTTCAGACATATCCATCCTGGCTGCAAACTCCTTCTGGCTCATGCCTCTGTCATTCAACTGCTCTTTAATTGTCGCCCCAGGTGGCGTTGCAATATAACTGCGACTTCTCACCATAGTGCTACCTCCTTGACTTGTCATCTTGACCTCTAATGATAATCGACTATTTCCAAAATGTTTGCTATTTGGATCTCGTCGCCATTCTTCTCGAATACCAATCTGTACGGATGAACCAAATCCACCGCGTATTGCCCTTTTCTATTCTGCGTAAGTGGATGACATCGTCCGATATGGAACTGTATCATCATCTCAACAGTATCTGCTGCACCAATTTCATCTATACGCTGAT
>DGTA01000027.1 GCA_002394165.1 Lachnospiraceae bacterium UBA4348 | reverse complement strand
TCTTGATGCCGCGGTCGATGGTGTCGTTGGGCATGTTGTTGGCTTTAGCCTTGGCGATCACATCGCGCAGCTTGCTGTTATTGTTAGGATCGGGACCGCCCTCCTTGACGGCGATCGCGATCTCGCGTCCGATAATAGTAAAGATCTTGCCTTTTGCGGCATCATTTTTCTCTTTTTTATGTTTGATATTGGCGAACTTTGAATGTCCTGACATAACGACTCCTTTGACTGAATACCTATATTTTGGGCATATTCTGTAAGACTATAACATTATCTTCCGTTTTCGTCAAGAAAAAGCCCTTTACTTCGAAAGATAGACTCTCTCGGCGCGCCTGCCGATATCACAGACGAATTCATACGGAAACCGACCGCTCAGTTCAGACAGCTCATAGATGGTGATCTCATCCTCCCCGTCCTTTCCAAGAAGCGTCACTTCATCGCGAAGTTTCGCCGGAATATGCGTCACATCGACCATCATCTGGTCCATGCATACCCTGCCCAGGATCGGGGCACGCTTTCCGCCTATGAGCACGCTCCCTTTGCAGCTTAAACTTCTCGGATAGCCGTCCGCATATCCGACAGGGACCGTGGCCACCCGCGTATCCTTCGTGGCGGTAAACAGCCCGCCGTAGCTGACCGATGTTCCTTTCCCGATGGTCCTGAGCGCGCTGATATGGCTCTTCAGACTCATAACGGGCTTTAAGGGGCTGATCTGCCTGTCCATCTCATCGGATGGATAGATCCCGTAGATAGAGATCCCGGCCCTGACCATATCCAGGTGGGCTTGGGGAAGCTCAAGAATGGAGGCACTGTTGGAGCAGTGGCGCAGAGGGATGGACACCCCTCTCTCCTCCAGTTTTTCGAGAAAAGTGACGAACCGTTCATAGGCCGCCAGGGCGATGGACTTGTCTTTCTCATCCGCTCTGGCGAAATGGGTGAAGGCTCCCTCCAGGCGGATCCCCTCCATCAGGCTGATCTCTTTTACCAGATCCGCTCCCTCGTCATCCGGGGAAAATCCGATCCTTGACATACCGGTATCGACCGCAATGTGGACAATGGCTTTCTTTTTAAGCCGGCAGGCGGCCTGCGAAAGTTCCCTGGCCGAGAGCATGTCCGACAGGGCTGTGCTGATCCCGTTTTCAATGACAGTCTCATGATCTTCGGGGAAGATGCACCCCAGGACGAGGATGCTCTTCGTGATACCGGCTTTGCGGAGTGCGGCGGCTTCCGAAGCGGTGGCCACAGCAAAGCCCCATATATAAGGATACTTCTGAGCCATCAGTGCTATCTGTTCGGCTCCGTGTCCATAACCGTCGGCCTTGACGACCGCGCACATTTTGGTGTCTTCCCGGAGTTTGCGGTGCATCATCTCAAAATTGAAAGCCGCCGCATCCAGATCAATAAAAGCAGACAATCTGCTGTTTCCGCCATTCACTCTGTCTTCCTCCATGCGATCAGTAATTCTTCAGTATTTCCGGTATATTTTCTGCAAGATCCCCGGCGCCCATGCTCCTTGCCCCGAGCTTACGCTGCGCAGCTTCCCCTGCCAGCCCGTGAACGAAGACGCCCAAAGCCGCGGCCATGAACGGTTCCATACCCTGGGCTGCCAGCGAAGCGATCATTCCGGTAAGCACATCGCCTGAACCGGCACTGGCCATCCCGTCGCAGCCCGAACGGTTGAGAAATATTCTTTTTCCGTCCGTAATGACGGTGGACGCATCCTTGAGCACACAGATCAGATGATGCGTTTTCGCATAATCAACCGCGGTCCCGACCGGATCCGCCATGATCTTATCAATGCTCTTTCCGGTCAGATGAGCCATCTCTCCGGGATGCGGCGTGATGATGAGAGGCGATCTTCTTCTGTCCGCACAGGAGGTAAAGCACCTCGCACGCAGTGCGTCGGCATCTGCGACCACACATTTATCCTCACATTCAAGTGTCCTTGAGACTGCTGCCTCCGTGAATATCCCCTGTCCAAGGCCCGGTCCGACGCATACCGCTTTTGCCCGCAAAAGCGCTCCGGACAGCAGGGCCAGGTCTTTGGCTGCGTCGGGATCGTCATCGGATGAACGCACAGTATAGACTGCCTCCGGCGCCCTCCCCGCCAGTATGGTCTTTACACTCTCCTGGGTAAATACCTCCGCCAGCCCGCAGCCGGAAAGCATGGCCGAGCGGGCACACAAAAACGCGGCCCCGGGCATGACCGAGCTTCCCGCGATCAGAAGGACTCTGCCGTAAGTTCCCTTGTTGGACCTTCTTATTCTTGGCGGGAGCAGTTCCTTAATATCCTCCTCTTCAAGAGAAAAAGCAAAGGGACGAAGAAGGTCCTCATTTCCCACCGGACAGATCTGCACCTTACCGCAGTATTCTCTTCCCGGAAATACGGCAAGTCCTGTTTTAAGGCAGGAAAAAGTGACCGTCAGATCAGCTTTTACAGCGCATCCCATCACTGCGCCCGTGTCCGCGCTGATCCCGGAAGGGATGTCCGCGCTCACGACCTTCTTTCCGGAGCGGTTGATCCTGTTGATCAGATCATGGAAGGCTCCTTCCAGAGGCCTTGACAGACCGGTGCCGAACAGGGCATCGATGATAACGTCAAATCTGTCGGGATCCGGAAGCTCTCCTTCCAAAACCTCCCCGCCCATACGGCGCCAGATCTGTTCCTGGAGAGCGCAGTCGACGCTCATTGAGGAATGGTTTCCGGCAAAAAAAACTTCCGCCTCCCAGCCAAGCTGGCGCAGAAGTCTTGCGGCGGCAAATCCGTCTCCGCCATTGTTTCCGGAGCCCGCGACAACCAGGATCCGGCTTTCTTTCGGGTAATGGGCCGTGACAGCTCCGGCAAGGCCAAGAGCTGCCCTTTCCATCAGCACGGCTGACGGGATTCCCCATTCCTCCACCGCTTTATGGTCAGCGCTGCGCACCTGCCCTGCATTGCATATATTAAGCATATAGGTTCCTTTCAGCCTGTTTCAGTCCTGCCTGTTCTCATCAGCGTGCAGCGCATAGGAAAGCTTCATAAGGCTCTCTGAAAGATGAACATTCTCGACTACGACGCCTTCCGGGACATCCAGGTCAGTGTGGGCAAAATTCCATATGGCTTTTATGCCGCCCTCTGTCAGTATGGGACACACTTTTCTGGCCCCCTCGCTCGGAAGCGTCAGCGCCGCGATATCGACCCGGTTGTTACTGATGAATTCCGGAAGTTTATCCGTCCCCATGATCCGGTGTCCGCGTATGCTTTCATCGCCCGGACGGTCGGTTTTGTCAAAGACTCCGATGATGCGGAATCCGCGCCGCTCAAAATTAACATAATTTGCAAGGGCACGGCCCAGATTGCCGGCTCCGATGATGATCATGGCATGCTCATGTTCAAGCCCGAGAATGCGGCCTATCTCCTGGTAGAGATGAGGCACGTTATAGCCATAGCCCTGCTGTCCGAAACCTCCGAAATGATTCAGGTCCTGGCGGATCTGGGATGCCGTCACATTCATGATCCGGCTCAGGTCAGCCGATGAGATTCTTTCGGTTCCTTTATCCATCAAATCATTGAGATAACGATAATACCTGGGCAGCCTGGTGATCACTGCGGGAGAGATATATCTCTGTTCCATATCGTACCTTCCTCCGTAATGACTGGTTGTTCCTGGGTTTTTTTTCCTATTATTATAAATTTCTCCCACGGCAAAGTCAACCGGCGTCCTCCGGGAGGTGAAAACCCTTTGTGTTTTTGGCTTTTCCAAACTATAATAAGAAAAGTGCATTATAAGTTGAAAGGAGCAGACGAAAGATGATTCTTTCCTGTCATGACCTTGGAAAATCCTACGGAGACAATGTCATCTTCTCCCGCGCCTCATTCGGGATCAGGGAACATGAAAAAGCAGCCATCGTCGGGATCAACGGTGCCGGAAAAACCACTCTGGTCAGGATGATCGCCGGGGAACTGACCCCGGACAACGGAACCGTCACTTTTTCCAAAGATTCGACTTTCGGATATCTCGCCCAGGAAAAAATGATCCGTGATGAACTTACGATCCTTGAAGAAATGGAAGATACGCTCCGGGATGTCCTTGAGCTTGAAGATAAGCTCCGTGACATGGAGAGTTCCATCTCCGCGGCCTCCGAAGAGTCTCTCCCGGTACTGATGGACCAGTATCACCGGATGCAGGTCGAATTTGAGCAGAGAAACGGATACCAGGCAAGGAGTGAGATCATCGGGGTTCTGAAGGGACTCGGTTTCTCCCCGGAGGATCATTCGCGCCGCTGCGGCACCCTCTCGGGCGGTGAAAAGACCAGGATCGCCCTCGGAAAGCTGCTGCTTTCCTCCCCCGACCTGATCCTTCTCGACGAGCCCACCAACCACCTGGACATGAATTCCGTGGCCTGGCTGGAAAATTACCTTTCCGGTTATCCGGGCGCCGTGCTGATCGTGTCCCATGACCGTTATTTCATCAACCGCATCGCCACAAAGATCATTGAGATCGAATCCGGGAAAGTCAGCGTATTTGAGGGAAACTATACCAAATACGCGGAGCTGAAAAAACAGCAGCGGGATGCCGCTCTCAGAGCCTGGAGAAACCAGCAGGCTCAGATCCGCCACCAGGAGGAGGTCATCACGCGTCTTCGATCCTTTAACCGCGAGAAATCCATCAAAAGAGCGGAAAGCCGCGTGAAAATGCTTGACAGGATCGAGCGGCTGGAAAAACCGCAGGATGCGGATGATGCCATGAGACTTACGCTCACACCGGCCATCCGCAGCGGACGCGATGTCCTGAAGGTGGAAGATCTTTCCAAATCCTTCGACAGCGTTCTCTTTAGCCATCTGGATCTTGAGATCAGGCGCCAGGAGAGAGTTGCCCTGATCGGCAGCAACGGGACAGGAAAGACCACTCTTTTAAAGATCATCACCGGTCTTACCCCGGCCGATGAGGGAAGCGTTGCGCTCGGAACCAATGTGTTTATCGGCTACTTTGACCAGGAACACCAGCTGCTGGACAGTGAAAAAACGCTGTTTGAACAGCTCTCCGACGACTACCCGGATATGACGAACACCCAGATTCGGGATGTCCTGGCAGCGTTCCTTTTTACCGGTGATGACGTCTTCAAGCGGATCGGTGACCTGAGCGGCGGTGAACGGGGACGTGTCAGCCTTGCCCGTCTGATGCTCTCCAACGCTAATTTCCTGATCCTGGATGAGCCGACCAACCATCTGGATATCCTCTCAAGGGAGATCCTTGAGAATGCCCTCGTCAATTATTCCGGAACAGTGTTTTATGTCTCCCACGACCGCTATTTCATCAACCAGACGGCTACGAGGATCCTTGACCTGACCGGAAACACCCTGATCAGCTATTCCGGCAATTACGATTATTACCTGGAGAAAAAGGATGACCTGACACGGAAGATCCTCGGGCCGGAGACGATCTCCCCCGCCGCTGCGGATACGGTCACCGATTCGAAGCGCAAATGGGAGCAGGAAAAGGAAATGCAGGCCAGGGAGCGGAAGCGGAAAAATGACCTGGCAAAGACCGAGGACGAGATCAATGAATGTGAAGTGCGGCAGGCGCAGATCGATGACCTCCTGACTCTGGAGGAGAATTATTCGGATCCGGAAAAATGTGCCGCCCTCGTGCGGGAAAAAGACTCTCTTACTGCAAGACTGGAAGAACTATATGAAAAATGGGAAGAACTGGCCGGAGACTGAAAGTCCAGGCCAGTTCTTTAATAATCAATAAAACAGCGCTCATAGGCATTGACAACGGTCGTCTCCCCGACAGAGACTGTCCTGGGGATATTCATACCGTAGTTCATATGAACATGTCCGTGCACCATATATTTTGGGTGATACCTGGATATCAGCGTGTTGAAGCATTCGAATCCCTGATGGGGAATATCCTCCGCGTCATCCACTCCCCTGGCCGGCGAATGGGTCAGGAGAATATCAAATCCCTTTTTCCGGAAAAGCTGGAAGCGCAGTTTCCGGATCCGTTTTTCCATCTCTTTCTCTGTATACTGGTAGGTGGAGCTGTTATAGCGCATGGATCCGCCCAGGCCCAGGATCCTGACCCCGTTGTATTGAACGATCTGATCATCCACGCACACGCATCCCTCCGGAGGTTTGTTAAGGTAACCCTTGTCATGGTTCCCCGGCACATAGAATACCGGGCAGGGGCCCAGCGTCACCAGGAAGGAAAGGTAGGCAGCGGGCAGATCTCCGCAGGAAAGGATCAGGTCGACCCCCTCCAGTCTGCTCTTATCAAAAAAATCCCACAGAGCCTTTGAAGGCACATCAGAGATCGCAAGGATCTTCATATCTTCTCCTTTGCGGTATTGATCCCCTGAAGGGAGATCAGCTCTTTGGCTGCTTCATTGATCTTCGACGGATCGGGGATCGAACCGACAACATTCTGCGCCAGCCAGTCCATGGATATGATCTCTTCCGGCGAAAGAACGCTGTGCTCGTCTCCCGTCACGATCCCGTTCTGTTTGAAGATCGGACCGCCGAAGGGATGAAACAGATCCATGCTGATCTGCCAGCGCACCATGGAGATCAGCTCGGCCAGTCCCGGCGTCAGCTTCCTCGAAAGGATCAGGTCGACGATCTCACCCGAGATCCCCCACCAGTAATTCATGGCCGGGCGTTTCTTGGAATCCGGTCCGTTCCAGTTCCCGAACAGGATGTCACGGATGATCTTTTCATAAAACTTTCCCCAGTTCCATATGGCGACAGCCAGATTCTCAAAGGTCTCGCTCCGGATATCATACAGCCCGTATCTTCTCGAACCGGTACCTGGCCGGAAGGTGTCCAGGTCAGAAACGATATGGATGTCATTCTCATGCATCAGTTTATCCGGATCGCTGTTATTCTCGCAAAGCCAGCTAAGATAGATCTTTGCCCTGGGATTGGTCATCGCGGCCCCCCTGGCAAATGCATTGATGCTGGCGATCGCTCCGAAGATCGGATAATCCGCGCAGTAAGCGATTTTGTCATTATCAGCCATGGCCCCCGCGATCATGCCTTCGAGGAACTTTGCTTCGTACATGCGCCCGTAGTAGGTGCGGATGTTCTTATACGGTCTGTTCAGACAGCAGTTGAGGATCTTGACATCCGGATGGGCGACCGCCGCTTTCAGGCTCGGATCGAGCAGCTGGGCGCTGGTCGTGAAAATGATATGGGCGCCGTCACTGATCGCCTTCTCAATGGCCGTCTGTCTCAGCTGTCTGTTCTCGACAAAATAGCTGCGGCAGGAGACCATCTTCCCGAAAGTCTGCTCTAAATAGGTCTTGCCAAGTTCATGGCTGTAAACCCAGCCGGACTGGTTCGTGTATCGGATATGGACGAAGGCGATCTTGAGCGTCTTTGTCCCGGTCCTTTTGAAAAACCTTGCGAAAAGGCCGGCATCCGTACTTTCTTCAGGATCCAGCACCAATGTCTGTTCCGGGGAGACATCGAGCAGGGAGAACTCGTCCCAGATGCGCTCCACTTCTTTGGTCAGCTCGGTTTCCGTCTTGTCATCCATCTGGTCATAGGAATAGAGGGACAGATAAAACAGCATGGCATCGGCCGGGGTGACTCCGGTCTGGTCTCCGCCCTTTTGTCTGAACAGTTCCAGAAAGCGCTGGTACCTGGAGGCAAAGATCTTCCTCTCGTCCTCTGTCCAGTCTTCGTCAGGCCCCTTTCCGCACAGACGGGTGAGGGATGCGAACCTGCCCTCCTTCGAGAAGGACACGTAATTGATCTGTGTATGCCGGTAAAACTCCATGAATTCATAGAAGATCCTGTTTTCCGGATTATCTGACCTGTGGGGGACCAGTCTCGTGACGCGCCCTTCAATGCTCGTAGCCCCCAGGTATTTGAGTACACTGACTCTCTTATTCCCTTCGAGCACATAGAAGCGGTTCATGAATTCATAGCATACGATGGGATCCGTGATCCCCTCTTCCTCCTGATAATCATAGACGGAGGCCCACTTCATGGCGAACTCGCTTTTCTCGTGCATCAGCGGCATAAAATTAGGAGCGAATGCATTGGAACGGCCGACGGTCTTTGTTCCCACGATCAGGTCCAGCGGGATATCAACAAGCCCCAGGCTGATCTCTGTCTTGACGTCTGAATTCTGCAGAAAACCGTCCAGAGCAGGCAGATAGGGATAATGCCCTTTTGCCTGTTCACTTTTCGACGCTTTCTCTCCCATTCTCATCGCTCTGTAGTATTCGGCTCTTCCGTTAGGTCCCATCGATAAAAGAACTCACCATCCTTTAATGTTTTTTATTATGCTTCCTGGTCCAGTTTTGCTCTCACGGCCCTGATAAAACCAAGAGAATCCACCACGTCCGGATGTTCATCCGTCGTGATCATGGCCAGGTCCTTTGTCATCGTTCCCGATTCGATCGTATCGGTCACGGCCTTTTCCAGCCGGTCAGCAAATGCGGCCAGTTCGGGGATCTGGTCGAGTTCCCCTCTTTTTCGCAGCGCGCCCGTCCAGGCAAAGATCGTGGCAACGGAATTCGTGGAAGTGCTCTCTCCGGCCAGGTGCCTGTAATAATGGCGCTGCACGGTACCGTGCGCCGCTTCATATTCATATTTCCCGTCCGGCGAGATCAGGACGGAGGTCATCATGGCCAGCGACCCGAATGCGGAGGAAATCATATCACTCATCACATCGCCGTCATAATTTTTGCAGGCCCAGATAAATCCGCCTTCTGATTTCATGACCCTTGCGACGGCATCGTCGATCAGGGTATAAAAATAGGTGATCCCGGCCTTCCCGAACGCTTCGCGGTACTCGTCTTCATAGATCCGGGCAAAAATATCCTTGAAGCGGTGATCATATGTTTTGGAGATCGTGTCCTTGGAAGAGAACCACAGATCCTGCTTCATATCGAGCGCACAGGTGAAACAGCTTCTCGCAAAGCTTTCAATGGAGCTGTCCGTATTATGCATGCCCTGGACCACACCGGGCCCTTCGAACTCGTGGACCGTAATGCTGCGGCTTTCTCCGCCGGCGTCCGTGAAGACAAGCTCCACCTTACCGGGTCCGTCGATCCTCATCTCAGCGTTCTTATATACATCTCCGTAGGCATGCCTGGCGATGGTGATCGGTTTATTCCAGTTCCTTACCACCGGCCGGATATTGCTGACGATAATGGGGGTACGGAAAACGGTCCCGTCCATGATCGCGCGGATCGTACCGTTCGGACTTTTCCACATGGTCGACAGATCATATTCCTTCACTCTGGCCGCATTGGGGGTGATCGTGGCGCATTTTACCGATACGCCGTATTCAAGGGCCGCGGCCGCCGCCTCGACGGTCACCGCATCCTTCGTCTCCTCCCTTTTCTGAAGGCCGAGGTCAAAATAAACGGTTTTAAGATCCACATAGGGTATGATCAGTTCTTCCTTGATCCAGGCCCAGAGGATCCTGGTCATTTCGTCCCCGTCCATCTCCACCAGTGGTGTTTTCATGATGATCTTATCCATACTGCTGCTGTACCTCCATGCAGATTATTTTTCAGACAATACCCCTCTGTTGGCGTAAAGATAATCCACCAGGGAGATGATCGTAAGGGCAAGGGCAGCCCACATCAGCACGATTCCGATCTGATGGATGATTCCGGTGAACGGAAAGATCAGCAGGATGCACATCACCATCTGCACGACCGTCTTGAGTTTTCCCCAGAAACCGGCAGCGATCACGACGCCGCGCTCCGCGGCCACCAGCCTGAAGCCGGATATGATGAAATCTCTTCCGACAATGACGATGACGATCCACGCCGGTATCGTCTTAAGTTCCACCATGCAGATCAGAGCGCTGCAGACCAGCAGCTTGTCGGCAAGGGGATCCATGAACTTTCCGAAAACGGTGATCTGGTTGTTTTTTCTGGCCAGGTAACCGTCCAGCGTATCCGTCAGCGATGCCGCGATAAAGATGATGCCCGCCGGGATCGGGTTCCCGGTCATTAAAAGTGCCACAAACACAGGCACAAGGCACATTCTAAGGACTGTCAGTATATTGGGTGCATTCCAGACCATGATAAACCTCCGTATTACAATAAATCACTCAGTATTCTTCGTCCGCGGGAACACCGATCAGGTCATATTCACCGGCCTCGGTCACCCGGGCCTTGATGAAATCGCCGGACATCAGCTGCATGCCAGTGTTCAGGAAAAGGTAAGAATCGACATCCGGGGCATCCGCGCTGGTGCGGCACACATAGACATCCTCATCCACTGCCTTTCCTTCGACCATGACCGTCAGTTCTCTTCCGACCTTCTCACTGTTCAGATCCAGGCTGATCTCCTGCTGAAGCTGCATCAGTTCATCCCGCCTCGACTCTTTTTCCGCCTCGTCGATCTGGCCGTCCATGAGGGCCGCTTTTGTCCCGTCCTCCCTCGAGTATGGGAAAACCCCGAGGCGGTCAAACTCCATCTCATTGATGAATTCCATCAGCTCCTCATGCTGCTCCCGAGTCTCCCCCGGAAATCCGGTGATCAGCGAAGTGCGGATGGCGATATCCGGGATTCTCTCCCGGAGTGTCCCGATCAGGCGGATGATATCCTCTTTTGAGGTCCGCCGTCCCATGCGCCTGAGGATCTCATCATTGCAGTGCTGGATCGGGATATCGAGATAATGGCAGCACTTGGGCTCCGATGCGATCGTATCGATCAGCTCCTCATAGATCTCCTCCGGATAACAGTACAAAAGGCGGATCCAGTAAAGGCCCGGGATCTTCGCCAGCTCCCTGACCAGCACATGAAGGCGTTTTTCACCGTAAAGATCGGTGCCGTACAGGGTCGTCTCCTGGGCGACAAGGATCAGTTCCTTCACGCCCTTATCCGCGAGAGACTGTGCCTCTTTAAGCAGCGCTTCCATCGGCACGGACCGGTAAGAACCCCTCAGGTATGGAATGATGCAGTATGTACAGCGCTTGCCGCATCCCTCGGCGATCTTGAGATAGGCATAATGGCCTCCCGTGGTGACCATCCTATCGGGCGATGTCCAGGCAGGCCGGTTGATATCGTCAACGATCTTAACCTGGCTGGGGCCGAGCGCTTCCTCAACAGCCTGTACGATCCTGTCCGGGCTCGAGGCCCCTAAAACAGCGTCCACCTCAGGGATCTCATCAAGGATCTCCTGCTGATAGCGCTGGGCAAGGCATCCGGTAACGATCAGGGCTCTGCAGCGGCCTTCCCGCCGCAGCGCGGCCATCTCAAGGATCGAAGAGATACTCTCATCCCGGGCATCATTGATAAAGCAGCAGGTGTTGATAATGATCACATCTGCTGCCGTCTCGTCATCCGTGATAGTATATCCCCTGCCGGCCAGGTCGGCCAGCATCTTCTCGCTGTCGACAAGATTCTTGTCGCAGCCGAGTGAAATAAACAGAACGTTCATATCGAGTATTTCATTTTATGAATCATTATTATCGGTTGATGTCATCCTCAAGAAGGACTTCTTTTTCATTTCCGGAGGGAAGCGGAGTATAACCTTTTTCACCTCTGTCTCCGGTGCGGATCGAGGACGGGGCCTGTACGGGATTTACCCGGAAGCTGCCGCCGCCGATCTTCTTGATCCTGTGGGAGATCCATAAAACAGCGATGATGTTGAGGATCCCCTCAAGGATCAGGCATATGGCGATATACCAGCACATGGCATCCTTGTTGAACGGATTGTAGAGAAGGATGCCTCCAAGTACGAACAGTATAACCGCAAAAGCGAGAAATACTTTCCACCGGACAGCTCCCATCCTCTTTAAGTCGATACTGTACTGAATCTTGGAAATAGCCCCGATCAGCAGCAGGATCGATACCGCAAACGGGAAGACGGTCTCTACGAAATCCTTGTGCAGGAGCATAAAAGCACCCAACGCCGCCATAGTCACGCCGATGGTCAGATCCATCTGCATGATGCCGGTGAAATTGTCTCTCGTAAAATAGATCACGATCCTGGCAGCCCCGTAGGCCAGCATGCAGGCTCCGAGCACGATCCCAAGGGACGCGATGGTCACGTTCGTGAAGATGAGCATCAGTACCCCGCCCACCACGTAGAGCACGGAAAGAATGATATAAAGAGCGGAAACGCTCACATGCTCGGGAGCGGGAGGATCTTTATAGATCTCAGGAGCCGGTCCTTTTTTGTTCTTTTTCCCTGATCCGAACATCTGTTATTCCTCCAAAGACGCCTCCGTATCGGAAACGGCCTCTTCCTCAGTTAACTCCGCAGCTGCCTCCCGTGTCTCTTCTTCTGTATCGGAAGCTTCTTCCGGAAGAATGTGGATCACGCGGTCGCTGAGCTCCTTTACCGCGGCGGAAAGGGGTTTGGCCTTGTCTTCTTCGTCCGCATACGGGTTGGCAATGATCTGCCTGGCTCTCTTGGCCGTCGCCATGACGATGGAATAGCGGCTGTTCACGACAGGGGTATCGCCCTCGGCATCCTCATTGACGATTTTCATAAGATCTGTATAAGACGGATGAAGCATATCTCATTCTCCTTTCAGGTATTCACTGATCTCCCGTCTCACTTTGGAGATCTGTTCAAAATTTCTGTCTGTTCTTGCCTTCTGGCTGATGATCAGCGAGTGGATCTGATCTGCACACTCTTCTACTTTGTCATTGATGAAAACATAATCGTAATCATCGATGCATTCCGCCTCCCTGGCAGCCCGCTGCATTCTCTGGCGGATCACCCTTTTCGTTTCGGAACCTCTGCCGTTTAACCGGTTTAAGAGTTCCTCTCCGCTCGGAGGCATGATGAACATCAGGAGGGCATCCGGGAACTGGCGGCGGATCAGGTTGGCTCCCTGGGTCTCGATCTCCAGGATGACATCCTTGCCCTGCTCGAGCATCCGGCGGACGAATTTCTTCGGGGTCCCGTAGAAATTATCGCAGTAATTGGTATACTCGATCAGTTCATGATCCCGGATCATACGGGTAAATTCTTCTTCGGAAATAAAGAAATAATCCACGCCGTCCTGTTCCCCCTCGCGCATCTGGCGGGTGGTCGCGGAGACAGAATAAGCATATCCTTCATGCGTCTCCATCATATGCCTGATCACGGTTCCCTTGCCGACGCCCGAGAAACCGGATATCACCACAAGACTTCCTTTCAGTGCCATATCCGTCACCTCCCAAAGATCAAATCGATCCGTTACTTAGTTTGTCTGCAGCTGCCTGATACTCTCCTGTATCAGAAAAACGCTTCGTGATCGTATCGGGTGTCACGGCCGAGAGCACGATCACACCGTCTTCCATGACGATCACCGCCTTTGTTTTTCTCCCCTGGGTCGCATCGATGCATTTTCCAAGTTCCTTCGCGTTCTGTACCAGCCTTCGGACCGGTGCGGCTTCAGGCGCGACCACGCCAAAAAGTTTGGCACAGTTCACGGTATTTCCAAATCCGATATTGATCAGCCTGTCTGTCAAAGCCCGATCCTCCTGTATATAAAACGGTCTTATTCAATATTCTGGATCTGTTCCCTGATCTTTTCGATCTCGGTCTTGAGGTCGATCGCGATCTGGGAAGTCTCCAGGTCATTGGCCTTTGAGAGGATCGTATTGGCCTCCCGGTTCATCTCCTGGGCGATAAAATCGAGCTTTCTCCCGACGGCCCCGCCCCTGGCCAGGTTTTCCTTCATGGACCGGATATGGCTGCCGAGGCGGACCGTCTCCTCGTCCGTGCAGATCTTGTCAGAGAACAGCACGATCTCTGTGGCCAGCCTGGACTCATCGATCTGGGTATCTCCCAGAAGTTCCCTGACCTTCTCCTCGATCCTGGCGCGGTAGGCAGCCACGATCGCGGGTCTTCTCTCATCCACCAGGGCCACGTTTGTCTCCATATGGCCAAGTTTTTCCATCAGGTCCTTTTTCAGGTGTTCCCCTTCATCGGCTCTCACCTGCACGAAGCGTTCGCAGGCCTTCCGCACGGCTTCCTCAAGCTCGGCCTGGAGTTCATCCTCGTCATCACTCTCCTGCATGAGCGTGAAGACCTCCGGACTTCTCCCGATAGTGGAGAGCTTGATATCGTCAGGAAGACCCAGATCCTCGTTCATCTTTCGATAGCAATCCAGATACTGCCTGGCGATCTTGTCATTATAGGCGACGGTACAATTATCCTGTACCTGTCCCTGGAGGGAGATGAAAACGTCCACCTTTCCTCTTTCAATATATTCCTTCAGCAGCGCGCGCACAGGGGCTTCAAAGCTGATCAGGCTCTTTGGCATCTTGATGTTGACATCAAAATAGCGGTGGTTCACAGCCTTGATCTCCACCGTCAATTTCCGTTCACCCTTCTGTACCTCACCCCTGCCGAAACCGGTCATGCTTTTTATCATCAGGCAAGGCTCCTTTTGTCCATAATTCACTTCTTCAGCGTCAATATATTATAATCCATGACAAAACGTGCGTCAACCTGCCAAAACATGATATAATGCCTGAAACAGACCAATCTGAAAGGATAAAAGATTTATGTCATTCGACGGAATTACGATCGCAGCGCTCCGCTCTGAGCTTGCCCGAAATCTTACCGGAGCGCGGATCACCAAAATCATCCAGCCCGAGAAAGATGCCCTGATCCTGACCATGAAGGCAGCCTCGGGACAAAAAAGGCTCCTCATCAGCGCCAACGGAGGACTTCCGCTGATCTACCTGACTAAGAACAACCGTCCGGCTCCTGCCCAGGCGCCGGGTTTCTGCATGCTCCTTCGCAAGCATATGGGAGGAGGCCGGATCGTTTCGGTCACCCAGCCGGGGCTTGAAAGGATCCTGCGTTTTGAGATCGAACACCTCGACGAGATGGGCGATCTGTGCAGAAAGGTCCTGACTGTGGAGCTGATGGGAAAACACAGCAATATCATCTTCCTTGACGATCAGGACCAGATCATAGACAGCATCAAGCACATTTCCCTTCAGACCAGCTCCGTCCGCGAGGTGCTGCCCGGCCGCAGCTACTTCATCCCGAACACGGAAGGGAAATCCGATCCCTTTACCGTCACCGGGGAGGAGTTCAAGGAACATGTCTTTAAAAAGCCGGTGAACCTGGGCAAAGCGCTCTATACTTCCCTGACCGGGATCAGTCCCGTGATCGCAGATGAACTCTGCCACCGGGCCGGCCTCGATTCTTCGATGAGCACCGCCTCCTTCGGCGAAATGGATCAGATCCATCTGTATTCCATCTTTCGCATGCTGATGGAGGATGTACAACAGGAGCAGTTCACACCGGTACTGGTCACGGACGGTGCCGGAAAGCCAGTGGAATACGCGGCTTTAGACCTGACCATGTATCACGACCTTAACCGTCAGAACTTTGAATCGGTATCCACTCTCCTGGAAGACTTCTATGCCATGAAGGACCGCGTCTCCCGCATCCGCCAGCGCTCCGCCGACCTTCGTCATATCGTCTCTGTCGCGACGGACAGGGTCTCGAGAAAGCTCGATCTGCAGGAAAAACAGCTTAAGGACACAGAAAAAAGAGACAAATACCGTATATGGGGAGAACTACTCAATACCTACGGCTATTCCAGCCCGCCCGGGGCAAAGTCGATCACCGTCACCAATTACTATGACGGCACCCAGATGGAGATCCCCCTTGATCCTACTATGACAGCCCAGGAAAACGCCGCACGCTATTTCGACCGCTACGCAAAGCAGAAAAGAACGGCGCAGGCTCTTGATGAGCAGACCAGGCAGACCCGGGAGGATCTCGAGCAGCTGCTGAGCATCCGGACATTCCTTGATATGACGCTGGAGGAGGAAGATCTGGTCCAGGTCAGGGATGAGCTGGCGCAGGCCGGCTATATCAAAAGGCGCAGCAGCGAAAAAAAGGCAAAAGTCGTTTCCAGACCTTACCATTACCTCAGCCGTGACGGCTGTGATATCTATGTCGGGAAGAACAATTACCAGAATGATGAACTGACCTTCAAATTTGCTTCCGCCAAAGACTGGTGGTTCCATGCCAAGAAAATGCCTGGTTCACACGTGATCCTTCACTGCGGCGGAGCCATGCCCTCTGACGGGGCCTTTGAAGATGCTGCCAGACTGGCCGCCTATTACAGCGCCGGAAGAGATGCAGAAAAAGTAGAGATCGATTACGTGCAGCGCCGGGAAGTCAAAAAGCCGGCCGGCGCAAAGCCGGGGTTTGTGGTGTACTATACCAACTATTCCATGGTGATCGACACCGATATTTCCTCACTTAAACAAGTGTGATAAAAAACAGGGGTCTGACCCTTTTCACGCGTTGAAGCGCGAAAAGGGTCAGACCCCTGTCCGATCATTTATCCGCCCGCATGCTGTAACCTATGCCCACGTGTGTTTCGATCAAAGGCCTCTCGCGGTTCTGGTCATCAATCTTCTTGCGAAGCGTCGCCATATGGACCCGCAGGGATACGATATCGGTCTGAAGTGCGTCCCCCCAGATCTCCCTGACCAGCATGGAGTACGTCAGTACTTTCCCGACGTTCACGGCCATCAGTTTAAGCAGGCGGTACTCGGTAACGGTCAGATGCACCTGCCTGCCGCCGCAGCTGACCGATGCCGCCTCAAAATCAATTCTCAGATCTCCGTTTTCAAATATCCGGATACTGTTATCCTCACTGCGGATATAGGAAAGCCTGCGCTGCGCTACCCTTATCCTGGCCATCAGTTCCTCCGTTGAGAAGGGCTTGGTCAGATAATCATCAGCGCCCTCGTCGAGAGCACTGATCTTGTCACTGTCCTCACTTCTGGCACTGATCACGATGATGGGCATCTTCGACCAGGAGCGGATGCTGCGGATCACATCCATCCCGTCCGTATCGGGAAGCCCCAGATCCAGAAGTACCAGATCCGGTTGGAAACTCACGCTTTTTTTAATGGCTTCCTGACCGGTCGCCGCTGTCAGGTATTTATACTGATATACCTTTAGGGTTGTCGTAATCAGATTGCGTACTGACTGATCATCCTCTACGATAAGTATCTGAAATGAATTCATGACTTTTGTCCTTCCCAGATCTTCAGGGTGAAAAGAAATACAGTCCCGCAGGGGGTGTTATCCCTGCACTCGATCTTCTGCCCGTGTTTCTCCAGAATAGAACGACACAGGTTCAATCCCAGGCCCAGGCTTCGGCTGCTGTCTGCTTCATGCTGTTTACCGGTATAAAACATATCAAAAATATGTGACTTGTCTTCCGGTGAGATCCCCGGTCCGTCATCGGATACGCTTATACAGACCAGGTCATCCTCCCTCCAGTCACGCACCAGGATCTTTGTCGACGCCGGAGTATGCTTGACGGCATTTCCGATCAGGTTATCCACGACCTGAAGGATAAGAGGAACATCCATCTCAGCGACAAGGCATTCATTATCCGGCTCCAAAATGATCTGCTGGCCGCAGCGGTGCCTCCTGGCGTTTTCCACCGCAGTGGCGAGCACATCCGCCACCACTTCTCCGGTGGGATGGATATCTACCTTCTCCTCAAGTCTGGTGATCATCAGCAGATTCTCAACCAGATCGATCAGCCAGATCGAATCGGCATAAATGTCGGCATAGATATCATTTTTCTCTTCCTGCGTGAATCCATCCGCATGATTCAAAAGATTCGAGGCATTTCCGGAGATCGAAGTGAGCGGCGTCCTCAGGTCATGTGAGACTGAACGCAGAAGTTTGGAACGGAACCGTTCATTCTCCGCTATGATCTGGGCCTCCTCCCTCTCTTTCCGGTTCTTTTCACCCTCCATGGACAGTGCGCATTCGCTGATCAGCGCCAGCAGAATGTTCTCCTCGAATACGTTGAGAGGACCCTCGCTTCCTTCCACGCTGAGTATCCCGTAGATCTCATCTCCGGACCGGACGGAAAGGTACTGGTGATCCAGTTCCGGATAATGATCGGTCCCCCAGCCGGCACGCTGATTATGCTCCAGCGTCCATTCAAGTGCTTCACGGCATTTTTCCGTATACTCCCCGTCAGTTCTGCTCCCGGCAAACGATCTGACTGCTTCGGGATCATCTCTTATCGTTTCTGCGTCACAATAAGAGATCTCACGCCCGAGCAGTTCTCCCAGGCGGCTGACTGTGATCTTTATGATCTCGCCGGTACCTTGGGCGCGCTGAAGGGATTCAGAAGCGTTTAACAGGATCTGGGCCTGATAGGCATGCATTCTTGAGCGCAGCGTGATCTCCTTCATTCTCGAAGAGATATTGCCGGTGATGATGGCCGCGATCACAGATACAAGATAGGTGACCATATAATCGGGGTCGTAAACCAGTAAAGAGAATCTCGGCTCAATGAACAGGTAATTGAACAGCAGGATATACAGTACGGCAGCGATGATGCCGTAGATCCGCTCAGCGGTCATGGCAGCTGTGATCAGGACTGCCAGGATGTAGATCGTTACTATGTTGCTGTTGCTGAAGCGCGACCGGTCAACCACTATGGACAGTGCCGTAGCTGCGGACATGATCATGGCCATCCGAAAAAAATCTCTTACATTGATCCTTCCATGGACAGTTTTCTCCAGTCCGGAAGGCCGAAGCTGTACAGATGCGTCAGCTATGATATGTACGTCTGCTTCCGGAAGCTCCCTGATCAGCCGGTATGCCGGATGATGCTGTGAAAAGATCCGGCTCGAAGGCCCGCTGTATCCGATGAACAGATCCTTAATGCCATTTTTCCGTGCATACTGCGTGATCGCGCTGATCACATCCTTTTGGGATATCTTCTCGATCTTCGCTCCCATGCTCACGGCAAACTCCAGATTATTCAGCAGGCTCTCATCATCCCCGCGCAGCTTGCCGTCATCGATGTAAAGCGCCGTGAACGACATGTGGTTTCCGCCCGCAAACCTCGCCGCGCTTCGGATGACCTTCCGGCTGCTTGGGGAAGCCGAAATGCAGGCCACAACGCACCGGCTTTCTCTCTCGTCCCCGGTCCTTTTCTGAGGCAGGGTGTTTTTTGATCTCTCTGTAACCGATCGCTGCATTCACATTTCCCTCCACGCTGTCCTCAATAATATCACAGAGAATGCTTAAAAAAAAGAACATGACCATCATACATATAATAAATACCACGGCCATCAGGACATTATCTGTAAAACGCATGGATCCGTCCCCCTTTATCTTTAAATAAGCTCACACTTCATTTCTCCTGAAAATATCAAAGATGAAACATCTTCTGCAGTGTCTCGTTCCGGCCCAGGACCAGCATGGTATCCTGTTTATGCAGGACCGTATCATAGGCAGGATTCATATTCATTTTCCCGTTCCGTATCCCCAGTATATTGATGCCGTACCGCCTGCGCACATCGATCTCATCGATCCGCTTATTATGCCAGTCCGAAGGAACCTTCACCTCATAAATGGCGTAACCGTCCGAGACTTCGATATAGTTTTCGATATTCTCACTGCTGTAACGGATGGCTGTCCAGTTCGCCATCTGACGCTCAGGAAAAACGACAGCGTCCGCTCCGTTCCGAAGCAGGAATTTTTCCATGGTAGCGCTTGTCGCCCGTGAGATCACTTTTTCCGCTCCAAGCTCCTTGAGCAGGGAGGTGATCTCAAGAGCTTCCAGGAAAGCGTCACCGACCGCAACAATGCAGATGTCGAAATCTTTTATTCCCAGCGTTTTCAAAAACAGCGAGTCCGTTGCATCTCCGATCCTGGCACTTGTCACGTATTCCATGATCTTATTGACGCGGTCCTCATCTTTATCCACAGCCATCACATCATGGCCGAACTCATTGAGTTTCTTTGCGGTATATTTCCCGAACCGGCCCATGCCGATCATCAGCACATTTTTCATTGGGGACTCCTTTCTGGTAATACTATCCGATCATCACCTTTTCTTCAGGAAACCTGCCGACATCACCGTGATCTGCGGAAAGCGCCGCATAGGCGAGAGTCAGGCCTCCGACTCTTCCGAAATACATAAAAAAGATCAGTATCACTTTGGAAAACGGGGAAAGCGACGGTGTTAATCCCGTGGTCAGTCCGACTGTCCCCAGGGCAGAGGCGCATTCAAACATGGCGTCCATGACCGGTGCCTTCTCAGCCGTGCTGATCAGAAGACTGCCGCCAAGAAACAGAAGCATATAAAGCATAAGGAGCGTAAAGGCGTTCACGATGGCATCCTCCGGTAAAGAACGGCCCATAACACTGACATTTTTTCTCTGTCTTGTATAGTACGTGACCGATAGTATGATAACCGCCATTGTCGTCGTTTTTAAACCGCCTGCCGTCGACCCCGGGCTCCCGCCGATCAGCATCAGTATGATCATGATCAGGCGTGAACTCTCACTCATAGCAGCTATGTCTGCCGTATTGAACCCCGCCGTACGGGTCGTCACAGACTGGAAAAATGACAGCAGCAGCCGGTTCCCCGGATTTCCGGTCCTGAATTCAAAAAAGAAAAACAGCATCGACGGGACCGCGATCAGGATGCCGGAGGTTTTCAAGATCAGTTTCGTCTGGAGCGCCATCTTCCTGAAAATTCCTTTTGACCGGATCATGTCATCCCATGAAAGAAACCCTATACCGCCTGCGATGATCAGCAGCATGATCACGATATTCACGACCACATGGTAACGGTACCCTGTCAGCGAAGCAAAACTGGTCCGGTCTCCCAGCACATCAAACCCGGCGTTGCAGAATGCCGATATGGAATGGAATACTGCCTTCTTCACTCCTCCAACGAAACCGTAATGCTTCCCAAAAGCGGGCATCATTAAAACCGCGCCGGTCAGCTCGGTACACACCGTAAAGATAAGCAGGAATCGTGTAAACCTGATGATCCCGCCGATCTTCGGCGCATTGACCGCATTCTGCATTAGATTTCTCTGGCGCAGGCCGATCCTTTTACCGGTGATCAGAGAAACAGCTATCACTACCGTGATCACGCCCAGACCGCCGATCTGGATGAGGGCCAGAATGACGCCTTTCCCGAAAAGCGACCAGAATGTGGCTGTATTGTGCACGACAAGTCCGGTAACGCACACTGCCGAGCAGGAAGTAAAAAGAGCATCCAGGTAAGAGCAAGGTGCTGAGCCATTTCTTGCAGCCGGAATAAAAAGAAGCAGGCTTCCCAGTACGATCAGTGCCATAAAGCTGCCTGTAATGATCTGGAAAGGGCTTATCTTCCTGAGTGAAAAAAAGAAATGCTTCATGATCCCTACCTCCTGCAGATATTGTTTCACAAACCGTTTAAAGGTAGGATTAAGAAATGCAAAATGATATAAAGATTGTCTAAAGAGAATTAAAAAGCGCCCGGTCCGTCTTCCGGACCGGGCACCTTTTTATAATATTTATTATTTCTTAGTTACAATATTCAGGATCTTTCCGGGCACATAGATCTCTTTGATGACCGTCCCGTCAAGCTTGCCGGCTTTTTCAAGCGCTTCTCTTCCGGCAGCGATCACTTCTTCCCTGGATGCGGCGGCAGGAACACTGATGACCAGCCTTGTCTTTCCGCACACCTGTACGGGAACCTCGATCTCGTCGACCTTCATGGCTTCTTCATCATACTCCGGCCATGCCTGGTGGAATACACTGTCTTCATGGCCCAGTTCACGCCACAGCTCCTCACCCATATGCGGAGCAAACGGAGCGATCAGCATGACGGCTGCTTCCAGTGTCTCCCGGTCGATTCCGCCTTCACTCTTTGAAAGAGCGACCAGCTTATTGGTGCTCTCCATGAAGCCGGAGATAACGGTGTTGAGGCTGAAGTTCTCGAGGCGCTGCGTGATCGTGCTGATCATGGTATGACGCGCGCGGAGAAGCTCTTTTGTCGCCTTCGTTCCTTTATCCTTGTTTTCCATCACCATGCTGTAGAAGCGGCTGAGGAAACGGTAAACGCCGTCGATACCGGCGTCATCCCAGATCGAGTCGAGCTCGGGCGGACCGACAAACAGCTCATAGAGCCTGAGGGAATCGCATCCATAGTTCTCGACGATGTCATCCGGGGAAACGATATTCCCGAGGGATTTACTCATCTTGGTGGGCTTTCCGGTCTCCCGGTCACGTCCGCAGATCATACCCTGGTTAAACAGCTTGGTGAAGGGTTCTTCGAAATCCACCACCCCGATATCATAGAGGAACTTCGTGTAAAACCTTGAATACAGCAGATGAAGCACCGCGTGCTCCACGCCGCCGATATACATATCCACAGGAAGGTACTTCTTCGCATTCTCTTTCGAGATCAGTTCCTTGTCATTGTGGGGATCCGCATAGCGAAGGAAATACCAGGAAGATCCTGCCCACTGGGGCATGGTGTTCGTCTCGCGCTTGGCATCAGCTCCGCATTTCGGGCACTTGCAGTTGACCCAGTCGGTGATCGCAGCCAGCGGTGACTCGCCTGTTCCTGTCGGCTCATAGGATTCTACATCCGGCAGGCGAAGCGGCAGCTCTTCCACCGGAACCGCGACATTGCCGCAGTGCGGGCAGTGAATGATCGGAATCGGTTCTCCCCAGTAGCGCTGTCTGGAGAAGACCCAGTCCCTGAGCTTGTAATTGACGCATTTGCGCCCGAAGCCCTTCTTCTCGATCATCATCGGAGCTTCTTTTTTGAGCACAGCCGATTCCATCCCGTTCCATTCGCCGGAATTGATCATGATGCCGGAAGCTTCCGTGTAAGCCTCGGTCATGTTTTCGATGGCAGCGCCGTCCTTTGCGATGACCTGGCGGATAGGAATCCCGAACGTGGTGGCGAATTCAAAGTCACGGTCATCATGGGCCGGCACGCACATGATGGCGCCTGTACCGTAATCAGCCAGTACATAATCGGAGAGCCAGATCGGGATCTTCTCATTGCTGAGCGGATTTACGGCATAGCTTCCGGTGAACACGCCGGTCTTGTCCTTATCCTGCATGCGGTCCACGTTGGACTTCATTGAAGCATCGTAGATGTACTTTTCAACCTGCTCTCTCGTCTCGTCTGTGGCAAGGGAAAGGGCCATCTCATGCTCGGGAGCCAGGACCATGAAGGTCGCTCCGTAAAGGGTATCCGGGCGGGTGGTATAAACTGTGATCTTCTGATCAGTGCCGTCCACCGGGAAATCAACCTCTGCGCCGTAGGATTTGCCGATCCAGTCGGTCTGCAT
>DGTA01000050.1:245-5021 GCA_002394165.1 Lachnospiraceae bacterium UBA4348 | reverse complement strand
AGAATGGGGTATCTGAATAGTAACCGGTCATGTAATCATCGATTGCCGCCGACGCCACTCCTGATCCAAGGTCCAGAGAGATATGGTTAAAGATCATTCCTAAGACGCATAGGGCCTTCAAAAGGTCCAGTTCACTTTGCCGGCCTGTATTTACTTTTTTATCTGAAAAAAAACGACTGGTCATAAATCACCTTTCCGGTTAATTGGCTCCTTTAAAGTGCATAAGGTAATCCTTTACGTTAAAATCATCGTTATACTGATAATCCAGGCAGTATTTCGTCTCTCCCGATGCCGTCTTGCCCGAAGCATATGAATCGACATTGGCCAGGATGATCCTCGCGCTGAGTGAGGCGTTCTCGGACTCGAGCGAATACATCCGCCCGGTATCCGTAAAGCGAAGGCGCATCCACTGCGGCATGAGCAATATTTCCATACGGATCACGCCATTCTCATCGAAAGCATTGGCGATGCGGTCTGTGAGCATCTCCTCCACGCTGAGTCGGATGCGCTCGATCTTATGCCGTTCAAAACCGAGCTGGTCTGCAAGCTGGTCAACCAAGGAACACGACGGAACAATGTTATACCCGCGGTTCATCACCCTGAGATCCAGGATACGCAGGCCTTCGTTCATGGCGGCTGTCAGCATGAGCTCATCAAGGCGGGCCACCATGTCGGTGTGCAGAGCTCTCTGGTTCAGCTTTCCGTTCTCGTTTAGCGGAAATGAATCATAAACAAAGAAATGAGACGGCATCTTGAAGGACGCTAACTTCTGTTTCAGACGCTCCCGGAAGTCCTTCTCATCCAGAGATGCGCCCCGGTTTTTCAGGACAAGGCAAGCCTCCACACTTTCACCCCAGATCGGATGCGCGGCTCCCATCACCTTGGCCTCAAGCACTTCCGGCTGTTCAAGAAGAACCTGTTCGATCTCAACCGGAGAGATGTTTTCTCCGCTTCGAATAATGATGTCCTTAATCCGTCCGGCAAACTGCAGCATGCCGTCTTCTCCGACGCGGCCGAGATCTCCCGTATGGAGCCAGCCATCCTTGTCGATGGCCTGCTTTTCCTCGGGCAGTCCATAATACCCGTTCATCAGGCTCGGCCCCTTGACAACGATCTCTCCGATCTCGCCCTGCTTCACAAATCCGCAGCCTTCCTTCCAGATGCGCACGTCATGATTGGGGAGAGACCGGCCAATGGAATTTGCCCTCTTTTCCAACGGATCATCATAGGATTCCAGCGTGATCGTCGGCGAGCACTCTGTCTGTCCGTAACCGCCGATCAGCTTGCCTCCGCCAAGCCGCTTTTCAAGGCGCATCATTTCGACCGGGGTGGTAAATCCGCCGCCCACAACGCACATCTTAAGCTGGCCGCAAAGCTTCTCCTCAAATTCCGGCATGGATGTGAGAAGGTCGTAAATCGCGCTGACTGAGCACATATTTACAATGTGGTTCTCATAGATCATTTTCAGTAAAATATCCGGCTTGAGGATCGGTGTAAGAAATACGTGACATCCCCGGAGCAGCCAGCCGTTTACAGCCATGAGGCCATAACTGTGGAAGGTCGGAAGCGCCAGGCAAAACGGAGAGTCAACGTAGTCTCCCATAGCCATCAATGCGCCCTCCACGTTGCTGAGGATCGAATAAGAAGATTGAAGGACTGCTTTGGGCATCGACGTTGTGCCGGTGGTGTAGATGATCACCTGGGAATCCTTCGGCTTAGTCTGCGCCGCAAGAGTATCCGCCATCTCCCGCTCTTTCCCGTTCAGCGGCGCGAAAGCTTCCGCTGCGGCAAATGCCGCCGCCGGAAAAATGTGCCGAGCCGGAACACCGCCATCTATTAAGGCGTTCGCGGCCGCGTTCTTGTCCACGACGCTTATGGTGTTCCCCCCGATGATCCCCCAGGATGCGTTGATCATTTCCGAAAATGTGCTGACATCTGCTGCCTTCAGGCCGTAATTCATCAGGGCGGCAATCCCGCCCATCTGTGTGACCCCATAGAAGGCGATCATCCATTCAATCCCATTGAATCCCCAGAGGACCGCCTTGTCGCCCTTTTTGAAGCCGGCGTCGGCAAGCCTGAGACTGCATCGGTCGGCTGCCGTCTTAAGCTGACGGAACGTGATCGTTTTATCCTGGCAGGTAAGGGCCGGCCTGTCTCCATACCTCTCCTCACAGTGCTTTAGCATCTGCGAAAACAGTTTTACTTCTAGCTCTTTCATGATCCTACACCACACTCCCCTTATGGAAACCTGAATTTTGCATTTTTCGGCTCTGCTGGCATTTTGAATAGCTCGGGACAGCGCTGTCGCTGCCGTATGCCAGGTAAAGAAAGCCCTTATTTAGGAAACGAATAAAACGCTTGCGCTTTCATTCGTTTCCTGCGCCGGATTTTCGCCGCTTTAGCGGCATTATTCCGCTGAAAATTCGTGCGCATATAACTTTTGTATTTGGGTGATCACTACGCATGTCAGGATTCTATGCTGCCGTTTATCTTTTGTAAGAATTGTGATAGCTGTGATTAGCTTATTTTACATGAAAGCACCTTTGTTTGCAAGATATTTTTATCACATGCGCAAGGTATGGGGAAGAAATGGGGACAGTTCTCTTCAAACAGAAAGAAATCCCACTGCGATCTTCTACATGTGTAAGAAAGCGCAAAAATTCATAATCGCTACCCCCGAAAGCGAAAACGCCGTGCATTCCTTCGGCAGCCGCCTCTGTGTATAATAAAAGCATCTGAGCGATCCTGCTCACCGTGAGATCTTCAAAAGCAAAAAAAGCAGAAAGGAGACTGTTATGAAACGACCAGTAAAATTTATCCTTATGGTTCTGTCCCTGGTGATGATGCTCTCACTCTTTACAAACAGCGTCTTCGCGCTGAACTACCAGCAGCTCCAGATCGGGGAATCCTCTTTCGAGACCTTCGAGGAGGTTCGCGCTAATGAGGCTGACTACTTAAAGGGCATGATCAATCCCGACACCAATTATATTCCGGACCCCGCGCTGGATACCTATCCGGAAGGCACCACATGGGTGTACCGCTCCGCAAAGATGTACAGCAGCACCAGCGCCGGATCGCGCATGAACACCAATATCCTGGTGTACACAGACGCGGAGTTTGAGACCAAGGACGATGCTCTTAAGTATCTGCAGGATCTGGGCCTTATCGATATCATCGAAGAGGCCATGGGCTCCATTGTGCTTGTGACCCCGCAGACGACGGTATCGCAGACCCGGACAGGCGAAACCGTCACCTCCCGCACCTTCGGCGCAAATGATCAGTATGCCTACTATCAGCTGCAGTCCGCCATGTGCAACATCAATTACAGCAACCGCGCAACCGGCGAGACCTATGCCGATAACCGCTACTACGGCGGCCTGACCAACCGCTACCTGATCGCAATCGATGGCGGCGCAACCTTCTTTAACAATTACATTGCGAGCAACATGGACTATGTCTCCCGCCTGGCCGGCGTGCTGGTGATAAACGGCAAGATGGATGCCATCCGCAAGGTGGCTGACCGTGTTCCCGCCTACCTTGTCAACCCTGATCCGGCTACTGTTGAGAAGTACAAAGCCGCTAATGCGGTCAACGCCTCCGGCTATATTGATGACAAGGCCCTCTATTTCAACCAGGAGCGTCCTCTGCAGCAGGTGCTGGTCCTGGAGGACGAGTCTCCGGACCTTAAGGCGGTCGTGGCCGACGCTTACTATAACCTGTTCGTCAAAGCCATGCGAAACGCCGTGGTACAGGCCGGTCTCTATACCGCTTCCACGCCATATTCCAGCTACAACTTTAACCAGGCGCCCTACTCTCTGTCGCCCCGCAACGCCATTTTCGACGGCAGGACCACAGATGGGCTGAACATCATCGAGCACAGGGAAGACCGCTTCGCCGATATCAAGACCGACAGCGGCGAATATATTGATGTCTGGTGGGAGATCCTTCCGGACGAAGTGCTGGACGGCACCGCACTTGACGGCACCATCCCGCTCCTTTTGGCTAACCATGGCGGCGGCGACGACCCGGTCCAGTTCCTGGATGAGATCGGCTGGCTGAATGTGGCCGGCGACGAGCGCATCGCCATCATAGCCCCCCGGCATCAGGAAGCTTATGCCCGCGGCATCGATATTCTGCCCGAGCTGGTAAAATATATGCTGGAAACCTATCCTGCGCTGGATGCGTCCCGAGTGTATGTCACCGGCTACTCCTATGGCGGTAACGAGACCTACAAGGCCATCAAGAAGGGCACCAGCCTGTTCGCGGCCATGGCGCCGATGGGTTCCACCAGCGATGCCAATGAGGACTGGACGCCCGAGGATACATCTCTCGAACTGCCGTACCTTATCATCACCGCCACGCAGGACTTCGCCGCTTACAATACCGCCGAAGGCCGCATCAATGACAATTGCGTGGGCTGCATACAGAAGATGCTCGGAATCAACAACATGGACGAAGTGGAGATCGACTTCGCGAAATATCCCATCAGCGGCTTCAAGGCTGACCGCTATTATGAGACTGTCCTGAACGGGGAGTACACGAACCATGCCTGGTTTATGCTTAACGACGACGGCGTCCCGATGGTCGGCTGCAACGTGACTGAATATCTGCCTCACGGTCTGTATCAGGAATATGCCCGGATGGGCTGGGATTGGCTGAAGCATTTCAGCAGAGATCCGGAAACTCATGAGATCAGCTATGATCTTAACGCCAGATAATCCTTTTTGGTTTTGAGAAAAAACGGGGACGGCGCTCTTTTCTTGTACAAGAAAAGAG
>DGTA01000050.1:0-197 GCA_002394165.1 Lachnospiraceae bacterium UBA4348 | reverse complement strand
AGAAAAGAGCGCCGTCCCCGTTTTTCCCTATTTACTTTATCAGCTCGGCCGGCATTGCCCTGCCGGCTTCGGATACAAAAGTATATTCCAACGAGGAGGATGCCGCCTATCGCTTTGCCAAAGCCGGCAGCGTGTCAAACTGGTTTGATGAAGCTGATTTCAAAACGGACTGCTTGTTGCGGGTCAGCCTATATCTT
>DGTA01000004.1 GCA_002394165.1 Lachnospiraceae bacterium UBA4348 | reverse complement strand
TCGCACCCCGAGGCGCGTATCGACCGGATCATCGCCGTAGGCGGCGGCGCGCAGAATCCGCTGTGGATGCAGATCATCGCCGATATTCTCGGCAAGGAGATCGTAACGCCGCAAGTGACGGTCGGCGCCTGCTACGGCGATGCGCTGATGGCGGCGCTGGGCGTCTCTTTTCCGGGCTTTGAGAACTATGCCGCGCTGACGCGCTATGTCCACGCCGGCAGAACTTACGCGCCTGATCCGAAAGCGCACGCGGCGTATGAGCAATATCAGGCAGTCTACGACGCGCTGTACGATTCTACAAAGGAACTAGCGCACAAGCTCAGTTCTTTTGTAAGAGGATAGCATGGAAGAAACAGCACCTTCGTTTTGGAAGACAACCACTGGCTATGCCAGTGGGAAAAAGTGCTTTAGCAATGGACAAAAAGAAAGCTCCCCATTAGAGCAGGTGAAAGGTTTGCCGACCAACACCAACAAGAATGAGGAGGTCTTCCATGGAGAAAGACATAAGTAGCAAGCCCAATTTTCCGATCACCGCAAACAATGAAGAATTATTAGATGCATTTAAGGAAAAAGGCTGGATTTACGAATATGTAGAAGATGCCGATCGGGATGGCTTCTATAAAATTAGGAGGAGGCCCATCAGTAAGCCTACCCCAGCGTCAAAGTAATCGCAAAAAAGTATTAGTCGAATACTTACTGTGATCATTAATGGAAAATTCTCGCTGATTTCTTTTAAGGAAAGAAGTCAGCGAGAATTCTTTATAAGCCTTCATTCGTTATGATCTAGTTCCGATGCGATTTCAAATACTCCTCCACGTCTCCGCACAGTACCAGTTCTGCGTATTCCAGCGGGGCGTTATAGACTAGGTAGTCCAGTGCTGAGCGCTGGCGGATGGTTTTGGCGTACATGTCCTCAACGCCATCGCAGTCTATGGCCAGCTTAGAGCCATCGGAATACTTCAGCTCCACGCAGGCCATGTCGATGTTGAACTCGCAGAATAACAATTTCTTCATGATGATCTCCTCCATATCTTCATTTTGGCTTGCGCTTACCGTGTTTGCGGCTGGATTGGAAATCATCGATAATAAAGCAAAATCCGAACCCATCTCCGATTGAGAAGATGTGGTTCGGATTATCTTGCTTTGGTGGAGATAAGCGGGATCGACTCGCTGAGCTCCTGAACCCCATTTATGCACACAACGAAAACAGCGGAGACCAGTTGGCCTCCGCTGCATTGGTCATATCCGTATGTGTCGCTTGACCACCTGGGTCAGCTTGACGGGCAGTTGGCTGAGATCGGTGATATCCAGAAAGGAATCCCCGTAGATCCGTTCGATACTGGGCTTGTCGTCGCCGATGGCGGCGGCCACGAAAAGGATGTGTTTACGCTGATATTCCTGCTTGATGCCGCGAAGGTCTTCCTCGGCTGCGGTGCCGTAGTACCCGGTGTCCGCGGGCTGACCGTCGGACACCAGGATCAGGAGCTTTACTGATTCGGGACGCCGCGAAAGCTGCTCCGCAACATAACGCAGAGCGGCGCCGTCCCGGTTGCTGTCCCGGGCGGAGATGTCCATCATACGGTAGCGGTCGTTCCGGTCGATGCTGTCAAACTCCGCATAGGAGTAAAGCTCCACGGAATTATGATCGTTGCAGTAACCGGTGGAGTGACCGTAGACCATGATTGGGATCCCGAGACTCTGACAGAAATCATAGAGGATGATCGCCGAAGCTCTGGCATAGGTGCAGCGGTCGCGGGACCACATGGAGCCGGATTCATCCAGCAGCAGACCTACCGCAAGCTCCGGGATCTCGTTTGGCAGGTTGTTCTTGCAGAAAACCTTGCCGTCCGTCCGGTGAAGCGTATGGGAATCCAGCCGCCGCCCTATAAGGAGGCCGGTCTGTTTTCTGCCGCGCCGCTGATCCTTCAGCTGACGGATCAGACTTTTCTGGAGCTGCCGGGAGATATCCAGCAGGGGAGCGGAAATCTGATCGTATTGCTCGATCAGCTCCTCATCAACAGAGGAGATGCGATTGACTCGCATGGTGACGCCGGAATGGATGTTGCCGTAGGAGATGCTCTGCGCTGTGTCATTGAGCTCCTGAAGACGCTCGTTCTCCAGCTCCTCGCAGGCGGCGTGCTCGGCCATCTTGTCCAGGATACGCTCAATGTCGCTGGCAGCCTTCTCGCTTTTGTGGTGCTCGTAGTCCTCATTGCGCTCGGTCGTACCGTCGAGCGGAACAGAGCACTTGTCTGTCTGCTGCAGCGGGATTCGGCCTCCTTCCTGCTCGCTGGCGCCGTCTTTGGCTTCTCCGTTCCCGCTTCCGCCGCCGTATTCTCCGGAGGGCATGGGCGGGGGAGAAGCAGGCACTTCTTCCTCAGAGGCTTCAGTGTCGGCCGGAGCGGGTGACTCCGGGGTTTTCTCCTCGGCGTTTTCATTCACCTTGGAGAGTCCTGCGTCTCCGTTACCATCCGGGGGATTGCTTTCTTCCGCATCCTGGTGGGTCATAGAGCGAACACCGGCGCTGGCGTCCTGTCCCTCCTGCTCTTCGCTGTCAGGAACAGGAGCAGAGCTGCCGGAGGCAATGCTGGAGCTTCCTGCGATGGCCTGCAGCATCTGAGAAAGCGTCTCGGCTGCCGTTTCGGTTCCGCCGGAGGCTGCGGCCTCTTCCTGCTTCTGCTTGCAGAGCTCCAGAAAGTCCTTGACCGTGTCCCAGCAGCGAATCAGAATCAGTGTGACGACCTGAAAACGTTCCTTGGCGGAGTGCGTCAGGAGGGCGCGGTCGATGTTGTCCATCAGACCGAAAACCGTCTGGATGCGCTCTTCGGAAAGAGGCTCATCGCCATACTTGATCATGCCGAACTTGGCATAGGAGAGCATGATCTGCAGGAGGCTTTCAAACTTGTGGATCTCTCCGGCCTCCTCGCGCTCAATGAGCTGTGTGACGCTGGCCATGCTTTCTTTCTGCATCTTCCGTAGCTCCTCCAGCCCGTAACCGAGCGTGCCGGGGAAGGCGTTGAGCATGCGGTTTTCAATATACCCGTCCTCCAGGACGTTTGCAATGTGATGGGAGACCATCTGGATCATCTCCAGATTCTTCTGATCGGCCTTCAGATAGCCCCAGAAATCAAACTCACGGTTGATATCCGAAGAGGTAAACTTGGGGGCGGAAGGATACCAGCGTTCCATAGCCAGCGCGTTGTGATAAGTCTGGGAGGCGAGAAAGTCCGTAAAGAGCACGTGTCCCAGCTCGTGGGCGAACATGCCGGTGACGATCTGATAGCGGTTTTCCCGGCCGCGCACTTTCGTGACGGCCGGGTTTCCCGCGTTGATGATGATATTGGTGTTGTCGGTTGCCGCTGTGGTGGGGTTCCTGGGCTGCCAGATCAGATTGACTCGGATGCGCCGGTTATAGTGATAGCGCCGGGTCTGCGCCGCGGCCAGATCCTCGTAATGCCCGGCAAGGATGCGGGAGGAGAAAAACTGGCGGTCGGTGATCTTGCTGCGCTTTTCGTTGAGAAGCTGCTTGACGCGTTTGTGATTCACCCTGCTCAAGGGTCAAACCTCCTTTTCGTGTATTATGCCGTCTTGCGATGTGCCTTTGGAGCAAAGATCGGCTCCAAAACGGAGCTGATCAGCGCCTCCCGATCGGCCTCATCCGCGGTGGCTTTGCTGATAACGGTATAGAGCGCGGACTGGTAAGGGTCGCCGGTAATCTCGGCACTAACGATCCAGTCCAGCAGACTGCGCATGCCGACGGCGCCGTCCGTGATGCTGTTCTTGCGGCAGTAATCCGCCATGTCGCTTACGACCTGCACCATCTTCGACACCTGGTATTCGTCCGTCGCTCCGGTCACGCTCATAGCGCGCTGCACCATGACCTCGGGATCGGGAAGCTCAATGTCCTGCACCAGACTCATACGGTCGATGATGCTCTGGTTCATGCCGCGGCAGCCCTCGTAGCTGATGTTTGTGGTGACGACTACGACGGCGTCCGGATGGCGTTCGATGATTTCACCGGTGGGCAGCGTAATGGAACCGCCCTGCTCCAGCAGAGAGTTCAGACCGACCATGACGCCCGGCTGGGCGATCGTGGTGGGCTCCTGAAGCTCGACCACATAGCCGTTCTTCAGTGCTTCCAGGAATTCAGTCTGGGTATAGGTGAAGGTCTGACCGCCGGCCTTCTGGCGGCTCTCCTCGCGTTTGCTCAGCGCCTGTACCTTTTCGGTCACCCGGTTGAGCACCAGCGCCATGCAGTCCTGTGAGGTCGCGTCGGGCTTCTCCTGTCCCGTCAGTGCCAGATAGACTCCGGCGGGATCATAGTCCATGTCGTCCAGCTCGGGAAGCTGCAGGAGCTTTGCCACATTGGCGTAGCTGACGCCGCCCATGGCTTTCAGCTGCTCGCGCTCCTGATCCAGCTGCGCGTCTCCCGTGGAGGAGGCGGCGGAATCCGGAAAAAGCTGGCCGATCAGGTCATAGATCTCGGTGTTGGCGTTGCAGGTGTATTTCTTGTAGGGGAGACCGAGTCCGGCGGCAATGGCTTTCGCACCCATGGTCTTGCCGGTACCGGCAGGGCCGCGCAGAAGAAAATTGCGCATCTGCGTGGGCTTTCCCGTCGTAGCCTTTGCGTGCTGGCAGATCTCCACGATCTCCTGGGGAATGATGTACCAGGCGGGAAGCTTCGGCACCTGTGCCTGCTCCAAGGGAGAGAGCGTGCGAGGATGAAAGGCGTACTTCCCGACAAAGTCCACGGGATCCACCGTGAGCGCCGCCTTCTTGATGATCGTCGCACCGGTTTTGGCGAAGATCGTAAACTCCCCGGCGACGACTCTGGTGGGAGCCAGCGCGCCGGAATCCAGCTGAGACTGCCCGACGCGCATCACATTGCCGGACTTGTCCAGCGTCACGTTGATATGTGCTGGGCAGGTGTCGTCCTTGACGCGGCGGTAGGCGTTATCGCAGAGGACGGCCATCAGTCTGGTCGCCTGATCGAAGTCCGGGAAACCGGCACTGAACTGCCGGTAATACCCGTCAAAGGCGGTGCTGAACTCTTCGTCGTTCATGAGAATGGGGAAGAGCGCCATGAGGATCGCGGAGGCGTCGTGCTTGGCCTTGTTGGCCACATAGGTCTCCAGAACCTCGGTGGCGCGGTCATAGACGCTGGCCATCAGGCTGCCGCTGTTGCTGTCATAGACGACCAGATGATAGGCGTCCGGCCCGGCGGAGGATTTGTACTCTGCAACGGTGCGGTGGTCGATGACGCCGACCGCGCCTTCTCCGGTGCCGCTCATGCAGCGGCATACAGCATGGACCGCCTTGATAACCGAAGCGCAGAGCGTAGAGATCGTCCCGTCTCCGTAGGTGGAGGTGACGGAGATCTTCTTGCTCTTGAGTGTGTCGAAGGGCGCGGGGAGCGCACGGTCGAAGGCAAACAGATTTGTGGTAGAGGTGCTCATTCTTGAATCCCTTTCTGCAGCGTTACTGCTCTATGATGATGTGGATGCCGGATTCGTCGGCGGTGACTTGCTCCAGCCCGTTGCGCTGAAGCTCCTGGCAGATATCCTCCCAGCTCTCCCGAACAGGAAGCGTTTCGGGGGCAAGGAGATGCTCTGCCTTGCCCAGGCCGATCGCCTCGTTGATCTCTTCATTGAGCCGAAGCAGGTTGGCCTCGACCCACTCGAAGGCGAGAAGCTCGTAGTTCTCCGGAAGGGGTTCCGCTCCGGATTCCGGTTCGGCCTTTGGGGCATCGGGAGAAGGAGCGGGAGCCGCTTCACCGGAGAAGTAGATTACGCCGGTCACCTGGTAATTCACGATCTGTACCTGAGCCTTTCGGTAGCCGCCGGCGCGGTTGAGAAGGATGCATACCGGTTCTCCCGCTTCGATCAGACGACGGGCGTTCGGCTTCTCCCAGATCCATCTGGCGTTCGGGTAGTCTGCCAGTACGCGATCTGTGATCTGACGGAGCACATGGGCGTAGCCCTGCACCTTCAGATCCGGCTCCTGCGCTGTCGAAGCAGGAGCCGGCAGGAGCGGCGTAGGCTGCGTGGTTTTTACTTCTCTCGGAGAGAGAAAGAGCAGGCGCAGCGCGGCGACGAAGATGCCGAGGATCACCAGCAGCAGGATCGGCCACAGGCGTGTGATAAAGAGCAGCAGGGCGAGCAGACCGAGGAGGATCAGCGCCTCATAGGCCATGCGCCGCTTCCATTCTTTTTTGTTCATAGATCCTTGTTCCTTTCTTGCCCCGGGAGGGCGGAATAAAAATGTGCAGCTGACGCGTACCGACAGGGTCCTTTACACTCCAGGTGACCACGGCAGAAGCACCGCCGGGGCTGCTCGGCGTGAGAACCGGGCGGATGCGGATGCTTCTGTCCAGAGAGAGCACATGCCAGTAGTCTGCGTTGCTCCGGTAGAGCTTGACGGTGTACTGCTGCCGGAGCGGCAGCGCCTCGGCGATCCTCTGAAGCTCTGCGGCATAGAGGAGACCGTTGGTCTTGCTGTCAAGTACGGATGAGATCTTGGCTTCTTTTTCCGGGATACTCAGTTTGCTGAACGCTTTGTTTTTCATACATTCCTCCTAAACGCAAAAACGGCGCACATGAGCTTGCTTCTCATGTGCGCCGTGCGCGGGTATTCCTCCTGGCGGATCAGTCGCTGAAGAAAGAGCTGCCTCCGCCAAAGCTGCCGTAACCCTGAAAGTTCTGGCCTGCGGGAGCGGAGGAGGGGGCGGGGTCATTGCCGTAAGAGCCTTCACCGTCTCCGAAACCGCCTCTGCTGTCAGACTTCTGCTCACCCTTGGAGCGGGAACCGGCAAACTCAATGTCGCTGAGATAGATGACAGGCTGACTTCTGGCCTCGCCAGTCTCCCGGTCGGTCCAGACATCCTCGTCGAAGCGGCCGATGAGGTTTACAAACGAGCCCTCCTTGAGCTGCATTTTCTTGATCCGCTCGCAGAGATTGCCGAAGGCCTTGACGTTCAGGTTGATCCAGCGGGTGTTGTTCTCGGCGTTCTTGTCATAGACGCGCTCACCGATGCGGAATCGGACGATGTTGCCATCGTCGGAGAATTTGAGGGCGGCCTTGTTGTCAAAGCCGCGGGAGATGACGGCGTTGGTTGCGATAAACTGTAACATGGTGGTGCTCCTTTCTGCAGGAATTGTCCTGCGGCAGAATGATGTATTTCAGCCCTTGTTCCGGGCGGAAACCGAAATAAAAAGTGCCAACAAGCACGCAGGTGCTCATTGACACTGTGAAACAAGAGAACGGGGATTCCGAGAACGGGAATCTGGAAACTGTCATTCTCTTTTATATCATAAGGCTTTGAAGGAGTCAAATTTCAGGGAAGCTCGGAACACTTGAGAAAACACCCTTGACAACGTTTGAAAAACAGGAAATAATCTGAACATATTGAGTATGATCCGCAGCGAAAGAAGTGAGAACATGCCGAAAAAGAAAGTGAATCCGAGAAGAATCCCCATGGCGAAAAAAGAACTGGATACAGATGCGATCATCGATGAGACCATGAAAGAGGATATGGCCCATGCGTGGCTTCTCGTGGCCGCAGCCCTTGTAGAGCAGGAACTTATAAAGCCGGATGAAATGGGAGATCTGGCCGAAGCTGTAAACAGGTATATAGAGAAGGGGACGCATCAGAGAAAGAAGAATCTCGAAAGGGCGGAGAAGATCGTAGTCACCAGAAAACCGCGCGTTGATCCAAGCCGTGTACGCTCTGCTTACGACCTCGAGAAATTCAAAAAGAAGGTGGAGCGGATCGCTCTTCATACGGGCTTGTGTGTTGTCTGCCTTGGACTGGACAGCACGGGGCGCTTTACAGAGGAGGAGATGAAGCGCGCCTTCTTCCTGGCTGATCTTACGCTGGCTGAAATCGACGGCGGTGTGAACAGCTATGAAGAAATCGAAAGGGAACTGTTAAACAAAGCGGTGAAGCTGGAAATGCTGAAGGACGCCTAAGGGGATCCTCTGATTTTCATGAAACAGAGCATCATGATATGCGTGCTGCCTGTTCGGAAAAAGCGTGAGCGACTGAGATGCAGACGCTCACGCTTTTTCACGTCCTGGCTGCAGGCCGGGTACAGCGCGGACAGCATAATAACGATAAATCAGATAGGCTCCATCCTCCTGCCTGATCGGTGTGGCTGGAGACAGATAGAGGGAGATCGTATCTCCCG
>DGTA01000118.1 GCA_002394165.1 Lachnospiraceae bacterium UBA4348 | reverse complement strand
ATCTCGTTTTCGACAGTTGAGAAATGATAAACAGCCGGAACCCCGCTTTATTGCTGGGATTTCGGCTTTTTGAGTTGCATGAAAATGTTGTATGGAGATGCTATCCTGAAATATTTTTGAATTTTTTATTGAGATCTTTTGGACGGTAGTATTTCCGATCCAACTGCGATAGCGGATAAAGATCGTTCAGCGCTGTCAGTATCTGTGAGCCATCGTACGTGGCTGTATAGAAAAGATCGTTTATATTTGTGACCTGCATGTTTCGGAGGGTTTCAGCTATGTCATCCGGCGTGAAGTGATAACCATTAACCTCGAACTTCTTCTGCAGAAGTCTGAAAACAAGTAGTGCTGTGTAGCAGATCATGAAATGAGCTATGATCCGGGGCCTGTTGCGATGGTAAACAGGCCTGGATTGAAAGTTCGTCTTCAAGAGACGGAAGCATTCTTCAATCTTATATCTTTGAGCATTAATCCCCAGGATTTGTTCCACATCAGACCGCATATCAGATGGCCGTTCCCTGATCTCCAGATTGGTCGCGATTGCATAGAAGCCGTCATATTTTTCTTCTTCCGCAATCGCATCGAAATCCAGGGTATAACTGTCCTCCGCCGCTTCGCCGTCTTTTCCCTTTGAGTTACGCTTGATAAACCGGGTCACATCATGAGGCCCCTTTTTGTAAGACTCCGGGTCAATCTTCTTAAGAAGATCCTTTGCCCGTTCAATCTGACGGTTTCTGATAAAACGCTGATATTCCATCATTTTTCTTGAGAAAGTGATGATAAGTTTCTGGGGGAGCAGCCCTTTTGCTTTTACGCGTTTTGTCTTTCCGTTTTTGCATTGCTTTTCTTCATAAAGCTCCAAGTCGAGCAGGTTGTCCGCAGGGATGATTTTATAGGCTTTGTCAAGGTATAAATCCCTGTTCTTTTCGTCCGTTTTGTCAAACACCATCATCTCCTTTACAGAAACCATGCTGCCGGTGGAGAGAAGCCGGTAATCGTAGTCGTTGAAGACGGCTTTCTGCAAAACATCAGAAAGTTTTTTGATGGACTGTGTTACGACAAACGCTCTTCCGCCCATGGAATTGAAGTTGCGGATATGGTAAGATCCGAGCCCTGCATCCGCACAGTAAATGAAAGGTTTGCCATTCAGCATCCTGGTCAGTTCCTTCTCGAGGGGGATGGCTGTTGTCTGTTCCCCCTGGTTGCCGGGAACCAGGCACATTGAAAGAGGGATGCCGTCAGCATCCATGAAAAGCCCCATCTCAACGATCGGGTTTGGACGGTGCTCTTTGGATTTCCCGTATTTCCTGATCCCTTCTATGATTTCACCGGTCACTTCGTCTACATAGTCCTCATCCGGGGATTCTATTTCAAAGAAGAAGTTGGAGCAATCATAGTAACAGACGGAGGTGTTGCGTTTTACGATGTCCTTGCTGTGATTGTACAGATGGCTGATATAAGCCTCATAGTTTTCTTCCATGAGATCCATGGTGCGCAGGATATGGACATAGTCAAAGTTCGGTTGTTCATAGAAACCGGACAGGTGCATATGTGTCCAGCGCTTTGATCCGGGGGAGAGGATCCTGGAATAAGTGAGAAAGCGGTTTACCAGGTTGGGATCGAACTCGATCTTAGTATCCTGTGTGATGTTTTTGAAGAAACTGCCAGCTTTCAGATCATGGTAAATCTGCTGCAGGTAAAAGTAGCCGGTGTTGAGCAGGGTAGAAGAAGAAACAACATCATCAGAGGCTCTGACCTTTTTGTCAAAATCTATGGATAAATCCATGGAGACCTTGGCGTTTTTCATCTCCTCGTTATATTTCGCCACCTGTTCCAGGGCATAAGCCAGAGGATCGTCAGTGATGGCGAGAAGCTCTGAGTGTTTCCCGATGCGTTTAACGTTCCGGGTAGATGTTTTTTTCCCGTTTCGAAAACCCTGCTGGATAAAGTAGGTAGGGTCTTTGGATTTTCTGTCGTAGTTTAGCTTCATAAGACTATTATAACACAACATATAGATATATACAACACCATACAACATACATTTAGAAAGAATTTGACAAAAAAATACCGCCAGCAGGCGGTTTGTAGCGGTTCAGGCCTTATTCAACTGTCGAAAACCCGATCCGGAGCGCTTATCTGGGCAAGGCGAAAAAATAATAAAGAATTTTCCATAGATGGCGGGAGACGCCTTTCTGACAAAGAAAAACGTCTCCCGCCGCCTTTTTTTGTGTGTACATTCCCTTCAAATTATTATATACTGGTTTAGATAGTGGATTATTATGGGTTTACAGGAGTACAGATGGATAGCAAAGAGTGGTTCGAGGCCGGTGAAAAGATCGGAGATCTGGTCCAGTCGGCCATAGACAGCAGTAATTACCAGGCGCTGAATGAATCGATCAACAAGGTGATCAACGATGCGATGAAGGTGATGCGCAGCGGTCTGGACGGACAGTCATCCATGGCGAAGCGCTCGAAGGAGGATATCGGCCAGGGCCGGTCCTACAGGGACAGCCGTACAGCATACTCAAGAGTGTCCTCGGATGATCCGTTCCTGAGAGCTTTCAGGGAAAGAGGAGACGGCGGGGCCCAGGACAGTAAGCTGCGAAGGCCCGGGAGAAGCCTCTTTGGCATGATCTTCGGCTTCATCATGACGGGCGTGTGCGCAATGAGCCTGATCGCAACGGGTATCCTGAATATGATGACCGGGGGAATGTTCCTGTTTCCGACCATCCTGCTGGTCTTCCTGACGCTCGGCTTCGGCCGTCTGGGACTGAAATCGACCGGAAGGCACGGGATCCATAAAAGGCTGGAGACCTATCTGGATGTGATGGGAACGCGGGACACCTGTACTTTTGAGGAACTGGCTGCGGGATCGGGCCAGAGTGTCAGCCGCGTTAAGAAGGATATCAAAAAGGCGATCCGCAGGAACATGTTCGTCGGCGAGGCCTATATCGATGCCGAGGAGACCTGCCTGATGACAACGCACTCGGCGTACAGGCAGTATCAGGAGACCATGAGCGCGGCCAGGGCCAGGGAGGCCGAGGAGGCGAACGCTCAGCAGAGAAGGCGCGATGCCGAAAAACACATGGAAAAATATTCGGACGAGACGAGGACCATCCTTCAGGAGGGGCAGGATTTCATCGCACATATCCACGAGTGCAATGAAAAGATCCCCGGGGAGGAAATGTCCGAGAAGCTGGACCAGCTGGAAAAGGTGGTCAGCAGGATCTTCACCCAGGTGGAGAAGAAGCCTGACAGCGCGCCGGATCTCCATAAGATGATGAGTTACTATATCCCGGTCACCAGGAAGCTGCTGGATGCTTACGTAGAGCTGGGAGACAGCTCCCTGCAGGGAGAGAACGTGATCAGGACCCGCAAAGAGATCGAGATGTCGATCGATACCATCAATACGGCTTTTGAAGCGTTCCTGGACAACTTCTTTGAAGATACCGCATGGGATATCTCATCGGATATATCGACACTTAAGACAATGATGGCAAGAGACGGGCTGACCGGACGGGACGATTTTAAAAGTTCCGGCAGGATCGGCACCGTAGCGGCGGACCTCCAGGCAGGCCAGGCCGCTTCGGGTGGAGCGGCAGCCGCCGCGCCCGACCGGGAAGAAGCCAGATAATATACAAACGGGAGGATAAAACATGGGAAACGAATTTGATGAATTTGATGCTGTACCGACACCGCAGCTGGTGTTTGGATCCACGCAGGATGGAATAAAAGAAGAGGAAGCGGCAGCGCAGGAGGCTCCCGCACAGGAGTCAGCTCCGGTTCCCGAGGCTTCGCCGGTACTGGCGCAGGCCGCCGCGGCAGCAGCCGCCGCAGCTCCCAACGCAGCCGTCTCGGCAGCGGCAGCTGTAGCCGAGGACTTTGGGGCCGCACCCGCACCGGCCGCGGCAGCAGCGGCGCCGGAAGAAGCGTCGATCGATGACAGTGTGCTTTCTGAAGAAGAGAAAGCCCAGGTAGATGCATTCAGCCAGAGGATCGACTTGACGGACAGCACGGCCGTGCTCCAGTATGGCGCCGGTGCCCAGAAGAAAATGGCGGAGTTCTCCGAGAAAGCGCTTGAGAACGTTAAGACCAAGGATCTGGGAGAAGTCGGGGACATGATCGCCGGCCTGATCGTAGAGCTGAAGAGCTTCGATGCAGACGAGGAGGAAAATAAGGGCTTCCTCGGGCTGTTCAAAAAATCGACGAACAAGCTGGGAACGATGAAGGCCAAATATGAGAAGGCTGAAGTCAACGTGGACAAGATCTGCCGGATCCTTGAGGATCATCAGGTACAGCTGCTCAAAGACATCGCCATGCTCGACCGGATGTATGAACTGAACCTGACCTATTTCAAGGAACTGACCATGTATATCCTTGCAGGAAAGAAACGCCTGAAGGAGGTCCGCGAGGGCGAACTGGCCGAGCTCACTGCAAAGGCGGAGCGCACAGGGCTGGCGGAGGATGCACAGGCAGCCAGGGATCTGGATGAAAAGTGCGAGCGCTTTGAAAAGAAGCTCCATGATCTTGAGCTGACCAGGGCGGTCGCTCTGCAGACAGCCCCCCAGATCAGACTGGTGCAGGACAGTGATGAGATCATGGTCGAAAAGATCCAGTCGACACTGGTCAATACGATCCCGCTCTGGAAGAACCAGATGGTCATCGCTCTGGGCGTGGAGCATTCCGCACAGGCGGCCAAGGCCCAGCAGGAAGTGGCCAATATGACGAACGAGCTTCTCAAGAAGAACGCGGAGAAGCTCAAAGCCGCCACGGTAGAGACGGCGAAGGCCGCGGAGAGAGGCATTGTAGATATCGAGACACTCAAGCAGACCAACCAGTCGCTGATCTCCACGCTTGACGAAGTGGTCAAGATCCAGGAAGAGGGCCGGGCAAAGCGCAGGACGGCGGAGGCCGAGATGCGCCAGATGGAGGATGAACTCAAGCGCAAGCTCATCGACATGAGCAAGAGCTGAAAGAGACTGATTCTCCGGGATATGTCTCTTGTTCCGGTATTTTGAATGAGATATAATATTTTGCATAGAATTTAAAGGAGATGCGAGAGAGATGAAAAGATGTTTGTACTGCGGATTTGAGAACAGCGATACGGCTGAATTCTGCGAAAAGTGCGGGAATCAGCTGCTGGACAACGTGGTAAGCACCGGGAGTGATCCTTTCGAAGTTCCGTCGGGGACGGAAGAGGCCGCTGCGGCGGAAGCTGAGCAGGAAGAAGCGGCTCCGGCCGCTTACGCGGAGGAGACCGCACCGGAAGAGAATATTGACGAGGCTCCGGCTGCCGGCAACGACTTTGCAGAAGGTGAGGCCGGACTGGCTTATAACGCCCAGGATTACGGTTATGCCGCCCAGGCGAGCGCCCAGCAGAATTATGACGGCCAGGCTTACGGATATTCCGCTTCCGATTTTCCGGAAACTCCCACGGAGGATGAGGAAGAGTCCTACATTCCGCAGAACAGGAATCTTCTCCGGACGAAAGCCAGAAAGATGGTCAAGAATCCCCTGTTTTTCCTGGCGGCTCTGGCCTATACGGCTTCGGTGGTGCTTGGCATCCTCAATGTGGTGACCGGCGCTGCGGTGACAAATATCGCGACTCTTTCCAATACTCTTCGTGCTCAGCTTGGGGATGTTACCGTTCTCAAGTATGTTGATATCGCATACAAATTCATCACGGAGAAAGATCAGCTGCTGGTCCGCGGGATCGGCGCCCTTACCTATATCCCGGGCCTGATGATCGCCATCGCGCTCTGGATGATCTTTTTCCAGACAACAAACAAGACCGAACAGATCAACACCTCGGGCTTTACGTTTGCCCGGGTACTCAAGATCCTTGAGTTTATCGTCGTATGCTTTGTCCTGCTGGCCGGTATCGGCGTCAGCGTTTACAATGTGGTGACGACAGCGGCCGCCAAGGAAGAAGTCTTCATGCTGTTCCTGTGCGTGATCGCCCTGCTGGTGGTGATCCTGCTGTCTGTGCTCACGATCATGTATTACCTGCAGGTGATCTTTGCGATCAAGCTGGTGAGGACCAACTGCAAGACAGGTGACAATATCGGAAGGTTCCCCGGATTTGTGATCTTTGTCACATTCCTGGGCTTTGCACTGCAGGCGGCTTCCATCGTTCCGAAGGCCCCGGATGATTACATCGGGCTGGCAGTCGGAGGAGCGTCCGCAGCATGGTTCCTGCTGATCACCATCTGGGCGATCGTATACAGGTCAGTCGTCAGGAACAGATAATCATTTAAGAGCAATACATACACTTATGGGGAGTAAGGGATAGTATGTACAGACAGAAAAACGGAACGGATCCTGTTGAACGGCTGGATGTGGTCCTGCGTGACAAGACCCGTTACAAAAAGGTCAGGGGAGCAAAGCCTGCGAGCATTGTCAGGCACAGCAGCCAGGAAAGAAAAAGGCTGAAGGAGCTGAGGGAAAATGCCCCGGCAAGGGATAAAAGATCAGAGGAACAGCGTTCCGAAGAACTGAAAACCCGAAGCGGAAGCCGCTACGAGGAGAAAAGGACTCAGGAGGCGGCTGTCCGGACCGGAAGCCGTTACGAAAGCGAAAAGAAACAGGAGAAGGCGGCCCGCGCGCTGCCTGCTCCCGTTGCCAGGACCCTGGCAGCTCTGTCGGGGCTTAAACGAAGAAACGCGGCGATGATCGCTGCCATTACGATCGCGGCTGCGCTCGTGATCGGTTATGCGGTCGTAGGCGTTTTTTATACCTCCCATTTTTACGATGGGACGACCATTTTCGGGATCGACTGCAGTCGGTATACTGCTGCGCGCGCCAAGGAAGAAGTGGCGGAAAAAGTGAGCATGTATTCACTGACGGTGGAATCGAGAACAGGCACGGATGTCATCAGCGCCGGCGAGATTGGCCTGCGCTACAGAGACTCGGGAACAATTGAGCGTCTGCTCAGGACACAGAAGAGTTTTCTCTGGCCCCTGATGATGTCGATGCGCCGAAACACGGTCATCACCATCGACACCGATTACGATGTGCCGAAGATGGACCGGGAGCTTGAGGCATTCTCCTGCTACAGGCGGGTGAATGAGATCATGCCCCAGGATGCCCATCTTGGCAGGGACGAAGACGGATTTGTTGTCGTCCCCGAACAGCCGGGTTCAAAGCTGGACCGTGAAGCGGTCCGCCGTAAGATCATGGGCGCCCTGGATACCGGGGAGACTTATCTCTCGCTCGACGAAACGGACTGCTACCTTGAACCGGCCGTCACATCGGACGATCCCGAGCTGAACCGGGATGTTCAGGCGCGGAATACTCTTCTCGGCGCGGACCTGACTTATACCTTTGGGGATGAGACGCGCAGGGTGGATGCCTCCGTGATCATGAACTTCATCGTTCCGGACGGGAACGGCGGCTACCAGATCAGCGAGGAGAAGGTCTGGGATTATGTCGCCTCTCTGGCAGAGCGCTATGACACCTACGGGAAAGCCAGGCAGTTCCAGTCCTCGATCGGTACGACAGAGTACCTCGAGGGCGGAGATTACGGCTGGCTGATGGATCAGGCAGAGACTGCGCAGCAGCTTCTCGATGCCATTCATTCCAAACAGACCGGACCGATGGAACCGGTATGGTCTGTCATGGGAAAAAGTCATGGCCTGAACGATATCGGCGGAACTTATGTGGAGGTCTGCATATCCATGCAGGAAATGTGGTGCTACCAGAACGGCACCCTGATCGTGGATACACCGGTAGTCACCGGTAATCCCAATCTGAACAACGCAACGCCCTCAGGGGGAGTGTGGGCAATCGACGCGAAGATGACGGATTTCACTCTGACCGGACCTGATTACCGGGTGCCTGTCAATTACTGGATGCCGTTCAACGGCAATGTCGGGATCCATGATCTTCAGTCAAGGTACTATTATGGCGGATCGATCTATCTGTACGGCGGTTCTCACGGCTGTGTGAACACACCGCTCGATGCGGTAAGAGACATCTACAACGCGGTCTCCGTGGGGACACCGGTGATCGTTTACGAGTAAAGGGTTAATTTAATATGATTAATAAGGGTATGACTGCTGTGAAAAGGGGGGCACTGCAGGATGAAAAAAGTATATACGGATGAACTGATTTTTCGCGCTTTAGGCGACAGGCACAGGCTTGCGATCCTGAGGCATCTTCTGGAAAGAGAGATGAATGCGGGTGAGATCCTGGCCGTGGTGGATGTGGTTCAGTCCACATTGTCACATCACATGAAGATACTCACTTCTTCGGGACTGGTCAATTCCAGGCGGGCCGGGAAGTGTACTTACTACACGATCAATACAAAAGCGGTGGAATTTGTGATGGAGAAGCTGAAGCTCTTTCTTGATCCCGCCGTGCCGGCCGGAGAGATCCCGGAAGAGAGCCCCGCGCCGCTAAAAGAAAAACCGGAAAAGAAGCAGCCCAAGCCGCCGGAAGATGAGCCGGAAGAGCCGAAGGCTAAGGAACCGGAAAAGGAACATGAAGTGATCGCCACCCCCATTACCTATGACGAGCCAGTGAGGGAAAAAGAAAAAGCCCGGGGCAAGAAGGAAAAGAACAAAGCAAAGGGAAAGGGGAAGGAAAAAAACAAGGGCGGCAAGAAAAAGAAATAAATACAGCAACGATAAGGAACCTGTCTGAATGGAAGCATTGACAAAGGATACCAGGGAAGAAAAGCTTCAGGAGCTGCTCACACAGTGCCTTGAGAGCGCTTCAATGGATCTGAATCTCTATCTTGAATATGACGTAAAGCGCGGCCTGCGTGAATCGAGCGGTAAAGGCGTGCTTACAGGTCTGACGGAGATCTCGGATGTCACGGGATTCGCAGTCAGGGGAGGAAAAAAGTATCCCATCGACGGTGAACTCTATTATCAGGGATATAACGTCAAGGATATCGTAAACGGACTGAAAGGGAAAAGGTTCAGCTTTGAGGAGATCACGTATCTTCTGCTGTTCGGGGAGCTTCCGAACCAGAAAGAGATGAATGATTTCATCGAGCTGCTTGCCCTCTACAGGGAGCTTCCCAGCAATTTCGTGCGCGATGTGATCATGAAGGCACCCAGTGCCAATATCATGAACGGAATGCAGAAAAGTGTGCTGACCCTTTTCTCGTATGACAAGGATCCGGACAACACCAGTGTGCTCAATGTCCTGCGCCAGTCGCTGACACTGATCGCCACCATGCCGCTGATCGCTGTCTACGGTTACCAGGCGTATCAGCATTATAATAACGATAAGAGCCTGATCATCCGCTATCCGAAGAAAGAGCTTTCCGCTGCGGAAAACATCCTCCGCATGCTGCGCGAGGACGGGCAGTATACGCCGCTTGAAGCGAGAGTGCTCGACACGGCGCTTGTGATCCACGCCGAACACGGCGGCGGCAATAACTCCACCTTCACGACCCACGTGGTGACCTCCACAGGGACGGACACCTACTCGGCCGTAGCGGCTTCACTTGGTTCGCTCAAGGGTCCCAAGCACGGCGGCGCGAACCTGAAGGTGCAGGATATGTTCGCGGATATAAAGGCAAATGTCTCCAACTGGGAAGACAGAGAAGCCGTCCGGTGCTATCTTGAGAAGATCGTCCGGAAGGAAGCCTTTGACAGGAGCGGCCTGATCTACGGAATGGGACATGCGATCTATACGCTGTCCGACCCCCGCGGAGTGATCCTCAAGGAATACGCACAGAACCTCTCGAAGGAGAAGGGGCGTGAGGATGAGTTCGCTCTTTATGAGACTGTGGAGCAGATCGCTTCCGATATGCTTACCAGCAAGAAACGGCTCTCGAAACCGATCTGTTTCAACGTGGACTTCTACAGCGGCCTGGTCTACTCGCTGCTGGGGATCCCGCAGCAGCTGTATACACCCATCTTCGCGATCTCACGGATCTCGGGGTGGTGTGCGCATCGGATCGAGGAACTTGTCAATGACAGTAAACTGATCCGGCCGGCCTATAAATATGTTGGTCATCACAGACCTTATCTGCGGATGGAGGACAGATGATCTGCTTTCAAGATCTGGAACACAATTGACGGATTCAATGTAGAAAGGAAGAAACCATGAACACACTGGAACTGCAGAAAATGGCGAATGAGGTTCGCAAGAGCATCGTAACAGCCACTCACAGTGCAAAGTCCGGTCATCCGGGTGGCTCATTGTCGGCGGCAGACGTTTTCACCTACCTTTATTTCAAGGAGATGAACATTGACCCCGCAAATCCCGATGCACCGGACAGAGACCGCTTTGTGCTGTCTAAAGGCCATACGGCACCCGGCTATTATTCGGCGCTGGCTCACAGAGGATTTTTCCCGGTAGAGGATCTGAAGACGCTTCGTCAGATCGGCTCTCACCTCCAGGGACATCCCTGCATGCAGCACACTCCCGGTGTGGACATGTCTTCAGGTTCCCTCGGACAGGGCATTTCGGTAGCGGTCGGCATGGCTCTTTCCGCGAAAATGAGCGGGAAGGATTACCGTGTGTACACCCTTCTGGGTGACGGCGAGATCCAGGAAGGCCAGGTATGGGAAGCTTCCATGTTCGCAGGACACAGGAAACTGGATAACCTGGTAGTGATCGTTGATAATAACGGCCTGCAGATCGACGGCAACATCGCGGATGTCTGCTCGCCCTATCCGATCGACAAGAAATTTGAAGCTTTCAATTTCCATGTGATCAATGTGGCTGACGGAAACGACATGGAACAGCTTGATGCGGCTTTCAAAGAGGCGCACACAGTCAAAGGCATGCCGACAGCCATCATCATGAAGACGGTTAAAGGAAAAGGTGTTTCCTTCATGGAAAACCAGGCAAGCTGGCACGGTACTGCTCCGAACGATGAGCAGTACGCGATTGCAATGGCAGATTTAGAGAAAGTGGGGGAGGCATTATGTCAGAAGTAAAAAAGATCGCGACAAGAGAAAGCTACGGCAATGCACTGGCGGAACTGGGCAAAGAGCATGAAGACGTGGTCGTCCTTGATGCTGACCTCGCCGGCGCTACCAAGACAAGTACATTCAAGAAAGCATTTCCGGACAGACATATCGACTGCGGTATCGCTGAATGTGATATGATGGGCATCGCGGCCGGTCTTGCCACCACAGGCAAGGTTCCGTTCGCCAGCACCTTTGCCATGTTCGCGGCCGGCAGAGCTTTTGAACAGATCCGCAACTCCATCGGATATCCCCATCTGAACGTGAAGGTCGGCGCCACCCATGCCGGCATCACCGTAGGTGAGGACGGAGCTACCCATCAGTGCCTGGAGGACGTCGCTCTGATGCGCACCATCCCCGGCATGACGGTGGTCGTTCCTTCTGATGATATTGAAGCAAAGGCAGCCGTGAAAGCCGCCTACGAGACAGATGGCCCGTTCTATATGCGCTTCGGCCGTATGGCGGTTCCGGTCATCAACGACAATCCGGATTATCATTTCGAACTCGGCAAGGGCGTTATGCTCAGGGAAGGCTCCGATGTGACGATCGTCGCCAGCGGCGTCTGCGTACATAGCGCACTGGAAGCTGCCGAGAAGCTGGCTGCTGACGGAATCAGCGCCGAAGTGATCAATATCCATACCATCAAGCCGCTCGACAAGGACATCATCGCTGCAAGCGCTGAGAAGACCGGCAAAGTGGTCACCGTAGAAGAGCACAATGTGATCGGCGGCCTCGGCGGCGCGGTCTGCGAGGCTCTGTGCGAGACGGTACAGGTTCCGGTTATGCGCATCGGCGTACAGGATGAGTTTGGTTTTTCCGGCCCCGCCGGTGATCTGCTTAAAGAGTTCCGCCTGGATGGGCAGGGAGTATATGAGCAGGTAAAGACCTGGCTTGCCTGAGAAAGAGTTTGAACTGAAAAAATAAAACATGCCGTACAACGGGCCATACAGGCAGTTGTACGGCATGTTTTTGCATGCCCGTTTATGTACAGATATGAAGAGCTTTCAGCCCTCTGTCGGATGAGTGCTGAATTTATACCCGACACCCCATACGGTGGTGACGGCCCACGCATCGGATGCTCCGAGCTTCTCGCGGATACGCTTGATGTGGACATCGACCGTGCGGGTGTCTCCGGCAAAGTCGTACCCCCATATCCGGCTCAGCAGCTGTTCCCGGGTGAATACCTGGTTGGGGGATGTGGCCAGGAAATAGAGCAGTTCAATTTCTTTGGGAGGCATCTCCAGCCGGCTTCCATTGCGGATGACCGTATAATTACCGAGATTGATCGTCAGATCTTTGTATCGGGCGATCCGGCGGCTGCCCGTTTCGTGGGCAGCCGCTCCGGTGCGGCGCAGCACGGCTCTGATCCTGGCAGTCAGCTCCTTGTGGTCAAAGGGCATGATCACGTAATCATCCGCGCCCAGGTCAAGAAGATGCACCTTATCATCGACTCCGGTCGTTGAAGAGATGATGATCATGGGTATTCTTATTTGGGATTGGACCTCGCGGCACAGACGGGTCACGTCGACGCCGGGAAGCCCCAGATCAAGGATGATCAGGTCCGGATCGTAAGCGGTCACTTCCTCCAGAAAGTTGTTCCCGTTCGGGAAAACCTTGCATTCGAAGGCTTCATTTTTCAGATAGTCATACAATGGTGTCGATATACCGGCATCGCTTTCAACAATCATGATTTTGCGTTTCTCTGTCATAGATGTCCCTTTACCCTTTTGACTGGAAAAACATGATATTCTGCGCGGTTTTTTGAGCCTTATCAATATCTGAGTGTTACAATGGTGACACCGCTGTCGCCTTCCCCGTACTCGCCCAGGCGGAAGGAGGCGACCCTTTTCTGCCTGCGGAGGTAATTGTGGACCGCCTTTCGAAGCGCCCCGGTTCCTTTTCCGTGAACCACGCGGACGGTCTCAAGATGGGCGACGCATACATCGTCGAGGTATTTGTCGAGCTCCGGAATAGCTTCATCCGTCGTCTTCCCGAGCAGGTTGATCTCCATGCTGACGCTGGCTGACTTGCCAACTTTGATCTGCCCTGCCCCGGAACGTTTGCCGGGACCGGCAGCGGCAGTCTTTCCAGTGGCAGCCTCCATGGAAGGCTCCAGGTCGGAGATGTTGACTTGTGTCCTTAAAAGGCCCATATGGACAAACAGATTGCCCTTTGCATCCGGAAGGGAGCTGACGGTGACCGTTTTTCCGAGGCTTATACTGCGGACGCTGTCTCCGATCCGGAGCTTTTCCGGGTCGATCCCACCGGCGGAGCGGGATCTTTTTTTCTCTTTTCGTCCCGCGTCAAGTTCATTGATCTTTTCGCGGAGCCGGGTCCTTTCCTGTTCCATTTCGCGCGAGGAGGAGAATCCTCCCAGCTTGTTGTAGCGCCGGATGGTCTCGTCGGCGTATTCCTTGGCATCCCGCAGGATGGCAGCAGCCTCCTCCCGTGCCTGGGCCAGGATCTTTTCCCTGGACTCATCAAGCCGGTTTTGTCGCAGCTCATAGCGGCTGCGAAGCTGCTGGGCTTCGTCCCGCAGCTGCCGGGCAGCGGCCAGATCGTTCTCAGTCTGCATGCGCCGGCTCTCAAGATCGGCGACCACATCCTCGAACTTTTCCTCTTCCTGGCCAATGTGCTCTTTTGCCTGTTCGATGACTTCGTCGGGCAGTCCCAGGCGCCTGGAGATGGCAAAGGCGTTGCTCTTCCCGGGAATACCGATGAGAAGACGGTAGGTAGGCCGGAGCGTTTCCACGTTGAATTCACAGCAGGCATTCTCCACCCCCGGCGTTGAGAGCGCGAAGATCTTCAGTTCGCTGTAGTGGGTCGTGGCGATGGTGCGGATCCCTCGGCTGTGCAGGTTCGAGAGGATAGCGATCGCCAGGGCGGCTCCCTCAGTGGGATCTGTGCCGGCCCCGAGCTCATCGAACAGCACGAGAGAGTGCTCATCGGCTTTTTCCCAGAACGCGACGATGTTCGTCATGTGGGAGGAGAAGGTGCTGAGGCTCTGCTCGATGCTCTGCTCGTCACCGATATCGGCATACACTTCTTTAAACACTGCCAGAGAGGAATGCTCGGCTGCCGGTATGAAAAGTCCGGCCTGGCCCATCAGCGTAAACAGTCCGGCGGTCTTTAAGGACACCGTCTTTCCGCCCGTGTTGGGGCCGGAGATCACCAGAAGGTCAAAGTCCTGACCGAGGCGGATGTCGACCGGAACCACTTTTTTGGGATCCAGCAGCGGATGCCGTGCCTTACGGATATCGATGATGCCTTCCTCGTTGAACTCAGGCATGTAGCCGTTATAGCTTTTGGCCAGCATGGCCCGCGCAAAAATGAAATCCAGCCGGGTCAGGATGGAAATATTCTGCAAAATGGCATTGCTCTCGGCGGCGACCGAATTGCTCAGGGACGCGAGGATGGCATCGATCTCCTTTTTCTCTTCCAGCTCCAGTTCGCGCAGCTCGTTATTCATGCGCACGACAGCCATCGGCTCAATAAAAAGGGTGGAGCCGGAGGAGGACTGATCGTGGATCATACCGGGAACCTGAGAGCGGCACTCTGCCTTTACAGGCACACAGAAACGCCCATTGCGCTGTGTGATCACCGCATCCTGCAGATACATGCGCGCGCTGCCGTTTACCATTCCGTTTAACTGGGAGCGGATGCGCTCGTAGGTCTGGCTCATGGCCCGGCGGATCTGGCGAAGCTTCGGACTGGCATCATCGGCGATCTCCTCCTCAGAGAGGATGCACCGGCGGATCTCGGCTGAAATGGAAGAGAGGGGACTGATCCCGGCAAAAAGCGGATCAAGGACAGCCTCGGGCTGTTCGTTAAGCTCCTGATCCTCCACGGAGGCAGCCTGGCGCTCCTGAGCGGGAGTGCGGGCGTATGCTTTTGCCCTGGAAGCGGCGTCAAGCAGGGAACATACCTGCAGAAGCTCGGAGGCACTCATGGCACTCCCGATCTCAAGGCGTCTGATGGAAGCTGTCAGGTCGACCGTGCCGGCGAAGGACATGCTGCCCTTCTGGTAGATCCTGCGCAACGCGTCGCCGGTCTGGGCGAGCATCTCATTGATGGTGAACAGGTCATCGGCGGGCACAAGGCGGCGGCATAGTTCTTTGCCGGGCATGGATCCGGCCAGATGTGTCAGTTTGTCGATCAGCTTATCGTATTCCAGGATACGGAGTGCTTTTTCGTTCATAAATGATCCTTTTATAAATAATGGCGGCTTTATGCCGGAAGAATAATCAGATAGGTTGAAGATATTTACACAATTTAAATTTTACCATATAATGAGAAAAAATAAAACAACTTTGACATATGAATCACAATATTGATTCTTGTAAAAAACAGCCCAAGAACAGGAGAATTACATGAAATATATCGGAGCGTTTAAAGACGGAGACAGAATCAGTGATGTATATTTATGTAAACATCGCCAGCAGGCGGTAGCCAAAAACGGAAAAGCATATGAAAATGTCGTCCTTCAGGACAAAAGCGGAACGGTGGATGCGAAGATCTGGGATCCCAATTCATCCGGGATCGGAGCTTTTTCCGCCATGGACTATGTACATGTAACGGGAGACGTCGTCATATTCCAGAATTCGCCGCAGCTTAACATCAAGCGCGCCAGGATCGCGGATGAAGGAGAGTATATTCCCGCGGACTATCTGCCCGTCTCCGAAAAGGATCCGGATACGATGTTTGCTGACCTGATGGCGCTCCTGAATACGGTGGAGAATCCATTCCTGAAACAGCTGATCGCAAGATATTTTGAGGAAGAAAATTTTGTCAGGGCGTTTAAGCGCCATTCTGCCGCCAAGACGGTCCATCACGCTTTCGTGGGAGGACTGCTGGAGCATACCCTGAACGTGGTGAGGGTGAGTGATCATTTCTGCACCTTATACCCTTACCTGAACCGGGACCTGCTGCTGACGGCGGCGGCCTTTCATGATGTCGGCAAGCTCAAGGAGATATCGGCTTTTCCGGAAAATGACTATACGGATGACGGTCAGCTGCTGGGGCACCTCGTTATGGGAAGCGAGCTGATCGGCTATGCCTGCCGCAGCATCAAGGGATTTCCGCGGAGACTGGCCAGTGAGCTTCAGCACTGCATCCTGGCGCACCACGGTGAATTTGAATACGGGTCACCCAAACGCCCGGCCATTCCGGAGGCGCTGGCGCTGAACCTGGCTGACAACGCCGATGCCAAGCTGGAGAGCATGCGCGAGATCATGAATGCGGCCGGGGACAACAAGGGATGGCTTGGCTACAACAAACTGTTTGAATCAAACCTGAGGAAGAGTACGGAGTTCTGAGAGGAGAAATATCGTTGAAGTACGAAAAAAATCAGTGCTTTACCGTACGGATCACAGATTACAGCGATGAAGGGCTCGGCATCGGCCGGGCTTTTTCGCCGTCCGAGGGCATTTCGCCTGAGGAAGGGATCACGGTGTTCGTGAAGGATACTGTGATCGGTGATCTGGCGAGAGTGCGGCTGACAAAGGTCAGGAAGACCTACGCCTTTGCACGGCTGGAGGAGGTGCTCGAGGAGAGTCCGGACAGGGTACCGGTCCGGTGCCCGGATGCGGCCCGCTGCGGAGGATGCCAGATCCAGATGATGGATTATGAGGCGGCGCTCGGGTGGAAGACGAAAAAGGTACGCGATGCGCTGACCAGGATAGGCGGTTTTTCCGATGGGGAAGCCCAAGCCCTGGTCAGGAGAGCCGTCGGGATGGACGATCCCTGGCACTACCGCAATAAGGCGCAGTACCCGGTGGGAACGGACAAAGATGGCAGGCCCGTGACCGGCTTTTACGCGGCCAGGACCCACGAAATCATCCCGCGTCTTGACTGTCCGATCGGAGATCCGGCCAATGAGAAGATCCTCCGGTGCATTCTGGAAGTGATGCGGGCAAATCGGATCAGCGCCTATGACGAGACGAGCGGGCGAGGCGATATCCGCCATGTAATGATCCGCAGTTCCCGCTCCTCCGGACAGATCATGGTCTGCCTGGTCGCCTCGCGCAGAGACTTTCCGGGCAGGGAAATACTTGCCGGAAGGCTTATGCAGCTTCCCGGCGTTGCGGGAGTCAGCATCAATGTCAACCCGGACCGCACCAATGTGATCCTCGGAAAAGAGACGGTGGCGATCGCCGGCGCGGATCATATCACGGACCGGATAGGGGAGGTGGATTTTAGGATCTCTCCGCGCTCGTTCTATCAGGTCAACCCGCAGCAGACGCAGGTGCTCTACGGACTGGCCGTGGATTTTGCCGGCCTGACGGGAGAAGAGACGGTCTGGGATCTGTACTGCGGGATCGGGACCATCACTCTGTCCATGGCGGGAAAGGCGAAAAAGGTCTTCGGGGTGGAGATCATTCCGGAAGCGATCGCCGACGCGGAAGAAAACGCAAGACTCAACGGTATTGGCAACGCCCGGTTCTTCGTCGGAAAAGCGGAGGATGTTCTGCCTGAGAAGTATGAGACAGAAGGCATCCGGGCGGATGTGATCGTGGTCGACCCGCCGCGGAAAGGCTGTGATAAGGCGGTGCTCGATACCATGATCCGCATGCAGCCGGAGAGGATCGTCTATGTAAGCTGCAATCCGGCAACCCTGGCCAGAGACCTTGCCATCCTGCGGGAGGGAGGTTATGAGGCGGAGAAGGTCCAGCCGGTGGATATGTTTCCACATACCGTGCACGTGGAGTGCGTAGTATTGATGT
>DGTA01000048.1 GCA_002394165.1 Lachnospiraceae bacterium UBA4348 | reverse complement strand
TCACCTCCATATGGGCCTTCCACATCTTCTCATAGAGGTCATGATGCGCAAGAAGCTCCTCGTGGGTCCCTTCTTCATGGATCCTGCCGTCTTTCACCACATAGATCCTGTCTGCGTCCACGATAGTGCTGAGCCTGTGGGCGATGACGATCAGGGTCTTGCCTTGTGTGAGTCTGGAGACGGACCGCTGGATCACGGCTTCATTCTCAGGATCTGTATAGGCCGTCGCCTCATCCAGGATGACCACCGGGGCCGCCTTCAGCATAGCCCTGGCGATGGAAATGCGCTGGCGCTCTCCGCCGGAGAGATGGCCGCCGGAGCTGCCGACCATGGTCTCGTAGCCCTTTTCCAGGCTCATGATGAAATCATGACAGCCGCTCATCTTCGCGGCCTCCTCCACCTCTTCATCCGTGGCGGAAGGCCTGCCCAGCCGGATGTTTTCCCGGACCGTCATATTGAAGAGATAATTGTCCTGTGAGACGAAGGCGATCCTGTCGGCATAGGCTTCCTGAGGGATCTTGCGGATATCCTCTCCGCCCAGGGTGATCGAACCCGCAGTCACATCCCAGAGGGAGGCGATCAGACGGGCGATAGTGCTCTTGCCGCTGCCGCTGGGGCCGACCAGGGCGACAAAGCTTCCCTCGGGGATCTTCATGGAAACGCCGTGCAGGACTTCGCTATCAGCCGCCGGCGGATTGTCTGCGGAAACCCGATCATATGCGGAAATCGGATCATCGCCCGCCACAGGTTCATTTCCGGCCTTTGCCGCAGTTGCAGCATTTTCCGCCTTCTTTCCATCTTCTGCTGCGCTGTCACTGATCTGATAGGAAAAATGGACATCCTTGAGTTCCAGATCATTTTTTACAGGCACATTTCCCTCTGCAGGTCTGGTCATCTCGGGCGCATCCAGAATGGACTGCACCTCTCCAAAGATGGTCCCCATGGTCCGGATGTCGTCCGAATAACTCATCAGCGTCACCAGGGGCGTGATCAGGCCGACAGACAGGATGATCACCATGACAAAATCCCGGGGAGACAGGCTCCCGCTCTTGACAAGGAGCCCACCGATCGGCAGTACGGAGACCATGGTAGCCGGCATGACGACCATGGCAAAGGTCATAGGCAGAATACTGGCCCGCATCCAGTCGATGAAGCTGTGGGCCGCCTCATAGGCATCGTGGACAAAGCGCTCATAGCTGGACCTGGTCTTGCCGAAGACCTTGATGACCTGGATTCCGTTGATGTATTCCACAGCCGTGTCGTTGAGGGCCTTGGTCGCCGCGATGGTATGCTGATAGAAGTCCCCGCTGCCCACCATCATGAGCACGTAGCAGAACATGCCGATGGGGACCGTCAGGAGACTGGCCAGTCCCATGCGCCAGTCGATCGTGAAAATATAGATTTCGATGATCACAGGCACCAGGAGATTGGCCGTAAACTCCGGCACGATATGGGCCAGCGTCGTCTCGATGCTGTCAATGCGCTCGACCAGGGTATTTTTCAAAGCGCCGCTGCTCTGCATGAGGACCGTTCCCAGGGGCATGCGGGTCAGCTTCTCTATACACCGCTTGCGGATCTCTCCCAGGACGGCAAAGGTGGCCCGATGGCTGGTCGCCGTGGACAGGGCGTGGAAGAGGACTCTGCCCAGCCACAGTACCCCCATGATCAGGCACCGGTTCAGATAAAAGGAGAAATCCTGCTGTCCTTCCATCAGTCCCTGCACGACTCCCACGACTACAAAATAGGGCGCGACCGAAAAAGCCACACCGATCACTGCCAGGATCACACTGAGCACGTACTGCCCGGCGTGATCCCCTGTCTGCCCCAGCACCCATGCCATGGGCGAAGAGGACTTTCCTGATCCATCCATAAATTGCTCTCCGTCTATTTATTTTTCCAGTTGAAAAAGCCTTGCAGTCACGTTCGAGATTAGTACAGAAGCCTCTGCCCTGTTATCCCCAGGCAAAAGTCGCCCAACGGTTATTCATCTTAGGGAGAAGCAGGGCAAAGAGCTTTCCCCGGATGCTGTATTTTTTCATCTCTTCATTGAAGCTGTGTTCCTCGACCAGACGAATGCCTTCGACCAGGTCTGCGATCTCCTGTGCGGAGTCTGTTCCCGAGACAAAATGTGCATTTGTGGTTTTCACCGTATCATGGTACTTCTCATTTTTCTGCATGAGCTTATTGTTCTGCTCGGCGATCAGGGTGCCACCATCGGGGAAGTTGTCTCTGAGCACCAAAAGGAGCGTTTTGATCTGGTCCAGGGTAAAATACATAAACAAGCCCTCTGCCAGGAAGACCGGCTTTGCCTTGCGCCCGGCAAGCGCCTTCTGAACCTCCGCGCACCAGTCGCTCTCCAGTGCGCTTGCGGCAAACATGGTAACCCTTTCCTGGTCCGGGAATACTTTTTTCCGCACTGCGATCGCGTCCGGCAGATCCAGGTCGAACCAATGAATCTTCCCGTTGTCAACTCGCAAAAACCTGTTATCGAATCCAACCCCGAGATTGACCACAACTGTGTCGGGCGCCTTCTTGATGATCCCTTTCAGCTGGCGGTCCAGCATGATGGTTCTGGCAACGACCCCTTCGTGCGACATGAATTTATCGTAAGGCGCCGGATCGACATTTAAGGCCCGGATAATCTCCACAGCCTTCTCATCCTTGATCCGTGCCTTTGGACGCATCGTCTCACTTGCTTTGATGGCAAGCGGAATCAATGCGGTTGTCTGTACATCTCCAAGTTTCAGATTCATAATTTTTCTCCCGTCATACCGACTATTATTGTTCATTCAGCTTCCTGCGCCATCCTGCAAACCAAAGCAGATTTCGAATCACAGAATCTTGAGGCGGCAGTTCAGATCCAGCATAAGTTAGACATATCTAACCAACTATTACTATAACCTTCTTTTTTATACTTTTCAATAGTCTTTCCGGCAGAGGAAGGGGACGGAGGAGACAGGGGACGGTTCTGTGTCTCCTCCCTAATTGACGACCTATGTTGACAACCATATAATAATAA
>DGTA01000072.1 GCA_002394165.1 Lachnospiraceae bacterium UBA4348 | reverse complement strand
ATCAATGCAGGCGCGTTCTGCATGATCGCCGGACTTGTGATCGTACCGGTCATCTCCCTGGTCACCCCGAAACCGGACAGGAAAGTGGTGGACGAAGCCTTTGCCTGCTATGAGCGCAAAGTGCTTGTTCCGCAGAGGGAGGCCCTTTCGGACGAACAATGATCATAGACGCGCATACGCATATATTTCCTGAAAAGATCGCTGCTGCGGCCGTCGCAAAACTGGCGGAGGCCGCCCACATCCGGGCCTGGACCGAAGCGACGGAGGAAAGCCTCCTCGCTTCGCAGAAAAGAGCCGGGATCGATCTGGGGATCGTTCTTCCGGTAGCGACAGCGCCCGGCCAGGTGATCAAGGTCAACGACCGGTCGGCCAGGCTCAATGAAAAATACCGGCAGCATGGGATCTTTTCGCTGGGATGCATCCATCCCGATCTTGAGGGATGGCATGAGGAACTGGGCAGGATCCGGGAGCTTGGACTTCGGGGGATCAAGCTTCATCCGGTCTATCAGCAGACGGACATCGATGACATCCGCTTCCTGCGGATCATCGACCGGGCCGCCGCCCTCGGCCTGGTGGTCGTGACGCATGCCGGGATCGATATCGGCGTGGAAGGAATTCACTGTTCACCGGCCATGTGCCGGCACGTGACCGAGGAGATCGGGACGTTCAAGTTTGTGCTCGCCCATATGGGCGGATGGAGAAACTGGGACGAGGTGCCGCGGCTGCTGGCCGATACCGGGGTGTATCTGGACACGGCTTTCTCGGCACCGGCTTTTGACCGGGCGGATGACGGCTTCTGGTCGCAGGAGGAGACAAAAATGCTCTCCGCCGAAGAGATGGTAAAGATGATCCGCATCTTCGGCGCCGAAAGGATCCTGTTCGGGACGGACAGTCCCTGGTCGGACCAGGCACAGGCGCTGTCATTCATCAGGAACCTTCCGCTGACAGAAGAAGAAAAGAAGGCTGTTTTAGGAGAAAATGCCGCGCGGCTCTTTTCATTGGAACCGTGATAAACAGGGGGGTATTCATAACGGCTGCGGTTTTACGGCTGCAGCCGTTTTTTTGGTGTCCGGGAAGGCCCGCCTCGTTTACGAAAATGGCTTCGTGTGGTATGCTGTTACCAGTGATTTTTACCTGTTAGAACTTAGTTTTGATAAGGGAGGATAATTGCAATGAATGCAGAGCAGGCATATCGTTACTGGCTTGAAAAACTGGATCCGCAGGATCCTTTATATGAGGAACTGAAGCAGATCGAAGGCGATGAGGCGCAGATCACCGACCGTTTTTATCAGGACATTGAGTTCGGGACAGCCGGCCTGAGGGGCATCTGCGGCGCCGGCACGAACCGGATGAACGTGCTGACGGTGGGCCGCGCGACCCAGGGCATCGCCAATTATATCCTGGCATCGGGTCAGGATCCCGACAGGGGAGTGGTGATCGCCTATGACTGCCGGTATCATTCACAGGAGTTCTCGGAGCTGGTGGCGATGATCCTGGCCGGAAACGGCATCAGAGCATATCTTTTCCCGTCCCTGCGCCCCACGCCGGAGCTTTCCTATACGATCAGGAAGCTTCATACTGTGTCCGGCATCAACATGACGGCCAGCCATAATCCGAAGGAGTACAACGGCTACAAGGTGTACTGGGATGACGGGGCCCAGATCTCCGGCGAGGTGTCCGATGGGATGACCCGCGAGATCATGGCTCTCGACCTGTTCGACGAGTTTAAGAAGATGCCGCTTGAGGAAGCGGTGGAAAAGGGCCTGATCCATATGCTTGGGGAGGACATGGACAGAAGCTATCTGGACTATGTCAAGAGCCTTTCCCTGCGCCCGGACGAGGAACTGGACAGATCGGTGGCGGTCGTTTACACTCCGCTTAACGGAGCCGGAAGCATTCCCATGTCGATCCTTGCCAAAGAGATGGGGTTCAGTAATTTTGAGATCGTTCCGGAGCAGAAGGATCCCGATCCGGAGTTTACGACTGTCGGTTATCCCAATCCGGAAGACCATCGTGCCTTTGCCCTGGCTGAAGAGCTGGGCAGTAAGATTGGGGCTGAAGTCCTGATCGCGACGGATCCGGACGCTGACCGCATGGCGATCGAGATCGCCGACGGCAAAGGCGGATTTATCCCGCTCAACGGGAACCAGACCGGGGCCCTGCTGATCGCCTACAAGGCGGCGGCGCTGAAGGAGCACGGGCAGCTTGCCGAGAAGAGTGCCATGATCAAATCCATCGTCACGGGAAACATGGGCCGCGTGATCTGTGAGGATTACGGGATCCGCGTCTTCGAGGCGCTGACCGGCTTCAAGAACATCTGCGGCGTGATCCCCAGGACCGAAAAGCTCGGGTATGACTATTTCTTCGGTTATGAGGAGAGTATCGGCTGCGCTCCGGGCGAGCCGGTCCGTGACAAGGACGGCATCGCGGCGGGCATGCTGATCGCCGAGATCGCTGCCTACTATAAAAAGAAAAACATGTCCATCGGCGACGCGCTAGAGGAGCTGTACCGGAAGTACGGATACTTTGCGGAAGACCAGGTCTCCATCGTGCTCAAGGGACAGGCAGGCGCCGAGAAGATCAAGGCGCTGATGACGAAACTTCGCGACGAGAAGCCGCAGACATTCGGACCGTTTACGGTGAAGGAGACGGTCGACTATGTGAACGGGTATGAAGATATCCCGGCTTCGAATGTGCTCAAGTTCATCATGACGGACGGCAGCTGGTTCTGTGCAAGGCCCAGCGGCACTGAGCCGAAGATCAAATTCTACTATTATGCGGTCTCCGACGACAAGGCTGTTTCGGCCAAACGGGTCGAGGATATGAAAGCGGCTGTCGGCGCGATGATCGACGAATAAATGTGACTGAGGGTGGTTGGCTTCATGAATAATTCCGAAATCAAAAAACTGCCGCTCCTGGCGATCCTGCTCGGAGCGGCCATGGATCTGTTCGCGCTGGTATGGACTTTCCGGCCTGGTTTTGCGATGGATCCGGTGCTCCTGCAGTTTCGCGGATACAGCAAGATCCTGCTGATCGCCGGCGCGGCGGGCGTTCTCTTCTCCCTGGCCTGTTTCATGAATTTCTTTCCGGTCCGCCGGGATGACTTTTTCGACGGGAGGAAAGCGGCCTGGCTGGGAACGGGTCTGTTCCTTTCGGGCCAGACGGCGGCTGTCCTGGTCCAGTATGTACATCTTATCCGCCATCGGGACAGCTACACCATGTATCAGGCTGTCAAGGGTGTTCTGGAGGCAAACGGCGTCTACATGCGCAGCCTGCTTCCCGTGACCGCGCTTTTTATCGGCCTGCTCGTGCTCACGAGCCTGATCATGCTGATCCTGTCCGGATTTAAGAGGGCCATCTTCCTGACGCTCTTTGGAGGAATCATTCTGGGCGGCGCCCATATCCTGGGCCTGTTCATGGCCAGATACGGTACCAGGTTCGGGATCTTTATCAATGTGCCCGCCAGGGTGACTTATCTGTTCACAGCTCTGTTCATCTACGGCGTATGCATGCTGCTGGCTGCCTTCATCTGCATCGCAGCGGCCATGTGTTTTGAGCCGTGCTTCGACGCGAAATATGTGATCATCCTCGGCTGCGGGCTGAAAAAAGATTCTTCGGTCGGGACCAATCTCGAAAAGCGGATCCGCGCGGCGCTCTCTTACCGGGACAAGCGGCGTGAACAGGAACTGGATACCTGCCTGGTCGTCTCCGGCGGTCAGGGAAAGGACGAAGCTGTCACGGAGGCGGAGAGCATGGTGCGTTATCTGGCCGGTGCAGGTGAGCGCACGGAGGAGATCATCCGGGAGGAAACGTCCAGAAATACCGTGGAGAACCTCCTTTATTCCAAACGGCTGATCGAGGAGCGAGAGGGCGGACCGGCAAAGACCGCTTTTGCAACCTCAGGTTTCCATATCTTCCGCAGCGGCATCATCGCCAGAGAGGCGGGAATGGACGCGGAAGGGATCGGCTGCGCCTGCCCGTGGTATGACAGGATCAGCCTGTATTTCAGGGAATGCATGGCCATCTGCTGGCAGAATGTGAAGGTGCATATTGCCGCCGCTGCGGTCATGACGGCTTTCGGGATCATGATCATGCTGCTTTATCGGATCCATACGGGTCTGATCATATAGGGACCATTTTAATTAAGGCGCCGGATGCGGCGCGGCAAGACAGGAAGGAGATTATCATGGCCAAATGGCAGGGATACATGCACGGCATCAATCTGGGAGGATGGCTCTCCCAGTGTGATCACACGAAAGAGCGCTACGAATCATTCATCCGTGAGAGCGATATCGCCGTGATAAGGGACTGGGGTCTGGATCACATCCGCCTGCCCATCGATTACGAGCTTGTGGAGGATAATGAGGGAAACTATAAGGAAGACGGCTTCGCCTATATTGACTGCGCGGTGGAATGGTGCGGAAAATACGGGCTCAACCTGCTTCTTGACCTTCACAAGACCTTCGGATATTCCTTCGATGCAGGGGAGAAAGAGGAGGGATTCTTTGACCGGGAAGACTATCAGGAACGCTTCTACCGCCTCTGGGAGGAGTTCGCGAGAAGATACGGGAAGTATGAGGACCGGGTCTCTTTTGAGCTGCTCAACGAGATAACGGACAGGTCTTACGGAGAAAAATGGAATGAGATCTCGACGAACTGCATCCGCAGGATCCGGCAGATCGCTCCCACGATCCACATCCTGATCGGCGGATACCACTACAACAGCGTGGAGGCGATCCCGGACCTGGCTATACCGGTGGATGAGAACGTCATCTACAATTTCCACTGCTACGATCCTACGGTATTCACTCACCAGGGTGCCTACTGGATCGATACGATGGACCGCGATTTCCGCATCAGCAAAGATGCCACCTACGCAGAACTGCAGGCGGCTCACGAAGCAAATGTGCCCGGTCACTTCAAAGGCGCAGGCCATTTCCCGGCAGACGGCCATCTTGATGAGAACTACTTCCTGTGGTTCTTCGAGAGGGCGGCGCAGGTGGCGAAAGAGCGTGGAACCAGCCTCTACTGCGGTGAGTACGGCGTGATCGACCTGGCCGATCCGGAGGACGCATTGGCCTGGTACAAGATGATCAGCGCTGCCTTTGAGCAGTATGGGATCGGCCGGGCGGCCTGGTCCTATAAGGAGATGGACTTCGGCCTGGCGGATGCCCATATGGACAGTGTAAGGGAAGAAGTGCTGAAGCTTTTATAATTTCTGACAGTCTGACAGGGGCGGTTCTGTGTCAGCGGCCGCTGACAGAGGGACAGTCCTTAGTGAAGTATCATACTAACAACAAAAGACAGCTTCAAAGGATCTTCAGCCAGTTGCCGCTATTGAAAATGCTGCGCCGCCTATCAGACGCATTCTGCGCAAACTCGCGTTCTGAGGAACGCTCAGACAATGCTCCGAATGCGTCAGCTATGCTCGCATTTTCTGCAGCGGCTGCCTAAGCTGAAGATCCTTTTGAAGCTGTTCTTTGTTGTCACTATTCCTCTTCTCAAAGACGGTTCTGCGTCAGCGACTGATGACACAGAGGCAGTCCTTTGAGGTTTACGGTATGAATAAAATACGACACCCTGTTCCCAAGGGGACGTGGCCGCAGCGCCGGTACTTGGCGAGGGCGAAGCCCGAGCCTTATGTACCGCTGCGCGA
>DGTA01000120.1:3225-7353 GCA_002394165.1 Lachnospiraceae bacterium UBA4348 | reverse complement strand
CGTGCAGACCTTGTTCAGGAAGTAACGGTCGTGGGAGACCACGATCACGATGTTCTCAAAATTGATGAGGAACTCTTCCAGCCATCCGATCGCATCCAGGTCCAGGTAGTTGGTCGGCTCGTCGAGAAGCAGGATGTCGGGATTGCCAAAGAGCGCCCTGGCCAGCAGGACTTTCACCTTCTGGTTTCCGTCCATATCCTTCATCAGCATATAGTGATACTCAGTCTCGATCCCCAGTCCGTTCAGAAGCGCTGCCGCGTCAGACTCGGCCTCCCATCCGTTCATCTCGGCGAATTCCGCTTCCAGCTCGCTGGCGCGGATGCCGTCCTCATCGGAGAAATCCTCCTTCGCGTACAGGGCGTCCTTCTCCTTGCCGATATCATAAAGGCGCTGGTTGCCCATGATCACCGTGTCGAGCACCGGATATTCGTCATATTTAAAATGGTTCTGTTCCAGCACGGACAGACGGCTTCCGGGCGTCATGGATACGGTCCCGTTGGTGGTGTCCAGTTCCCCGGAGAGGATCTTCAGGAAAGTGGATTTGCCGGCTCCGTTCGCGCCGATGATGCCGTAGCAGTTACCCTCGGTAAACTTGATGTTGACATCTTCAAACAATGCTTTTTTGCCGACGCGGAGCGTCACATTATTTGCACTGATCATCTGCTGTTCCTTTCATCTCGGTTAATAATAGGTTTTTACTGCCTGTCGATCGAAGCGACGTCAACCAGCGACAGGGACTGTTTGTGGGTGATCTCCAGCGAGTCGATCAGCGCGCGGGCTGTATCCAGGCTCGTCAGAACGTTCACTCCCGTCTCGATCGCTGCTCTCCGGATCACAAAGCCGTCCCTGGAATGCCCCACTCCCTGGGAGGGGGTGTCGATGACCAGGTCGATCTCGTGGCCGAGGATCAGGTCCATGAGGTTGGGCGAATCATTCTCGATCTTGTTGATCCTTCTTACGCTGATCCCCGCGTTTTTAAGTGCACGCGCGGTTCCCATGGTCGCGTAGATCGTGTAGCCGATCTTTTCGAAGCGCGATGCGATATCAAGGATCTCCTCCTTGTCGCTGTCCCTCACGGTGATGATCATGTTCCGGTGTTTGGGCAGGTTGATGCCCGCTCCCAGGAAGGCCTTGTAGAGCGCCTCCTCAAAGGATTCGGAGATGCCCAGGCACTCACCGGTGGATTTCATCTCCGGTCCGAGGCTGATGTCGGCGTCATGGATCTTTTCGAAGGAGAACACCGGCATCTTGATGGCAAAGTACTGCGCCTCTTTCTGAAGGCCGGGTTCATATCCCATATCGCGGATCTTTTCGCCAAGGATGACCCGGGCGGCCAGCTTGACGATGGGGATGCCCGTCACCTTGCTGATGTAGGGCACCGTCCTGGAGGAGCGCGGGTTCACCTCGATCACGTAAACTTCCTCGCCGCAGGCGATGAACTGGATGTTGATCATGCCGCTCACGTGCAGCGCTTTGGCCAGGCGGCGGGTGTACTCCACGATGGTCTCACGGACCGCCTGGCTCAGGCTCCTGGCCGGGTAAACGGAGATCGAATCACCCGAATGAATGCCGGCGCGCTCGATATGCTCCATGATCCCGGGGATCAGGATGTCCGTTCCGTCGCAGACAGCGTCGACCTCGATCTCCCGTCCCATCATATATTTGTCGACCAGGATAGGATGTTCCTGGGCGATCTGGTTGATAATGCCGATGTACTGGTCGATATCCTCATCGCTGATGGCGATCTGCATTCCCTGGCCGCCCAGCACGTAGGAGGGACGGACAAGCACGGGATACCCCAGGCGGGCGGCGGCCGCCTTGGCCTCCTCCGCGGTAAAGACGGTCTCACCGGCGGGACGCGGAATCTGGCACTGCTCAAGGATCTCGTCGAACAGTTCCCTGTCCTCCGCGGCGTCCACATCCTCCGCGGCCGTTCCCAGCACCGGCACTCCCATCTCCATCAGGGCCTTGGTCAGCTTGATGGCTGTCTGTCCGCCAAACTGCACCACGGCGCCGTCCGGCTGTTCAACATCCACCACATTCCTCACGTCCTCGGGAGTAAGCGGTTCAAAATACAGTTTGTCAGCGATATCGAAGTCCGTGCTGACTGTCTCGGGATTGTTGTTGATGATCACGGTCTCCCACCCGGCCTTCTGGAAGGCCCAGGTGCAGTGCACGGAGCAGAAATCGAACTCGATCCCCTGTCCGATCCGGATGGGGCCCGATCCGAGGACCAGCACTTTTTTGCGCTCCTTCTCCGGGGATACTTCGCTCTCCCGGCCGAACACAGAATAGTAATAAGGCGTCGCCGCGGCAAACTCGGCCGCGCAGGTATCCACCATCTTGAAGGCAGCCCGGATCCCGGCTTTTTCACGGCACAGGCGGATCTCCTCCTCGCTTCTGCCCGTCAGCTTCGCGATCACGCTGTCCGGGAATTCAAGCTTTTTGGCTTTTCTGAGGACCTCCGTATCCAGCGGCTGCATCTGGGGCTGGGCCCGAAGGAGCTGCTCCATCTCAACGAGGATGGCGATCTTGTCGATGAACCACAGATCAAACTGGGTCAGTTCATGGATCTCATTGTACGTAAACCGCCTACGGAGCGCTTCCGCGATCATCCAGATCCTGCGGTCATCCGATTTTTTCATCGCGCGGCGCAGGTCGTCATCATCCAGCCCGGAATAGTTATAAGACAGCAGGCTGTCCACATGCTGTTCCAGGGAACGGATCGCCTTCATCAGCGCGCCTTCGAAGCTTTCGCAGATGCTCATGACCTCGCCGGTCGCCTTCATCTGGGTGGAGAGCTCACGCTTGGCCGTGATGAACTTGTCAAACGGCAGGCGCGGCATCTTGACCACGCAGTAGTCCAGCATCGGTTCGAAGCTGGCGTAAGTCTTGCCCGTCACCACGTTCTTGATCTCGTCAAGGGTATATCCCAGAGCGATCTTGGCCGCCACCCTCGCGATGGGATAGCCGGTCGCCTTGGATGCGAGCGCCGAAGAACGGCTCACGCGCGGGTTCACCTCGATCACGCAGTACTCAAAGCTCTCCGGATGGAGTGCGAACTGGACGTTGCATCCGCCCGTGATCTTCAGCTCGCTGATGATATTCAGCGCCGAGGTACGCAGCATCTGATACTCCTTGTCTCCCAGTGTCTGGGAGGGAGCGACCACGATGCTGTCGCCGGTGTGCACGCCGACGGGATCTATATTCTCCATGTTGCAGACAGTGATCACATTTCCGGCACTGTCACGCATCACTTCATATTCAATTTCTTTCCAGCCGGCGATGCAGCGCTCGACCAGCACCTCTCCCACTCGGGAAAGACGCAGTCCGTTCGAGAGGATCTCCTGCATCTCCTGCGTATCATGGGCGATCCCGCCGCCGCTTCCGCCCAGGGTGTAGGCGGGACGAAGCACCACCGGATATCCGATCACGGAGGCAAACTCCAGTCCTTCCTCCACCGAACGCACCACCTTGGAGGCTGCGATCGGCTCATGGATCTTCTCCATGGTATCTTTAAATTCCTGGCGGTCCTCCGCCTTGCGGATGGTCTCGGCGCTGGTGCCGATCAGCCGGATGCCGTTCTTCTTTAAGAAGCCTCTCTCCTCCAGCTCCATCGCCAGGTTCAGGCCTGCCTGGCCTCCCAGCGTGGGCAGGATGCTGTCCGGCTTCTCCTTCAGCAGCAGCTGCTCGACCACCTCGACCGTGAGCGGTTCGATATAAACTTTGTCGGCGATCTCGCCGTCTGTCATGATGGTGGCGGGATTGGAATTGATCAGGACCACTTCCACGCCTTCCTCTTTCAGGGAACGGCAGGCCTGGGTACCCGCATAGTCGAACTCAGCCGCCTGGCCGATCACGATCGGGCCGGAGCCGATCACAAGCACTTTCCTGATCTGCGGATTCTTAGGCATTCTCGTTCCCTCCCTTCATCATGTCAATAAACCGATCGAAGAGATAACCCGAGTCCTGCGGACCGGGGCACGCCTCCGGATGGAACTGCACCGTGAAGATCTTCTTTCCTGTGTAAGACAGTCCCTCATTCGTCCCGTCGTTTACATTCACAAATGCCGGCACCGCCACTTTCGGATCCAGCTTATCCGTATCGACCACATAGCCGTGGTTCTG
>DGTA01000120.1:0-3089 GCA_002394165.1 Lachnospiraceae bacterium UBA4348 | reverse complement strand
TACTTCATTTTATAGGTATCCGCTCCCGTCGCCAGCGCCATGAGCTGATGGCCCAGGCAGATCGCGAAGATCGGGATATCGGTCTCATAGAGCTTCGCCAGCTCCCTGATCACCCCCGGGCAGTCCTTCGGGTCGCCCGGTCCGTTCGAAAGCATAATGCCGTCCGGCTTTGCATCGATGATCGTCTGCGCGGGCGTATCCGCCGGATAAATCGTCACCTCGCAGCCCCTCGCGTTCAGCGACCTGGCAATATTACGCTTGGCACCGAAATCCATCAGGGCTACCTTCAGGCCGCTCCCCTCCAGAACATGCTTTTCCGGACAGGTCACACGGCTGACCACATCGCCGGTGGCATAAGCCTTAAGCTTTTCCATCACGCCGGAAAGATCTTTGTACTCCGTGCGGGTGATCATGCCGTTCATGGTCCCCTTCTCGCGCAGCAGCTTGGTGAGCGCCCTCGTATCGATATCGGCGATCCCCGGAATATCATATTCAGTTAAAATATTCTGAATGGTATCGGTCGAGCGGAAATTGCTCGGAAGACGGGATAATTCTCTTACGATGAATCCATCCGGCCAGACGCGGGAGGATTCCATGTCATCACGGCAGATGCCGTAATTGCCGATAAGCGGGTAAGTCATTGTGACAGCCTGTCCAGCATAGGACGGGTCAGTCAGCACCTCCAGGTACCCGGTCATGGACGTGTTAAAGACGATCTCACTGACCACCTCTTTGTCCGAACCGATCCCGGTCCCGGAAAACACGGTGCCATCCTCCAGAATCAGAAACGCTTTGCCCATTCTTTCACCGTTTCCTTTCACACGGCCCGGACGGCCGTATTCGTTTGCATAAGATATCAAGACGTTATCGACAAAAAATTATACACTATCGAAACGGATATGACAAGTACGACAAATTAATAACAGGGGACGGTTTCAAACCGTCCCCTGTCATAAATTACAGGTCTTTGAGCTTGTCAAAGATCCCCTTCTTCTTTCCTTTACCGCCCTTCTCCTCCGGCTCCTCCTGTTTCAGGCTGTTTCCGGTCAGCCGGTCGTATTCCTTCAGGGCTTCTTTGGCGTTTTCGCTCATTCTTACAGGCACCTGGACGTTGATCGTCAGGTAATGGTCGCCCCTGACATTTCCTCCGCGCAGCGAAGGCGCTCCCTTGCCCTTGAGCCTCACCCTTGTCCCGGGCTGTGTGCCGGGTTTGACGGTGTAGATCACGTCTCCGCTGACGGTGTGGACCAGAATGTCCGCGCCGAGCGCTGCCTGGGCAAAGCTGACGTCCACCATGGAATAGATGTCCATATCATCCCTGGCAAAGTTCGGATCCGGACTCACGCGCACCTCGACCAGCAGGTCTCCTCTGGGCCCGCCGTTTGTTCCGGGTTCACCCTGTCCGCGCAGGCGGATGCTCTGTCCGTCATCGATGCCGGCCGGGATCGTGACGGAAATGGTCTTGCGCCTGGTCAGGTACCCTGTTCCGTTGCAGTCAGGGCATTTTTCCTTGATGATCTTTCCGGTGCCGCGGCAGTCCGGGCAAGTCTGAACGTTCTGCATCATGCCGAACAGCGACTGCTGGGTGTACACGATCTGGCCCTTGCCGCCGCATTTCGGGCAGGTGACCGGGCTGGTTCCCGGCTTGGCGCCGCTGCCCTTGCAGGTCGGGCATTCCTCTTTCTGGTTGATGGTGATCTGCTTCTCACATCCTGACATGGCCTCGGCGAAGGTGATCCTGACAGCCGTGCGGACGGAAGCCCCCTGCATGGGGCCGTTGTAGTTTCTCGATGAACGGCTGCCGAAGCCGCCGAACCCGCCGCCGAAAAGATCCCCGAAGATATCCCCGAAGATGTCGCTCATATTTCCCATATTGGAATAATCGAATCCGGCATCTCCGCCTTCAAACGCGGCAAAGCCAAGCTGATCATACTTCCTGCGCTTCTCCGGATCACTCAGGATCGCATAGGCCTCGGAAGCCTCCTTAAATTTCTGCTCCGCCTCAGCGTCCCCGGGGTTCATGTCGGGATGATATTTTTTGGCCAGTTTGCGGTAAGCCTTTTTCAACTCTGCTTCATCGGCATTTTTACCGACTCCCAGCACCTCATAATAATCCCTTTTATCTGCCATATGAATTCCTCACTGTTAATTGACCGGCACAGCCAGTCAGGATAAACATGCCCATGGCGCTGGTGATCAGATCCCCAGCGCCACTGCATTTAATCAATACCTGTTATGTCCTTTTAAAGGAACCTTTATCAGACTTCCCTGAAGTCTCCGTCCACAACATCATCCGCCGGGCCTGAAGAAGCCTGGCCGCCCTGGTCAAAGCCTGCTCCGGCGTTCGGATCAAATCCGGCTCCGGCAGCGCCGGCCGCACCCTGGTTCTGCTCGTAAACCTTAGCGAACACCTTCTGGGCGCTTTCCATCAGCTTCTCCTTGCCGGCCTTCAGCTCAGCCACCTGGGCTTCGCTGATCTCGTCGCCGCAGGCAGCGACAGCCTTCTTAAGAGCTTCGATGTCAGCCTCAACAGCACTCTTGTCAGCCGCATCCAGCTTGTCGCCGACTTCCTTGAGAGCCTGCTCGGTCTGGAACGCGAAGGACTCTGCCTCGTTCTTGGCCTCTACAGCCTCTTTGCGCTTCTTGTCCTGAGCCTCGTACTGAGCCGCTTCCTTCACAGCCTTCTCAATATCATCCTCGGACATGTTGGAGCCGGAGGTGATGGTGATGTGCTGTTCCTTGCCGGTTCCCAGATCCTTGGCGGATACGTTCACGATGCCGTTGGCATCGATATCGAAGGTAACCTCGATCTGCGGGACGCCTCTCCTTGCGGGCGGGATCCCATCCAGTCTGAACTGGCCGAGGGTCTTGTTGTCTCTTGCGAACTGGCGCTCACCCTGTACCACGTGGATATCCACTGCAGTCTGGTTGTCGGCTGCCGTCGAGAATACCTGGCTCTTCTTGGTCGGGATGGTGGTGTTGCGCTCGATCAGCTTGGTCGCTACGCCGCCCAGTGTCTCGATCGACAGGGAAAGCGGAGTGACATCCAGCAGAAGGATATCGCCGGCACCGGCATCGCCTGCCAGCTT
>DGTA01000019.1 GCA_002394165.1 Lachnospiraceae bacterium UBA4348 | reverse complement strand
GTCAGGCAGTTCATGCTGTTGGCCGTGTACATGCCGGAGCAGGAACCGCAGGTAGGACAGACTTTATTTTCAAATTCCGTAACCTGATCATCGGAAAGCTTACCGGCAGCATGCTCTCCCACCGCCTCGAACATGGAGGAAAGAGAGCGCTTGCGGCCGCCCACATGACCGGCCATCATCGGTCCGCCCGAGACAAAGATCGTCGGGATATTCAGTCTGGCCGCGGCCATCAGAAGTCCGGGAACGTTTTTGTCACAGTTGGGGATCATCACGAGTGCGTCAAACTGGTGCGCCATCGCCATCGCCTCTGTCGAATCGGCGATCAGGTCCCTGGTCACCAGGGAATATTTCATGCCCTGATGGCCCATCGCGATCCCGTCACAGACAGCGATCGCCGGAAACTCCCTGGGAACGCCGCCCGCCATGGCTACGCCGAGCTTGACCGCCTGGGTGATCTTGTCGAGGTTCATGTGACCCGGTACGATCTCATTATATGAATTGACGATGCCGACAAGCGGACGTTTCATTTCTTCCGCAGTGAGGCCGAGCGCATTGAACAAAGATCTGTGCGGTGCCTGCTGGATACCTTTTTTGACTGCATCACTCTTCATGGTCATTTCCTCCCATCTTCCCTTTTACAGGAACTCTTTTTATTTCACTGATTTCGCTTCTTGAGCACATTTCCATCTATATTAATGTATTTTTTTTTATATTTCAACCCGCGGGCCGGAAAATATGTTATAATATTGAATGCGCATAAAAATCATTACAGATTCCAAACCGGATGGCGCATAATAAATAAAGGAGAACCTAATATGGACAAACTTGATTATCAGATCATCAGTGAGCTTCGCAATAATGCAAGGCAGACGGCGTCCGATATCAGCAAGACCATCCACCTTTCCGTTTCGACCGTGATCGAGCGAATTAAAAAAATGGAAAAAAGCGGCCTGATCGAATCATACACCGCTATCATCGATGACGCCAAAGCCGGCAACGCGATCACCGTCATGATGGAAGTGAGTATGGATCATCCCCGTTACAACGATGAATTCATCTCCGCGGTGAGAGAAATGCCCAATATTATTGAATGCTATTACATGACCGGCGAATTTGATTTCACCCTGAAGATCTGCTGTCGTTCGTCCGATCACCTTGAGCAGATCCATAACCGGATCAAAGACTGCCCCGGCGTCCGCCTGACAAGGTCCCACTACATTTTAAGGACGGTCAAGAACATCCATTCATCCCTGCCCGAGCCGGAGGCTGACAAAAGCATCTGAGGGAGGGATCCGTTTTCCTGATATAAAATAAGATTAAAAAAGGAACGTGCCCGGCACGTTCCTTTTTTCGGTCGGAGCCGCTTAACGCGCCGGCTCCGTTGTACCGGTCCTTGTTCATGCTGATCACTGCTCGCTTCCGGCTTTCTCCACCTCAGCGATCGCCGTTTTGCGCATGGGGATACGGCAGTTTTTGTTGTTGCCGAATTCCACGATGCAGTCGTCATCTTCAATGGAGATCACGACGCCGTAAAAACCGCTCGTAGTCACGACCACATCACCCACTTCCATGGATGAAAGCAGGGCAGCCATTCTCTTGGCTTCCTTCCGCTGAGGACGGATCGCCATAAAGTACATCGCCGCACCGATGATCACGATATAAGCGAGCATGATCATAAGACCACCGCCGCCGGCTGCGGCACTTTCACTCAGTAAATTCATCATATTCCTTGATCCTCCATAATGATCGTATTCAACATGCTATATCATACACATTTTAAAGCATCGCTTCAAGTCTTATTTTCCATACCTTCCAATTTCTGCCGCTTATAGCTCTCAAAAGTCCCGTCATCGAGGGCATCGCGGATCTCCTCCATCAGCCGGTTGTAGAACCGGAGGTTATGAAGGACGCAAAGCCTCATTCCGAGCATCTCCTTCGCCTTGAAAAGATGGTGGATATAGGAACGGCTGTAGCTTCTGCAGGCCGGGCAGTCGCACCCTTCCTCGATCGGTCTGTCATCCTCGGCGTGGCAGGCATTGAACATGTTCAGTTTCCCTGAGTTGGTGTACACATGACCATGTCTTGCGTTTCTGGAAGGATAGACACAGTCAAAGAAATCCACTCCTCTTTCGACGCCCTCCAGTATATTGGCGGGAGTCCCCACGCCCATCAGGTAGATCGGCTTGTCCTGCGGAAGGTGAGGCACGGTCACATCCAGGATATGGTACATCTGCTCATGAGTCTCGCCTACCGCCAGCCCGCCGATGGCATATCCGTCAAGGTCCAGCTCCCGGATCCGCTTCGCATGCTCGATCCTTAAGTCATCATAGATTGCTCCCTGGTTGATCCCGAACAGGCACTGATCTTTATTGATGGTTTCCTCCCGGCTGTTGAGCAGCGCCATCTCATCGCGGCACCGCACCAGCCAACGGTAGGTCCGGTCAACGGATCTTCGGACATATTCGTAGTCCGCGACCGAAGAGGGACATTCATCGAAGGCCATCGCGATCGTTGAGGCAAGATTGGACTGGATCCTCATGCTCTCTTCCGGTCCCATGAAGATCTTCCTTCCGTCAATATGGGAACGGAAAGAGACCCCCTCCTCCTTGATGCTGCGCAGCGAAGAAAGAGAAAAGACCTGGAAGCCTCCTGAATCAGTCAGGATCGGCCTGTCCCAGTTCATAAAGCGGTGCAGTCCTCCCATCCTGGCGATCAGGTCATCACCCGGCCGTACATGGAGATGATACGTATTGCTCAGCTCCACCTGGGTTCCGATCGCGCGAAGATCGTCCGTTGAAACGGCGCCCTTGATTGCGGCTACGGTACCCACATTCATGAACACCGGCGTCTGGATAGTTCCGTGCACTGTCTGGTATTCACCTCTCCTGGCTCTTCCCAGCGTTTTTTTCAGTGTATAGGTTCCACTCATATTTTATCCTCCAAAAAAGCATCTGTTCCTTATCATAAAGCCTGCACGCGACTCAGGCAAGTGTTAAAAAAGCATAAAATTTATTTATAATATGAAGTCATATTTGAAATTAGTAATGGTTTATCGTATAATCTCTGAATGATTCGACACGATCATTACATCTTAATATGCGTCAGATAGGAGGTACAGTCATCTAATGACTGTTTGTCTTTATGGCAGAAAAAGAGATAAAAACACAGAATAAAAAAGCAAAAGGCGGTTCCTGTTATCTCGGGATCGATATCGGCTCCACAACGGTAAAGGTGGCCATTCTTGATTCACGTCACCGCCTTATCTTCTCTGATTACGAACGGCATTTTGCGAATATTCAGGAGACCCTCTCCGCCCTGATCCGGAAAGCGCTCACCCAGACAGGACCGCTCATGGTAAAGCCCGTGATCACAGGTTCCGGCGGGCTTACTCTGGCCAATCATCTGGAAGTTCCTTTTGTCCAGGAAGTGATCGCCGTCTCCACGACCCTGCAGCAGTATGCCCCGGCCACGGATGTTGCCATTGAGCTTGGCGGTGAAGATGCCAAGATCATCTACTTTGACAGAGGCAGCATCGAGCAGCGGATGAACGGGATCTGCGCCGGCGGTACCGGCTCCTTCATCGACCAGATGGCCTCCCTGCTGCAGACAGATGCCGCGGGACTCAATGAATACGCGAAAAACTATAAAGCCGTCTACCCGATAGCCGCCCGATGCGGCGTATTCGCCAAGACGGATATCCAGCCCCTTATCAATGAAGGCGCGACCAAGGAAGACCTGTCCGTCTCCATTTTCCAGGCCGTCGTCAACCAGACGATCAGCGGCCTTGCGTGCGGCAAGCCGATCCGCGGCCATGTTGCTTTCCTGGGCGGTCCGCTTCATTTCCTCGACCAGCTCAGGGAGTGCTTTATCCGCACGCTGAAGCTGGATGAAGAACATACGATCATTCCCGATAATTCTCACCTGTTCGCAGCGATCGGTTCGGCGCTCAATGCCCCCGCCGATACGCCTTTCGTTTCCCTTGAGGAGCTGGCGGACCGCCTTGAGAGCGGGATACGCCTTGAATTTGAAGTAGCCAGGATGGATCCTCTTTTCGCCAGCGAGGATGATTACAAGGATTTCTGCGCCCGTCAGGATGCCTACAACGTAAAGACGGCGCCGCTCACTTCCTACCGCGGGAACTGCTTCCTTGGGATCGATGCGGGTTCGACCACCACAAAGGCCGCCCTCATCGGCGAGGACGGCTCACTGCTCTATTCTTTCTACAGCAATAATAACGGAAGTCCGCTTAAGACATCGATCCGCGCCATGCAGGAGATCTATGATCTGCTTCCGAACACTGCCCGGATCGTCTATTCGTGCTCTACCGGATACGGTGAAGCGCTGATCAAGGCCGCGCTGATGCTTGATGAGGGCGAGGTCGAGACGGTCTCCCATTACTACGCCGCCTCCTTCTTCGATCCCGAGGTGGACTGTATCCTGGATATCGGCGGACAGGACATGAAATGCATCAAGATCAAGAACAATACCGTCGATTCCGTACAGCTTAACGAGGCCTGTTCCTCCGGCTGCGGGTCCTTTATCGAGACCTTCGCCCGCTCACTGGGCTACAGTGTCCAGGATTTTGCGAAGGAGGCACTTTTTGCCGCTCATCCGATCGATCTGGGCACACGCTGCACGGTCTTCATGAATTCCA
>DGTA01000005.1 GCA_002394165.1 Lachnospiraceae bacterium UBA4348 | reverse complement strand
TCCGTCACCACCGGCATTGTCAGCGCCAAGGACCGCTCCCTGGTCGCGCAGGATGCTTCGGACACCACGTCCTATCAGCACCTCATCCAGACGGATGCGGCCATCAATCCCGGCAACAGCGGCGGCGCGCTGATGAACATGCGCGGCGAGGTGATCGGCATCAACTCCGCCAAGGCAGCCGCCAGCGGCTCTGAGGGAATGGGCTATGCCATCCCGGTATCCCTGGCCATGCCGATCCTCGAAAACCTGATGACCCAGAAGACACGTGTGATGCTCGATGCCGACCAGGCCGGCTATATGGGTATTACCGGTCAGGGCGTCTCCAGTGAGGCCGTCCTTTTCTACAACATTCCGAAGGGTGTCTACGTGACCGGCGTTGAATCCGGCTCACCCGCCGAGCAGGCCGGTCTTGAGGAAGGCGACATCATCACCTCCTTCGACGGACAGCCCATCACCGGCATGCGGGACCTCCAGGCAGTACAGCTCTACTACGAGCCGGGCGAACAGGTCGATCTGAAGGTCTACGGCAGCTCGGATGATTACTATAAGGAAAAAACGCTCACGGTGACGCTGGGCGACCGCCGGTCACTTCAGTGATCAGGCGGCGCCGTTCTCCTCAAGGAGTTTCTGCAGCGCACAGATCCGCACGCAGACCGTGAACAGCTTCGTGGCTGTCTTCAGGTCCTCAAGCGGCGGATAAGTCGGCGCGATACGGATATTGCTGTCGCTCGGGTCCTTTCCGTAGGGGAAGGTGGCTCCTGCCGGGGTCATCTTCACACCTGCCTTCTGGGCCCTGGCGACTATTTTTTTTGCGCAGCCGGGCATGGCATCAAAGCTGATGAAGTAGCCGCCTCTCGGGCAGGTCCAGGTACCGATGCCGAGTCCGCCCAGGTTCTCCTCAAGGATACTCTCGACCATCTCGAATTTGGGCCGCAGGATGTCCGCATGCTTGCGCATGTGCTCGGTCAGCCCGTAGATATCATTAAAAAAGCGCACATGACGCAGCTGGTTGACCTTGTCATGACCGATGGTCTGAATCCTCATCTGTCTGCGGATATCCTCGAGATTGTTCAGAGACGTCGCCATGGAAGCGATGCCGCTGCCCGGGAAGGTGATCTTGGAGGTGGAGGCAAACTTATAGACCAGGTCCGGATTGCCGGCCCTCTTACACTCCGCAAGGATCTCGATCAGGTAATCCTGATTGGTATCATACAGATGGTGCACCCCGTAGGCGTTGTCCCAAAAGATCCTGAAGTCGGGAGCCGCGGGCTTGAGCCGTGCGAAGCGGCGGACAGTCTCGTCCGAGTAGGAGATTCCCTGCGGGTTGGAGTACTTCGGAACACACCAGATACCCTTGATGGCCTCATCCTCCGCGACAAGTTTTTCCACAATATCCATATCCGGTCCGGTCGGCGTCATGGGTACCGTGATCATCTCGATCCCGAAATATTCCGTGATCGCAAAATGCCGGTCATAGCCGGGTGAGGGACACAGGAATTTTACGCTGTCCAGCTTGCACCAGGGCGTATTGCCCATGATGCCGTGGGTCATGGCCCGGGCGACCGTGTCATACATAACATTCAGAGAGGAATTGCCGAAGATCAGGATATTGTCCGGATTGTTCTCCATCATATCGCCGATCAGTTCCTTCGCCTCGTGGATACCGCCGAGCACCCCGTAGGTACGGCAGTCGGTTCCGTCATCGCACCTCAGGTCCTGATTGGAATCGAGCGCATCCATCATACCCATGGACAGGTCCAGCTGCTCGGTGCACGGAACACCTCTTCTCATATCCAGATGCAGGTCCATGTCCTGGTATTTGCGGTACAGCGCCTTCGCCTGTGCCAGTTCTTCCTGCAGTTCTTCCACGCTCATCTCAGCATACGGTTTCATTTCTTCAAAGCCTCCTGTCCTGTTTCCCTTTTGGTTGCCTTATTTCTTCTGATACTCAGTAAAATCAGTATGATCATGCCCGCCGCGGTCATCAGCAGACCTTCGCGCATGCCTGGAGTCTCATACCGAAGTTCGATCTGATGATCTCCCGCCTCCAGCGGCAGCGCCATGAACATATTGTCAGCGAGCAGGATCTCTTTTTTCTCACCGTCCACCTTCGCGGTCCAGCCGCTGTCATTGGGGATGGAGATAAATAAGATCTTCGGTTTCTCCAGGCTGATATTCCCGGTGACGAGGTTCGTCAGCCCCGACTCTCCCATGGGATGCAGGTCGATATTCTCGAGCACATCCTCCCGGAGCGCAGCTGTCTGCGCATCGATGCGCTCCATTCCGGTGGAGACCACTTCCAGCGAATCCCAGGTGTAAACACCGGCGTAGGGGAACTTAATCTGTATATATCCGTCCGGCACTTCCCGGTATCCCAAATTGACGACGAAGTCGCGGCGTCCGTTATACCACTCATGTTTATCGGTATATAATGTCAGTTTTTTCGACCTTGAAAGCTCCTGATTTGAAACTCCCGCCGAGATTAGGAAGTCCAATTGAACCGGTTCTGAGCCATACTGATTATGACGAATACGCCACAGCTTATTTCTCAAGCTCAACTCCCCGAAAGGTACTTTGCCGTCAGTATAATCCAGGCCCTTTATATAGACGGATGTCTCGCTCTTTTCATTTCCATCGCAGAGCAATGTCAGCGTCACATTATTAACGTAAGTTCTGATTCCATTCTCAAGATATTCGACAATATCTTCAGGGTTTCTGCCGAAGTTTGATGCGGTATCGATTCGAATGTCATAAGGAAGTGATTCGGACACAGTTTCAATCTGCGCCTTTTCGATACCCAATTCCTCCACAGAACGAGTATCTTCCAGAGCCGCTGCCTGCAGCAGCATCTCTTCCCTGGCAACAGCATCCGCCGCATCAAATTCATCGGAAGGTATGTACCCGCTGTAAGCAAAGCCCAGCGGCAGTGCATTTTTATTCTCGTAGATCGGCCATGCTTTATCGAGCGGATTTACATCTTCGCCGATCCTGTCGAAACCGTAGGGCACCCAGTTGCCGTCCGGCGTATAGAAATAGCGTACACCTGAAACAGTCATCAGCCCTGTCCGATCATCAAGTCCGTTATAACTGTAGCCCAGGTACTCCCGGTTTCCCATCTGCTGCAAGAAAGAGTCCAGGTTTTCTCCGCCCAGGCTCCAATAGAACTGAGTAGAATGCATACCCGTCAGCACAGAAGCATTTCTGGTAAGAGAATGACCATCATACCGAACTACATCCGCGTCCTCTAAAATAGCGACTGCTTCTGCTTCTGTATTAAGAAAATTAGAACGGGCAAGCCGAACCGTGTCATTGTCACCGTTCCGGATCTCTTCAGGACTAAGATAGCGGGTCATTTCCTCATTTGTTTTAAACTCCAGCGCATATCCCGTCCAGCGCGAACTGTATCCTAACCAGCCGTTAAGGATAATTCCTGCACACAAAATGACTGTAAGCAACTTTTCTCCCAACGCCTGAGAAATGGGCATCAGAGAAGTACAGCACAGCAGCAAAGCAAGCGCCCAGGCTGCAGCAAGCTGGACCACGCCATCGGATCTGCCATAATGCACACACAGGAAAATGATCCCCGTTAACAGAATAAGCAAGATACAAAGTCCCATCAGCTGCCGCTTATCCAGAGCAAATATCTTTTCCCAGATTACGACCAGAATCCAAGCTGTAAGAAGAGCGACCGCCCATGTCCAGCGATTCAGGGTATAGATAAAACCGTTCAGCACATAGCCTCCAAACGGAATAAGCAGCAAGAGCATAAGAAAGATGAAAGCCGCCTTGAGTGAGGTGTATTTCCTGCGGATAAGAAACAGTACCAATACAGCCACCATGCCCACGCCGGTAAATCCCAGGTGTGTCCAGTTGCCCGGCCCGGCAAACGTCATAAAGCTTCCGGGGAATGTCAGGTAATAAGACGTCCTGTACATGGCATAGATACTGCCGTCCGCTCCTCCCCGGGAGCTGGCCAGGAACAGCCGCACCACCGGCCAGAAAAGGAAGGCGCTCATCAGAACGCCCGTCCCGGCACCGACAAACAGTTTTCCGATCCACACCAGCGCCTTATTCAGCTGGCCTCTCCGGTAGATGGTGAAGATCCTCCAGAGCACATACAGCACCGTGAGGATGACGATCATATAGAAAAAGTAGAAATTGCTGATGGCCGCCATGCACACGCTGACCGCCAGGAGCGCGTACCGGCCTTTCTCCCTCACCATCTCGGCTCCGGCCAGTATCAGCGGGAACCAGATCATGGGGTTGATGAAATAAGGGTGCCTGACGCCGGCAAACATCACATAGCCGGAAAAGACATACAGCATGGATCCGGCCAGGATCGCCGTCTGATTCTCTTTCTTATGGAAAAAGCAGAAAAATGAGAACACGATGCCCGCCAGATACATTCTCACAAAGATCAGACATTCGTACAGAATGGCTGTCTTCTCCTGGGGCACAAAGACCGCGAGCAGGTTCAGCGGATCGCCCAGCACATAATAGTGCATGGTCGTCACTGCATCCGCCCCGTATCCCATGCTCAGGGAGTAGGTTGGCAGGTCAAGACTGTGCCTGACAAAAACGGTATGCACGATATCCCGCAGCCACTTCCCCAGAAAGGCCAGTGCCTTCGTGTGCTGATAATAACCGTCTCCGCCCCTGACAAGACTCCTGCCGTACATGGGGAACCAGAAAAAAGTCCCCGCGCAGAGCACGGCAAAAAGCAGCGTATAGATAAGGTAATATTTCCTTCTGTCCGTTTTCATAAGCCCTCTTATTTTCTCTCGGTTTCTACAGCATTACATATTAACACAATACGTTATTTCACACCAGTAAACTTTTTCTGCCAGAGCGTGGATATCCGGAAACGCGGATGTATAAATAAACATGAAACACAACAATACAAAAAAGAATACAATCGCAAAGATAAATATACAGTTAAAAAACAGGAGAAAAATACAATAACAAATACAGCAGTAAGAAGCCTTTACACCACCACAGACATCCTTGAAAGAGCAAAAACCATCAATCGCGCAGGAGAAGCCGCAGCGGCTTCCTTCAAGACAAAAGCTAAAAAAGCGCTGGTCTTCCTTTTCGACAGCAGCCATGAAAGCCCCCTGGGCCTTCCGGCCGACACGCAGTCCAAAATGTATCTGGACTGAAGACCTGCTAAATACAACAAACCCAAAACATTCAGAAACACATACAGGGCTGCCACCAAACGGTGACAGCCCTGTTTATGCTTGTCTGGTCCCGGATCAGTCTTCAAGTTCTTTCACAGCTTTTTTGATCTTTTTGTAATTCTTTTTCCCGTACCGCAGCTTAGCCTGATACAGGAAAATGCGTTCGATCCTGTCAAAGAAATCTTCTCCCATACTGTCATCCTTTGCCTTGTTGCAGAAACCGCAGCAGGCCTGCAGATTGTCCAGATCGTTCGTTCCGCCCTTGGAAAGAGGAATGATGTGGTCAATAGTGTATTCCTCCAGCGGGATGAAACGCCCGCAGATACCACAATGGCCTTCGGTCCGGTTGTAGATCAGGTTGCGCTCCTGCTGAGTGAAGAAGCGGCGCCTGGTCAGCTGCGCGGATGAATCAGTACCTGTATTCTCCTGTCTGTTCCTTGAAGAAGAACCGGAAGAGCGTCTGCGTGACCGCCTGGTGCGTGAGCCCTCGCCCCGCCTGTTTTCCTGACGGTTTTCAGAACCATTTCCGCTGCGGCTTTCCGTTCTTTCCTCAGCAGCTGCATCCTCCGTTTTCTGAACGGTCTCAACTGAAGAAACCGGCTCAGAAACAGCTGCCCTGCTTTCTTCGCGTCGGCTGTCGCTGTCCTGGCGGCTGTCACGGCGCCTGTCATCATCGCGGCGGCTGTCGCTTTCACGGCGGTTCTCACGATTGTCATCGCGCCTTCTGGAACGGGAACGCTGGGAAGAACGTCCCTGCCTGGTGCGGTCAACAAAAGCAGTCTCTTCGGTGTCGGCGGCTGTCTGCGTAATCTCAGCTGCGGCAGATGTCTCCGGCATTTCAGCCTCGGCCATCTTCGTCTCTTGAACAGTTTCCTCTGCAACGGCCTCTTCCCTCACCGATTCTGTCCGGTTATCCGGCTTTTGAACCGCAGGTTTTGACTCAGCCTTTACAGGCAGGTCGTCATCCCACAGCCTGGCACTGGCAGCCATGATCGACTCTGCGTCTGTCTGCAGCCTGGAAGACTCTTTTGCAGTCGTTTTTCCTTTTACAGGAGATTTAGAAGGAGTGACAGGTTCATCAGCATCCGCCCAGAGTCTTGCACTGGCTTCCTGGATATCCAGCTCACTGATCTGGCGGCGGCCTCTGGCGGGGGGCACGGGAGCCGGCGCAGGCTCTTCTGCCTCAGGCTCTTCTGCCACAACTGCCTGGGTTTCCTCGGGGGCAGCTTCCGCAGCTGATTCTTCCGGAACATTTTCCGCTTCAGCCGTTTCCGTTTCAGCAGCCCTCAGCTCTTCATCAGCAGTTTCGTCAGTCACCGTCCCGTCCGTGCCGGTCTCTGCAGATTCAGCAGTCTTTCTGGATCCGCGGCCTCGTCTTGAAGAAGACCTGCGTGAAGATCTGCGCTTTTCTTTTGCAGGCGCAGCCTGCTCCTCTGCAGAAGTCTCTTCCTTGGCAGCCTTTTCCTCTGCGGGCATTTCAGCAGCCTGCTCTTTCACTTCCTCTGCTTTCTTCCTGGGGCGGCCCTTTTTTGCAGTCTGTCTGGCGGGAGTCTGTTTCTCTGTCTTTTCCTTCTTTGCGGTTCCTTTTTCGGGGGATTTCTCTGCACCGGAGATCTGCTCAATATAGAAGCCTTTAAGCTTCTTGGTTGCGCGAAGCAGCAGTTTTTCGGCAGCCTCTCTGTCAGCAAATTTGGTGGCGGCATCAACCGTTTCCACGATACTGACCGCCTGGCGGTTGGATCTGTGGCAGTAAGAAGTGCCGTTTGTTATGATAAATTGCATAAATACCTCCGCATTCATAGTTGCGTTTATGAATTCGGAACCAGACTTTCACAGTATAGCATAAGAATCAAGAGATTAACAAGGGGTCTGACCCTTTTCGTACACTGACGCGTCAATGTACGAAAAGGGTCAGACCCCTCGTGGAAAACAGCGCGCGCATCGCATTCAGCACGGCCAGTATCATAACGCCGACATCGGCGAAGATCGCCAGCCACATGGAGGCCATTCCGAGGGCCCCAAGGATCAGGCAGATCAGCTTGATGCCGATGGCGAACCAGATGTTTTCGTAAACGATCCGCATGCATTTGCGGGCGATCCGGATAGCTTTGGAAATGCCCATGGGATCGTCGTGCATCAGCACGACGTCCGCCGCCTCGATGGCGGCATCGGAGCCCATGGCCCCCATGGCGATCCCGACATCCGCGCGGGTGAGCACCGGCGCGTCGTTGATGCCGTCGCCGGCGAAAGCGAGGGTTCCCGAGGATCCTCTCTCGCGGATCAGCTTCTCCACCATCTCCACTTTGCCGGAGGGCAGAAGTTCGCTGTGCACTTCATCGATCTTAAGCTGCGCCGCCACTTCCTCCGCCACGGACGCAGCATCGCCGGTGAGCATGACCGTGCGGCGGACGCCGCTCTTTCGCAGGGCTTTTATGGCCTCGGCCGAGCTATCGCGCAGCCGGTCGCTGATCACGATGCAGCCGCCGTACTGGCCGTCCACCGCGATATGGACGATCGTTCCCGTCTCCTTTACGGCCGACGGGGTGATGCCAAGGGAGCGCATCAGCTTTTCATTGCCGACTGACACGTTTTTCCCGTCCACCACGGCGCACACGCCGTGACCGCTCTGCTCTTTGATATCACTGACCCGCGTGCGGTCCACGGCGCATCCGCAGCGCTCCTGGCAGGCCTTCTGCAGGCTGAGACTGATCGGATGGGAGCTGGCGCACTCTGCATGGGCAGCCAGCTTCAGGAGCTCATCCTCACTCAGCGGACCGGCCGTCTCTATACGGGACACTTCAAACACGCCCTGAGTCAGGGTGCCTGTCTTGTCAAACACCACGCAGTCTGTCTTTGAAAGAGTTTCCAGATAGTTGGAGCCCTTGATCAGGACGCCCTGGCGGCTCGCCCCGCCAAGTCCGGCAAAGAACGTCAGGGGGATGCTGATGACCAGCGCGCACGGGCAGCTGATGACCAGGAAGGTGAGCGCGCGGTAGATCCAGTCGCTCCACTCGGGAGAAATACCCATGGCAAGCCTGACAAGCGGCGGAACAAATGCCAGGAGCAGCGCGCTCCCGACGACCACAGGCGTATAAATGCGGGCAAATTTAGTGATGAAATCCTCGGACTTCGATTTCGCACTGCTCGCATTCTCCACCAGATCCAGGATCTTCGAGACGGTGGATTCTCCGAAATCCTTCGTTGTCCTGATCTTAAGCAGGCCGCTTAAGTTGATGCAGCCGCTGACCACATCCATTCCGGGAGCCGCGTCCCTGGGCAGGCTCTCGCCGGTCAGGGCAGCGCAGTCGAGAGAAGAAGTCCCCTCCACAACAACGCCGTCGATCGGGATCTTCTCGCCGGGCTGCACGATGATCACCGTCCCCGGTTCCACTTCGTCGGGATCCACCTTCACCAGAGCGCCGTCTCTCTCCACATTGGCGTAGTCGGGGCGGATATCCATCAGCTCGCTGATATTTCGGCGGCTCTTTCCGACCGCATAAGCCTGGAACCATTCGCCCACCTGATAGAAAAGCATGACCGCGATCGCCTCGGTATAATCCCCCCTGCCCCAGACAGCCAGGGCGAACGCGCCGATCGTCGCGATCGCCATCAGAAGGTTCTCGTCAAGCGGCTGGCGGTTGATAATGCCTTTCCACGCCTTGCGCAGGATATCATAGCTGATGATGGCATAAGGAATCAGGTAAAGCAGGAACTGGATCAGTCCCTTTGCGGGAATGACATGAAGAATAACCAGCACTGCAGCCGTCACCAGGATCCTGACCAGATTTTTTTTAAGCTTCTTGCTCATATTCGCTCACATCCCGGTATCCATTTTTTTAAAGGTTTTTTTAAAACGATGAAGGTGATCAGAAGTAGATCTCGCACTCATCCTCCACCTTGCGGCAGGACTTGAGCACATCTTTCATCACGGTCTTCGAATCGGCGCCTTCCTCAAAATCAACAGTCATTTTCAGTGTCATGAAATTGACCGCCGCATCCTTGACTCCGGCTGTTTTTTTCGCGGCTTCTTCCATTTTGTTCGCACAGTTGGCACAGTCCACTTCGATCGCGTATGTCTTTTTCATTTTTATCTCCTCTCAATTAAACGTTTGTTTAATCGTTTACCATATAATAAACCTGCCGACGCATCGTGTCAACAGGTTTTTTTCGGGTCCGATTTGAGGTATACTTAATTCAGTAATTATTACCGTAAAAGAAAGGAGTCCCCCCATGGCTTTGATCGATCATCTCCCGCATCAGCATTCACACGAAGGAGATATCCCGGAAAGTATCCCGCAGCTCGAGAGCGTGCGGACAGTGTCCGACGCCTTCCGGTTACTGGGCGATCCCGTCCGGCTGCAGATCTTCTGGATCCTGTGCCACTGCACGGAATGCGTGACTGACATCGCCGCCATGGTGGGAATGAGCACCCCGGCGGTCTCCCACCATCTGCGGATCCTGAAATCCGGCGGCCTGATCACCTCATCCCGGAGCGGCAAGGAAATGTTCTACCACGCCGCCGATACGCCCCTGGTGGACTCACTTCATATAACAATGGAAAAGATCCTGAAGATCACCTGTCCCGGCACCCACTGACCGGTCAGGATTCCCTGGATCGCTGCAGCAGCCCCTGCACCCCCTCGAAAGCGATCTCGCTGACCTTGTCACTCATCTCCTCGAGGGAGCAGTCGATCTCGCCGCGCAGCCACCGCTGGAAAACATTCGATGCCCCGGCGACGAAATAGCTCACGCGCGTGACGATATCCTGATGAGGCACCTTCGAGTGGCGCCCGTAGCTTCCCACCAGGTTGGCCACGGCAGAATCTTCAAGCTGTTTCCAGAAAAAATACATGTTGCTGTTTTTAGCCAGGATCCTGGCAAACTCCAGGTTCTCCGACAGGATGCCCGCCGCTTCGCGGGCGAAGATCTTGCGATCAAAGGAGAGGGTAAAGAAAAAGCGCAGCGTCAGCCGGCGCAGCATCTCCTGCGTTTTGGTCTCCGCGAACTCGCGGATGATCTCATCGGTCGAGCCGTAATGAAGGTAAAAGGTCTTGCGGTCGATATCCGCTTCCCGGGCGATGTCCGCCACCGTGATCTTTTCATCTCCCTTTTTCAGGAGAAGATCAAAATAGGCCTGACGGATCGCGTTCTTGGTTCTGGCTACTCTTCTGTCCATGATAATTATTCCTCATTTTCAGGGAAAATGTGGATTTTCCCCCGATTATCAAAAAACTGGTCATTGAATCACACTTTCTTTTCTACTATTATATAGCATAAATTGCCACATGTGTGGAAAAATCCATAGCCGTGGCAGAATATAGGAAAGAAGGTCTGAAAATGCTTTATATCTTACTGGCGGCCCTGCCGTTCCTGATAGCGCTTATCCTGATGATCGTTTTCAGGTTCACCTCGGCGAAAGCCCTGGTCATCTCCCTGGCGATCACGCTCGTTCTGGTCCTCTTTGTGTGGAAGATGAGCGCCCTCTCCACAGCCGGCTATTTCCTGTACGGCGCCCTCAAGGCATTTGATCTGCTGCTGATCATCGGCGGCGCCATCCTGCTGTTGAACACACTGCGCATCACCGGCGTGATGGATGTCATCAGCCGCGGCTTCAGGCACATCTCGCCCGATCCGCGTATCCAGGCGATCATCATCGGCTACCTGTTCGGCGCCTTTATCGAAGGAGCAGCCGGATACGGAACGCCCGCCGCACTGGCCGCGCCGCTGCTCGTGGGACTTGGATTTCCGCCGGTCGCCGCCTGCATCGTGGCGCTGATCTCGAACAGCACCCCGGTGCCCTTTGCCGCTGTCGGAACGCCCACGCTGATGAACATGTCCAGCCTCTCTCCGGCCGTCACCGCCGCAGGGATGGATCCGGCCCTGTTTACCAGGGATGTGACGCGCTATACCGTGCTTTATCTGGGGATCGCCGGCCTGATCATCCCGATCGTCCTGGTGACCGTGCTGGTTCTCTTTTTCGGAAAGGAACGCAAGGTCAGTTACATCACGGAAATGATCCCGTTCTCGCTCGCTTCCGCGGTCTCCTTCATCCTCCCCTACTGTCTGCTGGGGATCTTCATCGGACCGGAGTTTGCCTCCATAATCGGTTCCGTGACCGGCCTGGTGATCGTGGTGGCCATGACCCGCGCGCATTTCCTGGTCCCGGCGCATGTGTGGACCTTTGGTCCCGATGCCGGCGCCGCACCGGCGGCGGCTGACGCAGACACAAAGACTCCGCTCACGGCGGGAGAACTGATCCGGGCCTGGAGCCCCTACATCGCGATCGGCGTGATCCTGCTCCTTACCAGGATCCCGGCGTTTCACCTGAAGGCGCTCCTTAACAGCGTGGCCATCCACATTCCGTCCATTTTGGGGAACGAGGCGCTTCACTATGATCTTGCGCTCCTTTACAGTCCCGGACTGATCCCCTTCCTGGCCGTGTGCCTGGTAACCATCTTCGTAAAAAGAAAAGACCTCGCTCCGGGCGAGGTGAAACTCATCTTTTCCAAGACCGGCAGGCAGCTGATGATGATCGCGCTGAC
>DGTA01000133.1 GCA_002394165.1 Lachnospiraceae bacterium UBA4348 | reverse complement strand
GCACCAGCGTAAGCGAGTCCGAGAGCACCTCAGTATCAGAGAGTGAGAGCACCAGCGTAAGTGAATCCGAGAGCACCTCAGTCTCTGAGAGCGAGAGTACGAGTGTAAGCGAGTCCGAGAGCACTTCAGTCTCTGAGAGTGAGAGCACGAGCGTAAGCGAATCCGAGAGTACTTCCGTTTCCGAGAGTGAGAGTACAAGCGTCAGTGAGTCTGAGAGTACGTCAGTTTCCGAGAGCGAGAGCACGAGCGTAAGCGAGTCTGAGAGTACGTCGGTTTCCGAGAGCGAGAGCACGAGCGAAAGTGAGTCAGAGAGCGCATCGGTTTCCGAAAGTGAAAGTAATAGCGTAAGTGCATCCGAGAGTGAGAGCACAAGTGCCAGTGAGTCCGATAGTAAATCAGTCTCCGAGAGTGAGAGCGAGAGTAAAAGCTTAAGCGTAAGTGAATCTGAGAGTATCTCAGCTTCCGAGAGCGCGAGCACAAGCGAAAGTGCTTCTGTATCTGAGTCCGAGAGCGCCTCGGTTTCCGAGAGTGAAAGTAAGAAGGACAGCGAGAGCACCTCTGAGAGTGCTTCGACAAGTACTTCAACGAGTGACAGTAAGTCAGAGAGCTCCAGCGAGAGTACGAGCACATCTGCCAGCACAAGCACGAGTGACAGCATAAGCACCAGCATTTCGGTAAGCACGAGCGAGAGCATAAGCGCCAGCATTTCGACAAGCACGAGTGAGAGCCTGAGCAGGTCGAAAGGTAAATCCAATCCGTCTAAGTCTGAGAATGGCAATGCGGTAAACACCGGAGACAATACGCCGATCGGATTGTATCTGGCGGAAATGGCCGGTGCAGCGGCTGTAATGGCGGCGGTTGCTCGTAAAAAGAAAAATGATGACTCTGAAGAAGTCAACGAATAAGATAATAGACCGTATGCTTCTGAAGACATCGACGAAATAGTATAGCCTGAATATAAGTACAAAGTTAAGCAGTGATACAGCTGTATATGGTGACGGAATCCATGATGTCATCCATATATGGCTGTATGCTCTTTACAGAGATGTCTTTTGCAGGTACGAACATAATGATGTCAACAGCAGGAGGCTCCCGACAGGAGATACAAATTGTTTAAGCGAAACAGACGACTGATAAAAAAACTGGCAGTGGCATTTGTTGTTGTCATTGTATATATCATCGGACAGAACATTATGGTGCCTTATGTCCGGGTCGATGAGGCGGAGCCTCTTGTAAATCAGACTTTTGTTCAGATGCTTCAGGCGATCAATGGCAGCAGGCAGGCTGTTTCCGTTTTTTCGCTGGGTATTATGCCCTATATGATGGCATCTATTCTGCTTATGCTGAAGAATCTCGGCAAGTCGGATAAGAAACGCATTTCTGTAATATCCCCTAAAAAACAAGCGAAGATCCTTACCCTGTTCATCTGCATGGTAATGGCATTTCTTAGGACAGCAGAGTTTGAGTATACTCAGTTTTTGCTTGGCAGTGCGGTCGTGTCGAGACTGTTTGCCATGCTCGTTCTTATTGCGGGAGTTTTTGGTATCATATGGCTGACTGAAGTGAATACCGGAGACGGAATTGGCGGGATGTCGTTGATCATCATTGTAAATATCATGAAGAATATCATCCGCAACGTCTTAAAAATATGGAGCGGTTTTGAGAGCGGGGTATACGGGAGCCGGAAAGATATTTGTCAGATCGCCGTACTGGTCCTGATCGGCCTGATTTCGATGATCATGCTGATGCTGTTTGAAAAAGCAGAGTTCCGGATTCCCGTACAAAAGGTCATGATCTACAATGAAATGTCCGAAGATAATTATATGGCATTTAAGCTGAATCCTGTAGGAATGCAGCCGATGATGTACGTGATGGCCTTTTATATAATTCCGTTTTATCTGTTTAATATACTTATTAGCCTGTTCCCGGGCAGACGCTTTTTGGTTTTGCTTGCAGAGGGCGTTCAGCTGGATCATTTTACGGGGCTGGCACTTTACCTGATTTTGTACTTTTTACTGGCACTGGCGCTGGCAATGGTGGAACTGAGTCCATCCGATCTGGCTGAGGAGATGCAGAAAAGCGGTGACTGTATTATCGGCCTGAGGCCGGGCAGGGAGACGCAGGATTATTTTAAAACAGTGGTTTTGCGCCTTACTGTGTTCAGCTGTATCGTACTTGGAGGGCTGATCGCTCTGCCTATGCTGCTCAGAATCATCTGGGGACTGCCGCAGGAAATGACCATGATCCCGATGAGTCTGATGTTCATCGGAGGAATCTCGCGGAATATTTCCCTGGAGATCAAAACGGTGAGCAGGCTTGACAGTTATCAGGAGGTCTTATAAATATGTTCAGTTTTATTCCATCCTGGTACGGGAAAGACGGGAGCTGGGTGCGGGAAACAAATGTCTGGTACCGGGCCGGTGAGCAAATGGAATTTGATGACGCTGTCAATCAGATCAAAGTATTCCGGATGGCCGGGGAAGAGGTAGAGATTCTTTATCTGGGATGCATGCCGGACTTAAGACATTTTCTGCATCGCGAAAGAATAGACGAAGTTAAGGTCTGGTCGGCATTTGACGAGATCCAGAATATAAAAGGGAATACGGCGCGCCAGCTTCATTTGAATGATATTAAATGGCCTGATGACACGGAATGGTTTTACACACCGTTTCTGAAGCTTGGATATAGGGACGGACATCTTTGTTACAGGGCCGAATTTAATGAAGACGGAAAATGGATCGGGACCGTGTTTTATGAAAATGAAGTCCCGGCCCATAAAATGCATATTGATGACAGAGGATTTGTGTCATTTATAGAATACTACCGGGACGGACAGCCGGCATGGAGGGTTTTCCTGGACCGGAAAGGGAGATGGCAGATAAAAGAAGACATAGCCAGGAAAAATGTCTATGTCAATCCGGCGTTCTCCCACAGGTTTGACAGATTATCTTACAGAAACCTCGGAGAAATCATTGAGGAGACCCTTGGGAAGCATCTGAAGAACAGTCCTGAAAGCTCCCTTGTCGCTGCGTTTGATGAAAGGCACAATGAGATCATCCGACGCAGGGCGGGCGGCAGAAAAACAGCTTTTTCCATCTTTTCCCAGAGAACGGATAAATTTATCCCTTCTAAGATTGAAGAGCTTTTTCTGGAGAACCGGCTGGTTGTGACAGACACGGAGTACCTGGCGGGAGTTATTAGAAAAAGGTTTCCCGGATACGCGGATAAGGTACTGGATATATCACCTTATGACGCCCGACTGGCGCTCGGAAAAAGTACGCAGATCAAGGCGCTGAAGATCCTGTTCTATATGGAGTCAGGTGAATTTGAAAGATATGAGAGCGCGTTGACCGGTATTTTCCGATACATGGATGAAGACCCGGATACATTCCTCACCATCGGTATCGGAAGAAACGTTGCCGGCCCGTACGCTTCGGAAAGTGTGAAGGTCAATTTGGAAGTCTTCATGCAAAAAGAAGGCGTGGAGTACAGGATCGAAGAAGAAAATAGGGACATTGCCGAAAATGAGCCGGAAGAAGATATTGCTCCGAGGATAGCCGTAAAAGAGTGCATAACCGAGACGCAGATCATCGAAGCTTTATCGGATCACCGGATAATCGTTGATATCGGCGCCGCGCCGGATCTTTATCTGCAGATTGCAGGTATCAGCGCCGGGCTTCCCATTGTTTTAAGTACCGGGAGCCAGTATGTGAGCCACAAGAAGAACGGCTGGCTTTTAAGAAGCGGCGAAGAACTCGAGGAAGCCCTTCGCTATTTCCTTAGCGGCCTTGCCAATTGGAACAACTCCCTGATCTGGTCTTTGCGCAGGATCGGTGAGTATACCAACGGTAATATTGCCGGGCGCTGGAAGAAGGCGATGGATAGTCTGAAAGATGGGAGTGACAGAGCATGAATGTAATTCAGATAGGCGCTTCGCGCTTTATACAGACAGAACGCCTCCCACAGGACGTAAAATGGATCTTCCGGGATGGAATGAAGCCTTTGTTTGAAGAGGAGGAAGAGCGGCCTCGGTCTTTTGAAGTGGTCATCCTGGATGGCCCGATCGATGAGGAAAACCTGCCGGCCATTAAAGAACTGGGTTCTTCCTTTACGTATTTCTATACGGACAGGCTTGTCAGGACAGAAGGAATCGCTGAGCTTCTGGCTGAAAAACAGGCGGCCCATCTTGATCTTGCGAAGCTGGATTCGTTTGTCCAGGATCTTCCGAAAAAGTATTTCAGAGGACAGCACGGGTCAAAGCTCCATCCAAAGCATATTTGCGTCGCTGAAAAGTATATTCCCTATACGGTCATGGACGGCAATCGGGCCATGGTCATCAGCGCTGATTTCGGCAAGAAATTTGCACCGACCGCTTTTTGGAAATATAACATGTATGTGGATGCGGGGAAAGCAATCGAGATTTGGTTAGAGCATTCCGCAACCGAAGGCGTTGACCTGCAGCTTCATGTAAATACTTATCAGAGAGGAAGCGTCGCGTCCCTTGAAGCGTCGCATATTTTCGACGATAAAGATCTTCGCGAACCGATCATTATTGAAGGCGGAAAATGGGGAAACTATGTCTCGGCAGCAATTTTCTGCAGGGGGTCAGGCACCGTTGAAATGGGCCCGCTCCATTTCAGGATATCCAGACTGGGCGTAGGTCAATTTTTGCCCGGCGGAAGACGGCACGTTTTTGATAAGGGGCAGGAGTTTATCAGTTATTTTAATCCCGGGGACAGAAAGCCTCCGCTGAATGTTTATTTTTCCGGTTATCGGACCGCGGAAGGGTTTGAGGGATATTTCATTATGAATGCGATGAAATCCCCCTTCCTGCTGATCGGGGACCCGCGGCTTGAAGGCGGCGCGTTTTATCTGGGATCAGAAGGGTTTGAAAAAGGGATCACGGATGTGATTCAAGGCGCTCTGGATGAACTTGGCTTTACCAGGGATCAGCTGATTCTTTCAGGTTTGTCGATGGGCACTTTCGGGGCTGTTTATTACGGCTCGGTGCTGGAGCCGCATGCCATTATTATCGGCAAGCCCCTCATGAATCTTGGTGATGTGGCATCGAACGAAAAAAGACTCCGGCCGGGCGGCTTCCCGACTTCCCTGGATGTACTGCGAAGCAATACGGGGGGGAACAGGGCGCAGCATGCGGCTGCTTTGAATAAACGCCTCTGGGACCGGTTTGATGCGGCTGATTTTTCGCATACGGAATTTGCGATCGGTTATATGTTCCAGGACGACTACGATGCCAACGGCTTCCCTGACATTCTCGAACATCTTAAGAAACGCCGCGTCGTTATTGTAAGTAAGGGAATGGAAGGGCGGCATAACGATAATACGTCCGGCGTGGTAAGCTGGTTTATGAGCCAGTACCGGAGAATAACGAGCACTGACTTTGGCAGAGAGGTATCCTCATAATGGGTGAACATGTTCTTCATACGGTCTATTGGGACGATCCGGGCACAGATGTGTATCTGTACGGCTCTGATATCCGATTTTACAAAGACAGATCGGTTTATTTTGAAAGCCTGATGATGCCGGCCGGGATGACGATCAAAAAGTGGATGTCGTCTGCCGACTATCAGCGTGATCGGATAGAGCCTTCCCTGCCCATGCTGATCCCCGGAAGGGAATATGTGCTGCGCGCTTTTTACTACGATGAACCGGCCGGAAGCGTATTCATGAGGCTGGATTTTTACGATCAGCAGCAGAAGAAAACAGGGACTTTTTTACCGGATAAAAAACAAAGTACGTTTCAATGTCCGGAGAATACCTATTCCTATACGGCGGAGCTGGTCCAGGGCGGAGCAGAACGCGTTCATTTTTACCGGTTTGAGATATTTCCGGAGGCGGATAAACTTTTTTATCAGATCACAAATCCGGTTGACGGCAGGGCGATCCTGAATTTGCTGGTCCCTTCCGCAAACGGCCGGTCCGCTGCGGTTTTTGACGAGGACATTCCGAAAGGGCTTACGGACTACATGGTCCTTTCTCCCTTCGGGTCGGATCTGACTCCAAAGACGCTCGATGCGATTATGAAGCGGTCGGCGCCGCCGGATTCCTACGACGGCCTGTGCGTCTGGTTTCAGGATGAACTTCGTTATCAGAATATGATCAGGAAAGGCGCCCAGACGCCAAAACAGCAGTTCAGGTTATGGAAAGCAGCAGAAGATGAATAGTTTAGTCAATCAATTTTATCTGAACCGGTACAGGCCCGTGCTCGGGAAGGTCAACGCGCTTAAAGATGCGATGGCATCTCTTAGTGATGAAGAACTCCACGCTCAGACGGACGTCCTTCGAGAGAGGCTGGGCAAAGGGGAATCGGATAAAGCCGTCCTGCCGGCCGCCTTCGCGGCGATGCGGGAGAATATGAAAAGAAAGATAGGCATTTTTCTTTTTGATGTCCAGGTCCTTGGCGCACTGGCTTTATACGAAGGAAAAGTTATTGAGATGAAGACCGGGGAAGGAAAGACTTTCACGGCTGTTCTGCCAATCTACCTGCAGTTTCTTACCGGAAAAAGATCCTTTCTCGTTACGACTAATTCATATCTGGCCGAGCGTGACGCGGCTCTTTTAAGAGAAGTCTATGAATCGATGGGCATGAGCGTTGCGGTCGGGATGTTTGACGAATCCGAGAAAAAGGATAAAGACGCGGTTGACAAGAAAAAAGTGATCTATGCGAGTGACGTGGTCTATACGACCTGCGGAAATCTCGGATTTGATTATCTGATCGAGAACCTTTCCGTTCGCTGGGAAGACCGGTATATGCAGCCCTTTGAGTGCGTTATCATAGATGAGATCGATTCGGTCCTGCTCGATTCCGCACAGATGCCGCTGGTCATTTCAGGCGCACCCAGAGTGCAGTCCAATCTTTACGGCAGCGCGGATTACTTCGTGAGAACGTTGAAGGAAGACGAAGACTTCAAAGTAGAAGAAAAGGATATCTGGCTTACGGATGAAGGAATAGAGAAAGCTGAAAAGTTCTTTACCATTGATGATCTGTACGACGGAAAGCATTATGATTTTATCCGTCATATCATCCTGGCTCTCAGAGCACACCACCTTATGGAAAACGAGAAGGAATATGTGGTGGAGGATGAAAAGGTCAAGCTGCTTGATGCCAATACAGGCCGAATCCTTGAAAATACGAAGATGCAGGGAGGACAGCACCAGGCGATCGAAGCCAAGGAAAATGTCGCCGTCACGCCGGTGACCAGGGCGATGGCTTCGATCACCTACCAGGATCTTTTCAATATGTTTCCCAAACTGGCGGGAATGTCGGGAACGGCAGCAGTTGACGCAGATGAGTTTCGTGAGATCTACGGTGTCGGTGTTGTCAGCATTCCCACTCATAAGAAAATGATCCGGGAAGATCTTCCGGCCAGGATATACGCATCGCTGGACGCTGAATTGGACGCGGCGGTTGAATGGATACTGAAGCGGCACGAGACCGGGCAGCCGGTCCTGGTCATCACGGCCTCGATCACACTCTCGGAGATAGTCTCCGAACTCCTGCTTGAAATGGAGATCCCGCACAATCTGCTCAATGCGCATACGGCGGCCAAGGAAGCGGAAATGATCGCGGAGGCCGGACGGAAAGGCGCTGTCACGGTCGCCACTTCCATGGCAGGCAGAGGAACCGATATCCGCCTGGGCAGAGGAGTCGCCAGGCTGGGCGGTCTGGCTGTCGTCGGCGTGGGAGAGATGGAGAGCAAGCGGCTGGATCTTCAGGCCAGGGGAAGAGCCGGACGTCAGGGAGATCCCGGCGTGAGCATCTTTTTTGTGTCTCTCGAGGACGATGTGGTAAGACCGACATTGAAAAAGAAGCATGAAAAACTGATCGGCCAGAAACGCGAACTGAAAAAGAGATCCGTCCGCAAAGCTGTTAAGCTGGCGCAGAAGTCAAGTGACTTGAGCGGAAGAGCATCGAGAAAGACAACGATGGTCTTCGGAGAAAGCGTACGCCAGCAAAGAGAACTTATTTACCAGACCAGAAAAAACATCCAGCATAATATGGTCAAAGATGCGGATTACTGCTTTGAGCAGGAAAAACTGATCATCAGGAAGTTTCTTGCGGATCACGCGGATCACCTTAGTGCAACGCTGGTCACAAGATTTGTTCTGGACAACATCTCCTACAGAATGGATTCTTTCCCCGATGATGCCGAGGTCGGGGATGTTAAGAAGGCTGAGAAATATCTGACGGACCTTGCGCAGCGGCAGCTGTACGGGAAAAAGCAGCAGCTCGATGAAAGGGACGGCTGGGAGCGCTACGTGCAGGTCATGATGCTGAAGGCGATCGACGAATCGTGGATCGAGGAAGTAGACTACCTGCAGCAGCTGAAGCAGGCTGTCGTGGGACGAAGGTATACGCAGAGGAATATGGCATTCGAATATCATGAAGATGCCTACAAGGCATACGAGCGCATGCGGGAGAAGATCCGGTTTAAGATGCTCAGAAACATCATGCTCGGAGACGCTTCGTGGACGAAGGACAATGACCTTCAGGTCGTCCTGCCGTAAATGCCGGAGCAAAAGAAAGTTTTTAGTAAACGGACAAAAGAGGGATCGGTCGTGACAGTATACAACATTAACAGAGGAATAGGCTGGGCAAGCAGCGGCGTGGAATATGCACAGGCGTACCGGGCGAATCTGCTCCGCCAGGTCGGTGTGGATATCAAGTTTATCTTTACGGATATGTTCCGCATGGAGAATATTGAGCATTTTACCCGGAACATCGGGTTCAATGATGATGAGATCATCTGGCTGTACTCTTACTTTACAGACTTTAAGATCGCGCCTACGACCTACACGATCAAAGAGCTGGAGAGTACTTTCCCGTCGGATAAGTGGAGAACGAAGGCGGAAGAAAAGATGATCCGCTACTATTTTGACGAGCTGGGTGTCTATGCCAACGCCTATCTGCGGTTTAAAGACCGGGACATCGTTCAGCGGGTGGAGTATGTCTCCAGAGGCAAGCTGATCCGCAAGGATTATTTTACCTACGGGAGACTGTTTTCGGAGTACTATTCCCCGGTCAACAACGAGGCGCACGTCTACATGCGCAGGTTCTATAACGAAGACGGGACGGAAGCGCTGGTCGAGATCATCGACAACGATACGGATGTCTATAAGATCGGGAACCGGACGATATTCTCCAAACCGAGATTTATCGCGTACTTTATTTCATGCCTGAACCTTAAGGAGGATGATATCCTGATCATAGACCGCGCCACGGAGATCGGCCAGGCTGTGCTTCGTGAGCACGGGAAAGCCAAAATCGGATCTGTCATTCATGCAGAGCATTACAGCGAGAACAATGTCACGGACCACACGATACTGTGGAACAATTATTATGAATATGAGTTCAGCCATGCGGATCAGCTGGATTTTTTCGTAGCTTCTACGGACGCGCAGGCCGTGATCTTCCGGCAGCAGATGGAGAAATACAAAAACCTGCATCCGAAGGTGGTGACCATTCCGGTCGGCAGCCTGAACGAACTTAAAAAGCCTGCGGGAGAACGCAGAAAGCATGCCATGATCACCGCTTCCAGGCTGGCTTCGGAAAAGCATATAGATTGGCTGATCCGGGCGGCAGTAGAAGCACACAAGACCGTGCCGGACATCAGCCTCGACATCTACGGAAGCGGCGGAGAAGAAGCGAAGCTGAAGGCGATGATCGAACTGATGAAGGCCGGGGAATACATTCACCTGAAAGGCCACCAGAAGCTGGACGAGATCTATAAGGACTATGAAGCCTATGTTGCCGCATCAACCAGTGAGGGCTTCGGCCTTACACTTCTGGAGGCCGTCGGCTCCGGACTTCCGATGATCGGCTTCGATGTCCACTACGGAAACCAGACCTTTATAGCACCGGATGAGAACGGCTATCTGATTCCGTATGACAAATCGTCCTCGACCGATGAAAAAATAGCTTTGCTGACAAAGGCGATGGTCAGACTGTTTACCGAGCCCGACCTGAAGCAGTTCTCACAAAAATCCTACGAGATCGCCGGCGAATACCTGACCGATAAAGTGGTCGACAGGTGGCGCAGGCTGATCACGGAATTGATGGAAGGGTGAGTACTATATGACAGGGGACGGTTCTGTGTCATCGTAGGATGACAGGGGACAGTCCTACATATGCATGTGGGTCTTGCTGCGAGGGGTCTGACCCTTTTCGCACTTCAACGCACGAAAAGGGTCTGACCCTTTTCGCGCTTTAACGCATGAAAGGAGTGGCAATGTTAACACTGGAGCGAGCGAAGGAACTGAATAAGGAGATGATCACCGAACATCATCTGATCATCCATTCTACCAATGTGATGGCGGCCATGGGTGCGATGGCCAGGCATTTTGGCGAGGATGAGGAGCACTGGAAGGCCATCGGGTATCTGCACGACTATGATTATGAGAAATACCCGGACGAGCATCTGGAGCACACGGAGAAGCCGCTGCTGGAGGCCGGCCTGGAGCCGGAGGAGGTGCGGGCGATCTTAAGCCACGGCTACAAGATCCTCAATGATGTGAGGCCTGAGACCAATATGGAAAAGAGCCTGTTTACGGTGGATGAGCTGACGGGGATCATTGAGGCCTGTGCGAGGATGCGTCCCAACGGGATCACGGACCTGGAAGTGAAGAGCTTCATGAAGAAATTCAAGGACAAGCGCTTTGCGGCCAAGTGCGACCGCCAGCTGATCCTGGACGGATGTGAGATGCTCGGCATGGATATTAAGGATGTGGCGGCGCTCTGCATCGACGGGATGAGACCGTATGCGGCTGAGATCGGCCTGCTGGGGACGGCTCATGAATGATTATCTGAGAGAGAGCCTGAGCTATTTCGGCCTGTATAAGAAGATGTTCGGGGTGAAGAAGATCTTTACGCCCATGCATGTCCCCTTCGGGGATCATAAGGATCAGTATTTTCTGTACTATGAGCCGGAACAGATCATCAGCGACAAGGTCATTTTCTGGGTGCACGGCGGCGGCTGGAATGCCGGAAATCCGCGCTTTTTCGATTACGTCGGGCAGTGCGTGGCCAAAAGCGGATACCGCTTTGTCTCCATAGGATACCGGCTGTCGCCAAAGTATAAGTATCCCTGCCAGATCAAAGACGTCTGCAGCGGATACCGGGCGGCGGTCCGCTATCTGGAAGAGCGCAGGATCGACGCCTCGAAGATCATCGTTGCGGGACCCTCCGCCGGGGCCCATCTGTCATCGCTCCTCTGCTACAGCCGCAGGGTCCGGGAGAAATACGACGTTGATATCTCTCATATTATCGGCTTTGTTGGGTTCGGAGGACCTTACAGCTTCCGGGATGATCAGTCTCTTGCCTTAAAGCTGCTGCTGGATCAGCTTTTCCAGAAAGGGTATGACCGGCGCAAGGGCGAACCGACAGCGCTGATGAGCCCGGGGCATATCCCGATGCTTCTGATCCAGAGTCGGCATGACGGCCTGATCGACTATGCCTGCGCCGAGGATTTCGCCGCGAAGGCAGCATCCCTCGGGATCCCCTGCGAACTCTACAGTGTGACAGATAAAAAAGACACACATTCCTGGTATACGGCCGGGCTGTTTCTGGAAACGCGCGAGGAGAACAAAACACTGGACAAATTCTTTACATGGGTGGAGGAGTTGTAAATAATCTCAGAGATCTGCTGAGGAACCGGAAAGGATGTGCCGGCGAACAGTTTTTATTTCAAAGGAGTCTATTATGGCATTTGAAAACAGGACCCTGGGAAGTCTGCTGAGTGATCCCAGAATAAGCAAGGTGGCAAAGGAAGCGATCCGCAACAGAGATCTTGAAGCGGAGCCTGTGTGGGACAAGACGCTGACAGAGCTTAAGGAAGAGAATTTCTTCAACGGCGAGATCGGGCGCGGGTTTGAGCGGCTCTACGCCGCCGCGGATTCGGGAGACTGGTATTATCCTCTCTACAGTGAGGAGGAATGTGCGCAGAATGAGGCAAAGCGGGGCGTGAGCATCGTCTGGTTCCCATCGGATCAGCCCGGGGCGGATGAGCGGCCGTTTATCCTGCTGGTTCCCGGCGGCGGCTTTGTTAATGTATGGAACCTGACCGAGGGGTGGCCGATCGCAGAGCAGTACAATCGCTGCGGTTATCATGTGTTTATCCTGACCTATCAGGTCGATGGCGAGGAAAAACTTCTTGAGAAGGATCTGGCGGATTTTGCCCGCGCGCTGAAGCTGATCAAAGAAAAGGAGGATCATTTCCATGTGAACGGTGACAGCTATATCACATGCGGCTTTTCTGCGGGCGGATATCTTATCTGCCTGTGGAACACGGACATGGGCTATCCGGCCCACTCTCTTCCAAAGCCGCAGGCTTCCATCCCGGTCTATCCGGTGGTGACCCTGCGCAGGGATATCCGCTACGGCGATCCGGATCCGGCTTCACATATCCGTCTTTACGGCTGCAGCCTGGACGAAGCTGCCACTAAAGAATATGAGATCCTTGACCACGCGGACGGTTTCCCGCCAAGCGCTATTTTCGTCGCAGCCGGGGATGAGCTGGTGAACCCGGATAATTCCAGGCTGCTGGCCCGGACGCTGGAGGAGAAGAAGATCCCCTGCCGGCTGGAGGTCGGCCCGGAAGGCGGGCACGGATTCGCGGACGGATCCGGGATGTGCATGGCCGGATGGCCGGAGCGCGCGGTGAGATGGTTTGAGGGATTATAATTCTGACATGGGACGGTTCTGTGTCAGCAGGCGCTGACAAAGGGACAGTCCTTTGAAAACTAAAAATAACATAAGACAACTTCAAGGACCTTCAGCTATTTGCCGCTCTTGAAAACGCTGCGCCGCTTATCCGGCGCATTCTGCGCTAACTCGCCCGCTTACGCGGGCTCAGACAGAGCTGCGAATGCGCCGCTATGCTCGCGTTTTCTGCAGCGGCTGCATAAGCTGAAAATCCTTTTGAAGTTGTCTTATGTTATTATTACGCACTTTCTTCAGAGACTGTCCCTCTGTCAGAATTCTCTGTTATCTCCCGCGGTTTTGTGGTATTATTTTAGTGTTGGGGCTGCCGGATTATACATGAGTTGAGGGCAGCCGGATAAGACTGCAAAATGGAAGAAGAAAGGAGAACTTCTATGGGACTGATGGATGATCTGAAAGGAAAAGTTAATGACATTTTAGACAAGACAGATATCGATGAAAAGATCGTCGAAGGTGTATCCGGACTGAAGGATAAAGCTCAGGAGATCCTGGACAAAACAGATCTGGACGAAAAGCTGGTCGAAGGCGTGACCGAGCTGAAGAACAAGGCGGAAGGATTCCTGAATTCGGCAGAGAAAGCCGGGGAAAAGGCTGAACAGAAAGCGGAGGAGATCCTGGATAAGGTGGATGAAAAGATCTGAGGACAGCCGCCGGAAAACCATATAACATATAATAACGAAATTAACAGGGCTTGCTGTTAGTGTGACATACACACAAACAGCAAGCTCTTTTCATGCTTTAACGTGCGAAAAGGGTCAGACCCCTGCTTTTTACGTATATATATAAATACCGAAACAATACTTATATAACGATGTGACCATTTATTTTCAGACAGTTTCGTGTTACAATACAGTATTAAAACGAATATTATGCTTTCAAGCAGTGCATAAAGTAAAGTGGGGGGATAAATCTATGAGACGAAGACATTTGATGAAAAGAGCAGCAGCCTTTTCGCTGGCCTTTGTGATGGCTTTTTCAGGGCCGACTTCACATCTGACCGGCATGCTTGCCGCGGCGGAGGAGACTGCCGCCACGGAAACTGCAGCAGTTGACACAGCTGCGGAAGAAGCCCAGAAGGCAGCGGAGGAAGAAGCGGCTCAGAAGGCGGCGGAAGAGGAAGCGGCTCAGAAGGCGGCGGAAGAGGAAGCGGCTCAGAAGGCGGCGGAAGAAGAAGCAGCTCGCAAGGCGGCGGAAGAGGAAGCAGCCCGTAAGGCGGCGGAAGAGGAAGCAGCCCGCAAGGCAGCGGAAGAGGAAGCAGCTCGCAAGGCAGCGGAAGAAGAAGCCCGTAAGGCAGCGGAGGAAGAAGCGGCCAGGAAGGCGGCAGAAGAGGAAGCAGCCCGCAAGGCAGCGGAGGAAGAAGCGGCCAGGAAGGCGGCAGAAGAGGAAGCAGCCCGCAAGGCGGCGGAAGAGGAAGCAGCCCGGAAAGCCGCTGAAGAAGAAGCGGCCCGCAAGGCAGCGGAAGAAGAAGTAGCCCGCAAGGCAGCAGAGGAAGAAGCGGCCCGCAAGGCAGCAGAGGAAGAAGCAGCCAAGAAGGCGGCGGAAGAGGAAGCAGCCCGCAAGGCAGCAGAGGAAGAGGCAGCGAAAAAGGCTGAAGAAGAGAAGAAGGCAGCGCAGGAACCGGCCGCTCCTCAGGAAACGGAGGATGCCGGAAAAGAGGACGCTGTCTCACCTGACGTGCCCGAAAATACGGAGGCTCCCACAGAAGAGGAGAAAGCCAAGGCTATAGCCCAGATCAGCTACAAAGCAGGCAAAGGCGGAAGTGTGTCCGCAGCTGGTGAAAAAGCGGATCTTAATGAAAAACTTACTCTTCAGGGATCGAAAGCGACTGCCGATGAAGGGTATGCATTTGTCAGCTGGACAGATGAATCCGGCAAAGAAGTGAGCAGGGATGCGCAGTTTACCCCCTCTGCGGATCAGCTCAAAGAAGGAAATAATACATTTATGGCAAACTTTGCTATTTATCCGGCAGCGAAGCTGCAGGCGGATCCTCTCGCGGACGGAACCGTTGTTTCTGTGGAAGTTCTGGAAGGATCCCTTCCAAAGGGTATTAGGCTGCGCGTAAAGGAAGTGAAGCTGGCGTCTGTCACAGACCAGCTCCTGAAGGCACTTGATTACAACAGCGAGAAGGTCGACAAGACGAAAGCCTTCATTGCAAATACAAAAGACCTTGAATGGAAGGATTTTGTATTTGCCTGCGAGATGCATTTCTATATGGAAAATGAGCCGGAGAAAGATATTGATCCGGTCAAACCGGTTAAAGTAACCTTCTCGAAGCTGGGCATCGGCAAGAAGGCAGAGAAGAAGGAAGAAATCGAAGTGTTCTTCCTGAAGAAGCTTGAAGATGAGAAGGCTGTTAAAAAGAGCGTGCAGAAGACCGAACCGGAGAAAGAATCGAACGAGAATCTCAGGGATCAGGTCGTTCTGGAGACAAAAGAATTCCCTTACTATATCCTGGCGGATATGGCTGTGCTTAACCGCGCCATGAAGGAAACTGCGGGAGCTGAGACGGAAAGTGAAACGGAGACTGCAACAGAAGCCGAAACAGAGGCTCCGGAAGAACTGAGCGAGGAGTATCCGGAAGCGGATCTGTCTATGGCCATGGAAGATGGGACCGTAATCACGGTTGATGTTCCGGAAGGCGCACTGCCGGACGACATTCATATGCGCGCCGAAAAGGTTGTCTCCACGGATATGGTGGCACAGGTACTGCAAGATAATTATGGTTATAACACTGAAGACTCATATACTTATGCGCAAGGAATGATAAGTCTTGGACTTACAGATGTGTTTATGCGGGCATATGATATATGTTTTTATCTTGAAGATGAACCTGATCTTGAAATTGAGCCGCTAATTCCGGTTAATGTACAGATTCATTACGCTGATTTTGACATAAATAATAACGAAAAACTCCAGGTTTATCACGTGGATGATGAAGATGGCAGTCTGGATCGTCAGAAAATAACATTAGATACTGATACGGGAGACCTTGAAGTCAGTTTCGCTTCAGATCAGTTTTCGACATATATTGCCACAAAATCAGCATCCGGATTTAGTGCTGGCCAGGGGAATATGAATCTTGCAGACCAGAAACCGCTTAAGCTGGCAGCTGCGGAGATTCCGGAAACGATCCTGAAAGGGGATCTGCAGGTAAGACCGGCCGGAATCGGCAGCTTTGATACAGAAAACAAGATGATATTCAGGACCAGCGAAGGCGCCATGCTTGATTACACGGCAGTTTTGAATGTGAGAGAAGTATTTCGCCAGATGGTCGAAAATGAAGTGACTCAGGCAGGCGGCCAGGGCATAACGCTGGATAACCTTCAGAAGATTTTCGGCACTATCGCACTGAGTGATTTGGACTGCAGTTTCAGGGTGATTTTGACAGCAGAGAAAGGCCTGGATATTTCGGAAGCATCGTTCAGACTGGTTAATGAGAACAAGGGCAAATTCGAGATGACCGGGATGAGCAAGAGCTCGGCTCCGGATGGTCAGTCGGTATTGCTCATTATCACCTATGACAAGGATCATACCATAACGAATTATAAGCAGCTGGCGGACGATATTCAGACGAAGACGGACGAGCTCCTGCAGCTGAATATCACGGGTGTGAAGGTTGCTGATGAAGTGAATGATCAGTACCTGACGATCCGAGGCAGGGTGGTCGGTGACTTCTCCGCAACGGCAAGTGCCGGTATCCTCTCGATCCCGTTTGCTTACAAGTGGAAGGGCGAGCAGGATCACGAAGTCAAGGCCGGCAATTACGGTAATGATACCGGTGAAGGCCTGGACTACATCATCGAGAATGGAGTGGAGGACGGAGCCGATGTCGGAAATTCGGATATCTGGGTAACCGTAGAGCCGGTGACCAATGTCCGGGTGAGCAAAGTCTGGGAGGATGAAAGAGATAAAGACGGCCTGAGACCGGAAAACATTTCCGTTAAACTTCTGGCAGATGGCCAGGCGGCGAAGGATCTTGACGGAGTCGCCGTGGCTGAGCAGACCCTGACAGAAGAGGATACGAACGGTACCTGGAGTTATCTGTTCAAGGATCTTCCGGTTGCAAACAATGGCGGCGAGCGCATTGTGTATACGGCGGAAGAGACACTTCCGGACGACTGGGCTCTCGGAAGGGATATGAAGACCTGGACGAAGGACGGTGTGGCAGCGAGCGCATACACGATGAGCATGGAGACCGGCGATGTTCAGAACGAGACGGAGGAAGATCCGGATACAGGTGCGGAGAGCAGCCTGAAGGCGCTTCCGATTACCATTACCAATACACATGAGGTCGAGACGATCGATCTGACGGTTAAGAAGGTCTGGGACGACAATGACAACCAGGATGGCATTCGCCCTAAGGATGATGACGCAGTCACGGTTACACTTAATGATGCAGCCAAGACCAAGGTCGAGCTGAAGGCATCCAATAATTGGACCGGCAGCGTTAAGGGACTTCCGGTATTTGCGGATGGAGAGATGATCTCCTATGAGTGGACGGAGGATCCTGTTGACGGTTACAAGCTTACGAAGACAGAAGTGAGTGAAGATGGTCTGACCACGACTCTCACGAATACTCATACACCGGAGACAGTAAGCCTGACGGTTAAGAAGGTCTGGGACGACAATGACAACCAGGACGGCATTCGTCCGAAGGATGATGACGTAGTAACGGTTACACTTAATGATGCAGCCAAGACCAAGGTCGAGCTGAAGGCATCCAATAATTGGACCGGCAGCGTCGTCGTTCCGAAATATGTGGATGGCAAGGAATTTGCCTACGAATGGACGGAAGAAAAGGTTGACGGTTACAAGCTTACGAAGACAGAAGTGAGTGAAGATGGTCTGACCACGACTCTCACGAATACTCATACACCGGAGACAGTAAGCCTGACGGTTAAGAAGGTCTGGGACGACAATGACAACCAGGACGGCATCCGTCCTAAGGATGATGACATAGTAACGGTTACACTTAATGATGCAGCCAAGACCAAGGTCGAGCTGAAGGCATCTAATAATTGGACCGGCAGTGTTAAGGGACTTCCTGTATTTGCGGATGGAGAGAAGATCTCCTATAAGTGGACAGAGGATCCTGTTGACGGCTACAAGCTTACAAAGACGGAAGTGAGCAAAGACGGTCTTACCACGACCCTCACGAATACTCATACACCGGAGACAGTGAGCCTGAAGGTAGTGAAGATCTGGGATGACAAAGACAACAAAGACGGCATCCGTCCGAAGAGCGTGAATGTAACACTTAACGATGCGGCCAAGACGCAGGTCAAACTGGTAGCTTCGAAGAAGTGGGCCGGCAGCGTCGTCGTTCCGAAATACGCGGCAGGAAAAGAAATCTCCTATCTTTGGACGGAAGAAAAGGTTGACGGTTATAAGCTTACGAAGACAGCCGTTAGCGAAGACGGCCTGACAACGATCTTCACCAACACTCATACTCCAAAACCGGAGACGGTAGATCTGAAAGTAGTGAAGGTCTGGGATGACAAGGACAACAAGGACGGCATCCGTCCGGAGAGTGTCACCGTGACGCTTAACGATGCGGCCGAGACCAAGCTTGTCCTGAAGGCATCCAATAAGTGGACTGCAACGGTCTTTAACCTTCCGAAATATGCGGACGGAGAGGAGATCTCCTATGAATGGACGGAGGAAAAGGTCACCGGCTACAAGCTTTCGAAGACGGAAGTGAGTAAGGACGGCCTGACAACGACCTTCACCAACAGCCATGAGCCGGAAACTGAACCTGAAACCGAGATCAAGCCGGTCACGGACGATCCGCCCGTTGCCAAGAAGATCACCGGCGACAAACCGGAGAAGAAATCTTCGTTCACGTTCAAACTGAAGGCGCTCAATGCGTCCTATCCGATGCCGGAAGGCTCCAAGGATGGCGAAAAGAGCGTCACGATCGAGGGCGAAGGAGCGGTCGAGTTCGGTAAGATCACCTTCACGGAGCCGGGATACTATAACTATATGGTTACGGAGACCCCGGCCGTGATCTCGGGCTACACGTTCGATAAATCGGTCTACATGATCAAGTACGTGGTGACCGAAAAGGACGGCGCGCTTGAGGTCAAGAGAACCTTCTTAAAGAGCGACAAGGAGATCAAGGAAATCAAGATCACCTTCGAGAACAAGTACAAGAAGCCTGCTTCGTCAGGCGGAAAAACGCCGGCCAAAGGCAGCGGAGGCGGAAGCACCGTGAAGAGCGGCAGCACCGGCAGCGTGAAGACCGGAGACGACAGCCCGATCGGACTCCTGCTCGGTATCCTCGGCGGATCATTCGCCGTGATCGCCCTGGCCCTTGTACTGCTTCTGAAGAGAAGAAAAAAATCATGACAGAGTCATGACAGGGGACGGTTCTCTGTCATAAACGGCTGACAGAGGGACAGTCCTCCACAAAGAAACAAGCCGGGTAAAGCGGATGCTTTGCCCGGCTTGTTTTTTCTCGCCACAGTATTCCCTCGCATGAGGGGTCTGACCCTTTTCGCGCTTCAACGTACGAAAAGGGTCAGACCCTTTTCTTGCTTTAACGTGCGAAAAGGGTCAGACCCCTGCGGCGAGAGACCCCTCTTAATACCTGTCAGAGTTATTTCACATAGATCGTGATTGTCTTGGTTCCTGAATTGTACACATTGTTGCCGGCGGCGGTGACGGTCAGCCGGTAGGTTCCTTTCGGGGTGCCTTTGGCGACTTTGATCTGGATGCCGTTCCATGTGCTGTAGAGCTTGATGTACCGGCTGCTCCAGCGGATGGTGGCCCTGGTGTAGAGGTTGGTCACCCGGAAGGTCATGGTCTGGGCTTTCTTCCTGACCTTTGAGGCTTTTACGGTGAATTTCGAGCGGGAGAGCTTCATCGGCTGCGCGTTTTTCTTTACGGTGACGGTGATAGTCCGGGAGGCGGCCTTGTATTTGGAGTCCTCTGCGACGTTGATGGTGATCCTGGCGGAACCGCTGTAGTTGCCGGGGATGGTCACAACACCGCTGCCGTTGACTTTTATTTTAGAGGAATTGCTGCTGTAGGTGATCTTTCCGCTTCCGCTGCGGCTTACGCCGATCTTGACGCTCTGCGCTCTGGTGGATGCATAGCGGGTGATATTGGAGGCGGAGACGGATCCGTTTTGCTTGGCCGATGCGGGGGTGCCGATGGTGAAGGAGTTGATGCTGCCTTTGATCTCTGTGCCCTCCACGATGGCATATACACGGTAATAATAAGTGGTGTTGTTGCTCAGTACGATCCCCAGTTCACTTGTGAGATTGTACCAGATGTCGAAGCTGGCGCCGCCGCGGTAGTTGTTGGATGCGGATCCGACAGCCTCGGTGTTGCGCTTGGTCATATTGCCCTGGGAGGTTCCCAGATAGATGCCTACGGCGCTGGCGTTGATGCCGGCTCTCTTATAAAGAGTGGCGGAGATCTTTGCGTTGCTGCTGCTGAGAACGGTGGCGCTCTGGTTTCCGACGTAGACGCCGGTCAGGTCCGGCTTGCCGTAGGTCAGGCTCAGGGGATTGGGGCCGGATTCCCAGTATCTGGAGTTGTAGGAGACACCGAAATGAAGGTGAGGGCCGTAGGCGTAGCCGGTCATGCCCACGCATCCGATCTGCTGCCCGGCGCTGACGCGGGCGCCGTAGTAAACATTGGAGGGGATGCTGTTCGCCTGCATGTGAGCATACTGGTAAGCGCGTCCGTCATCTCCGAGGATCACCAGGCCGGTCCCGAAGCCGTGGCAGTCGCCGTAGCTGTGGTGGGTCTGGGTGCATTTGAAGATGCTTGTGACGACACCGCTCTGCGCGGCGACGATTCGGGTCCCGGTGGGAGCACCGATGTCGATGGCATTGTTGTCGTGGAACCCCTGGGTGATGTTTTTAGAAGAGGGCACCGGCCATACGAGAGCTGCGTATGCGGGCAGTGCCATGATCAGGGAAACCATGATGATAAAGATCATGGCAGCGAGTTTTCCGGTCCTTTTGTTTGTGTTGTGGCTGTTCATTGTGTTACCTCCTGTCTGAGTGATGCCTCAAGCGGCTTTGTTTTTGATCTGTCATGATCGTATCACGGCGGTTCTGCAGATTTGTTTTTGAGTCCTCTGACGTGTCTGTACCGGCCGGTGCTGCGTGTGTTATACTGATTTAGAGAGATTTTGAGTGCTGTATGTGATACAGGAGCCGGATATGATGAGGACAAACAGATACAGCCTGCCGCCCGGCACGGTGCTGGATGAGCGTTATGTGATCGGAGAGGTGCTCGGCGAGGGCGGTTTCGGGATCACCTATGCAGGTGAGAACAGGCGCATCGGGCTGCGCGTGGCGATCAAGGAATTTTTCTGCAGGGAGTATATGAGCCGTGATGCGGTCTCGTCGGCCCAGATCAGCGTGATCGATGAATCCTTTGCGGCGCGGCTGGAGAAGGAGAAGGCGCGGTTCCTGAAGGAAGCCAGGATATTAAGTGACTTTTCAACCCAGCCCGGGATCGTGCATGTCACCGATTATTTTGAGGCCAATGGGACGGCATATATTGTTATGTCTTTCCTGACGGGCAGGACGCTGCTCTCGTGCGTGGAGAAAGAGGGGCCGATGGATCCGGACCGTCTTTTCGGGATGGTCAGGCCGCTGCTCGATTCCCTCGGACAGGTTCACCGGGCGGGGCTCCTGCACCGGGATATCAGTCCCGGGAACATCATGCTGCTCGAGGACGGGACGCTGTGCCTGATCGATTTCGGCGCTGCCTTCCGGTATGACTCGAAAGAGGTGAGCGTTGCGCTGATCGCGAAGCAGGGCTATACGCCGCCGGAGCAGTACAGCAGCATGGATCTGACGCCGGCATCGGATCTGTATGCCCTGTGTGCGACGCTCTACTATTGTCTGTGCGGCGAGCCGCCGCAGGATTCTCTCCAGCGGATGCTCCTCGATGAGCTCGTTTCCCCGCGCACACTGGGGGCGGCGCTGCCCGAGAAGGGCGAGGCGCTGATCATGAAAGGGCTGACGCTGCAGCCGGAGGGAAGATGGCAGAGCGCGGAAGAGCTGAGGAAGGCGATCGAAGAGATCTGGCCGGAGAGCCCGAAGGGCGAAGACCCCAAAAACCGCAGAAGAAGGATCTTCACGGTCGGGATCGCGGCAATTGCGGCAGCGGCTGCGGCAGCGGCCGGTATCTTTGCGTGGACGCACCGCACGCAGATCAGGCTGCGTGGGATCCCTGTGGAAACACTGCGCTTCCTCCCCGGAGATGAGATGACCGCATCCGACTATACGCGGTCGAAGGCGGTGGTAAAGGGCCGCGTGGAGACCTTTGCCGGAAGGGACAACTATCTGTGGACCGAGACGCAGGACGGGATCGAGGTGGTCATCCCGCGCGACTGCCTGAAGGGAAATGATCCTGATTATGTCTGCCGGTGCTACCTGAGCCGGCCGCTGGAATTCTATCTGACGTCCAACGAAGACCAGACGCTTGCCGAGAAAAAGAAGACGGCGGTGCACGTGGCCCGCGATGAGATCGAACAGGCCTCGGACGGTGCCTCGCTGTCGGATCAGTTTGCGGATGAGATACGGGATCTGGGCTATGAGGATCCCGGGATGATGCTGCTCACGCTCGATGAGGCGAGTGCCCGCGCGGTGCGCGATTCACTGGGCGATGTGCTAGACGAAGCCGGAGCGGATCTGTGCCTGTATTATGACCTTGAGCAGGAATTTTCAATTTATTATTACAATCACTGCATCAGCGTCGGGGACGGACGGTCCGTCTGTGTGCTGAATCGTGATACGGACGGATCCTTTATGGACACCATGCTGTATTTTGCATCTCATGAAACGTCCGAGACATCACTTTATATGAGCAATGACCCGGTGGTAAACTGGGAAGATCCCGCCGCGAGCATGACGGCCGGGGAATACCAGGTCAGTGAGGAGGAGATCACCGGGGACTATATGCTGCTGAGACTGTCCTTTTCTTCCTCCATGGAGGATGGCAAGGCTGCCTGGTTCCACAACGTCATCGCCCTGAAGCAGCGGCTGGATGCCCTGCAGCAGCCCTATGCCGCCGGCCTGCTCGGCTACGATACGCGCGCGTTTGTCATCAAGACAGCGCCGGATGCGTTTGCGCAGGAGGAACTGACGATCCTACTGGACGGAACACTTTCACTCAGCGTCGGCTCCAAATGGTCCGCCTCTGATATTTATTACGGCCTGAGCTGGGAGGGTGTGGATCCAGAGAGGGAGCAGATCTCTTTTTCTTTGAGTGAAAACACAAAAAACAGTATACTGCAGGCGACCGGGGAGCTGAAGGCGGCCGGCGTGGAGGAAGCTTATCTGTTCTGCGACTCGCAGCCACTCGCATCGATATCCGTCGATGAAATGGAGAAGATGCTGGACGAACCGGGAGCGGTCCTGACTTTTTGTGACCTGACATTTGAATATGATCCCGTCCTGCTCTCATTTTTAAGATGCTGCGGAAAGGAAACGCTGGACGACTACAACGTGAGTGTGGAGGATATGCTTTTGTACCATGATCAGAAGGGGAGCTTTCCGGAGTATATGGATGCGTCGCAGCTGCCGGAGCAGTTTGCGTCCATTTATAAAGATCAGGAAGCACTGATCAAGGAAGCCGGGGAGTTTGCGGAAAAGGCGGGAGGAAGCATCACCACCCGGTTCGATGAGGCCGAAGGACTTTCGGTATCTTTCTGGTTTTTCAATATGGAAGTGAAAAAGATCGCTCAGTCCGCGGCGGATTTTGCCGCTGATCTTTGCGAGCGGTTCAAAGAGCCTATCAGGCAGGGCGAGTTTGGCCATCTTTATTTCTACTTCGATGTGAATGAGGAAGGAAATGAAGAGCGGGAGAGGCTGTATTTTTCACTGTTAAAGCCTTATCCGCTCAAGCATATGCAGATATATAAACTGGTGACAAACGATACCAAGGCTGATGACGAAGAGGTGCTTGAGACGCTGATCACCGGCCTGGGAGAGATCACCGGCCTGAAGGACCTGGTTCCGGAGGATCTGGTGGTGGAGTAAATCCGGCGGTGGAGAAAGATTTATGAAAAAACAGACGGTATTTGATACGATCATCGATGAGGTCATGGCGGACGCCGACGGCGCGGCGCTGCTTGAGGAGGGAATGAGCCGCGATATGAACCGGGTGATGAAAATCCCGCTCCGCTACCGGATCATCGCGCTGGGCTTCGTCGGCCGCATGTCGCTGGAGGAGCTTAACAGCAAGCTGCGGGCATCCGGCTGCGCGGCGCTCTACGCCCGGAGCCTTTGGGAGGCCGGCCTGATCTATGCTTTCTCGAACCGGCTCTCCTACCGGGAATGGAAGTCCCTGCAGGAGATCTGCCTGGATTTCCGCGCCGGGCACGCGGTCGAAGATCAGTATTTCAGGGGACCGTCCATCTCGATGACCGAGCTGGCACGGTACGTGGAGGACGGATCGGCTCCGTCCGATGAGATGACCCGGACCAGGCACCTGACCAGGATGGTGGAGAGGCGGATCATCGACACCGAGAAAGGGGAGGACGCGTTCCGCGCCTTTCTGGAGGATAACGCGGCGGTCTTCAGCCCGGTCCGGGAAAAGACGCGCTACTATTTCTGTCGGTATCTGTATGCCATGCTCCGGGGCCGGATCGAGCAGTACGTGAGTGCGCTGGAGCAGTCTGTGGCGGTGGAGGATGCTTTCTCGCAGCTGGTGGTCTTCAAGGGCATCTCGGCGCTGAGGCGGAAGAAGTATACGCCGTCGGAAGCCCGGGAATTACTGATGAAAGCGGACATATCCTGCGGCGAGATCTTCGATGCCTTCAACTATTTCTATTTTGAATATGTGTCGCTGGACTGGATGCAGGTGCTGATCGAGTACTACGGCGATATCGCCTCGCTGCCGCCGTCCGCCCGGCACACCCTCGCCGAATACCTGCGCCGATATGACCCGGGTACCTACTCATCCGGGGACGATGATGCGGTCCTGACCGCATTGCAGCAGTATCTGGACGCCGAAGAGGCGCAGCTCGATGAGATCTATTCCCTCGACGGGAAGAGCAGGGGGTACCAGAAAAACCGCGCCGGCGAGAATACCCTGCGCAAATACATCAAAGGCGCGCTCGATCCTGACAGGACGACGCTCATCTGCTTCCTGCTGTTTTTCGAGAAAGACGCACTGCTGTCAAAAGAAGAGCAGATGACCCCGGCCAGGCTGGATCATATCCTGCTGGAGTGCGGGTTCGTGCCCCTTCGGGAGGAGGACGACTTTGACAGCTTTGTGCTGCAGTATCTGGAAGAGGCCGATCCGGACAGCTTCCTCATGGAGGAAGTGACCAGCTGCGCGCTGGATGAAGAAAACTTCTACCTCTACCGTATGTATCAGGCCTCCACCAGTTACAGCCAGGAGCTGGAAAAGCTGACAAAATAAAGATTTTTATTAAGGGGTCTGACCCTTTTCGCACTTCAACGTGCGAAAAGGGTCAGACCCCTTCACGCGCCGCTCCTGAACAAATCTGCAGCGGTGCCTGTGCTATGCTGTATCTGAACAGGTTTTGGAAAGGATACAGTATGAACATACTCAGGGAGATCGGCGGAGAATATAAAGCGGCGGGAAATCTGATGCTTGCCGAAGTGAGAGAGCAGCTGCGCGGCTTGGGGATCGTTAACTGCCGCCATGACAGGAAGCGCGGCCTGCTGCTGGTCTGGTCGGGACCGGCAGCGGGAGAGCGGCTTCTGTTTGAGATCAGCGCCTCCGTACGTACCGGCCGGATCGTGATCCGGTACCTGGAAGGAGAAGCGGGGGAGGAAAGAAGGGTCAGAGTCTGCCGGATCAGGTACAAGAGGAAATGCGGGAGGGAACTGGCCGGGGCGATGAGGATGCTGATGGCGATGGACTGTCCCCCTGTAAGCGAGAAATAGGGGTCTGACCCTTTTCGCGCTTCAACGTGCGAAAAGGGTCAGACCCCTTTTAATGCGAAATGTATTCGCCGGCGTAATCGGAAGCCTGGCGGACGGCGGTGCCGATCTCTTCGCCGGAGGCGATGGCGCATAGGAACATGGCATCGAAGCTGTCGCCGGCGCCGAGGGTGGAGACGGGCGTCACCGGCCTGACCGGGATGATCTGCTCTCCGCCTGCGTCCAGTACGAGGATGGGCTGCGCGCCGTCCCGGGCTATGACAGTCCCGGCGCCGCGGGAGTGAAGGTATCGGGCGGCCGATGGAATGTCCGAAAGGCCGGTCACCTGGGAGAATTCGTCCCGGCCGGAGCCGAGCAGGATGTCGCTGAGGGTGATCATCTCTTCCATGGCGCGCTTTCTTTCGCCTTCGAGGCCGTAAGATTCGGCGCGCACATTCAGGTCGAATACGATCAGGGCCCCGTCCTTTTTGCGGCGCCGGAAAAAGTCGAGGAGCGAGGCATTGTTCCGGGCATCGTCGAGAATGGCCATCCCGCTGGTGAAAAGGATCTCTCCCTCAAAGGCGGGAACAGTGGTGAAGCTGGAGGCGGTGAAGCGGGGGAAATCCGCCCAGGGCGGGACGAAGCAGAACATGGTCCGTTCCCCGCGCTGATCGAGCACGGCGACGCAGTACATGTTGGACTTGTCGGACGGGGCGGCCCAGCGCATGTCGACGCCCTGCTTTTCCATTTCTCCGGCCAGATATTCGCCAAGCTGGTCTCTTTTTAGTGGCGTGATGAAGATCGGGTGAGCTCCCAGCTTGCCGAGGTGGCGGGCAACGTTTCCCACCGAGCCGCCGCACTGCATGCCGACCTGCAGATCATCGGTCACTTCTCTGGAGATATCGCCGCGCGCGAGCGCATCCTGCATTTTCCCGTAGGGAACGATGAGGTCACAGCACAGGTCGCCTGCACAGATGACCTGCCGCACGCTCACTTGTACGTGTGCGCGATCCGGCAGAATTCACGCACTTTCTCGATATTTTTCCGAACGAGCACGCCGTCCTCTTTATCGGAGGTTTTTGTCAGCGAATCGACGCCGTCCGGATGGACCGCCTCGATGGCCGCCGCCACATTGTCGGGGCCGAGGCCGCCGGCCAGGATGACGGGGATGTCGGTCATCTCCACGATCTGCCGGTCAAGGTTCCAGTCGTTGACCTCACCGGCCGCGCCGACGCCGGGCACGGTCTTCGAGACAGTATCAAGGATGAGAATGTCGGCGTAGGATGCTTTGACCTTCGCGTCCTCGATGCATTCCGGGCCGGTGATGCCCACCGCCTCCATGAGTTTTACACCGGGGATCTCGCGGCGAAGGCGCTCGGCAAATTCGGGACTGCCCTCAAAGTTGGCGCAGAGATGCAGGACATCCGGCATCAGCGCCTTTGTCTGAGCGAGAACGGCATCGGCCGTATACTCGACGGAGATCAGCACGCGCACGGCTTTGTCCCCGATCGCATCAAAGATCTCCTTCGCTTTTTCCTGCGTGATGGCACAGGGGAAACTGCCGCCGTGAACACCGACCAGCAGGCCGATGCGGTCAGCTCCGGCTTCGATGCAGGCGAGGGCTTCCTCGGCGGTCTGGATAGAATAGATCTGTGTAAACATAATGGATGATCCTCCTGATATGTGAATTGTCTGTTGGGGATATTATAACGCAGACACTTACAATGTGACAAATGATCGGTAGTGGCTGGTGAGTCATCTGCCACTACCGGCCACCTGCTGGCGCCTTGTCTTTTTAAGTGAATTATTCTATAATCTACATAACTATGCTCATTTGGAGACAAGGAGATTTTATTTTGAACAGAGAACGCTACAAGCGCCTGTATTCGTTTGCTTCCTCCCTTCTGGTGGTGGCGATACAGACTGCCGGCTTCGCATATGTCTGGTATAACTATTACAATCAGCGGAACGTGATCGGCTCACCCTTCTGGAGAAGGGGCAACTGGGTCATGATTATGCTGTATGCCCTGATCATTTTCCTGTTCTCAAAGCTGTTCTCGGCTTTCAAGGTGGGGTACATGCGGCTGCTGGATGTGGTCATCTCGCAGATCCTCTCGGTGCTGTTTACGAATTTCATCGCCTACCTGCAGCTGCTTCTGGTCGGCCACTGGAAATTCATGAAGCATTCGCTGCCGATGATCGGGCTGACGCTGGTCAACCTGGCGGTCGTCATCGCCTGGACATTTATCGCGCGAAAGCTTTATATTGCGCTTTATCCGCCCAAGAATACCATCCTGATCTACGACACGCACGATCCGGACCGGTTCCTGCATGAGCTGGCATCGAGGAAGGACAAGTACGTGGTTGGGGATGTGATCTCCCTGGCGGAGGGGCTCGACGCCATTGAGGAGAAGATCGTTCAGTTCGAGAGCGTGCTGATCGGCGACATGCCGTCCCACGAGCGCAACCAGCTGCTGAAGTTCTGCTTTGACAAGGATATCCGCTGTTATTGTTCGCCGAAGATCTCGGATATCATGATCATGTCCGCGGAGCGGATGCACTTTTTCGACACACCGCTGCTGCTGTTCAGGAACCGGGGACTTACGGTGGAGCAGCAGGCGATGAAGCGGGTGATGGACATTGTGCTGTCACTTGTATTTATCGTGCTCTTTTCGCCCATCCTGCTGATCATCGCCTTCCTGGTGAAGGTGTACGACCGCGGGCCTGTCTTTTACAGGCAGAAGAGGCTTACGAAGGACGGGAAGGTCTTTGATATCCTGAAATTCCGCAGCATGTCTGTCAACTCCGAGAAGGCCGGCGCTAGGCTGGCGGCCAAGAACGACAACCGCGTCACGCCGGTGGGCCGGGTCATCCGCCAGATCCATTTTGACGAACTGCCCCAGTTCTTCAATATCCTGAAGGGCGATATGTCCCTGGTGGGACCGCGCCCGGAGAGGCCGGAGATCGCCGCCGAGTATGAGAAGATCATTCCCGAGTTCCATATGCGCCTGAAGGTGAAGGCCGGCCTGACCGGCTACGCTCAGGTCTACGGAAAATACAACACGACGCCCTATGACAAGCTGAAGCTTGACCTGACCTACATTGAGAAGTATTCGCTGCTGATGGATGTGCAGCTGATCGCGACGACCATCAAGATCCTCTTCCAGAAGGAGAATACCGAGGGCGTAGAGCAGTGGCAGATGACGGCCGCGGACCGGGATGATAGGATCCCTGAAGGACCGGCGAGCGGCGATGGCGGAAGTGAAACGAGCCTGGGGGGAGAGCGGAATGAGTGAGATCGTGGTATCGGTGTGCATGCCGGCCCACAACGCAGAGAAAACGATCCTGAGGGCGGTGGATTCTGCGCTGGCACAGGATGTGCCGCTTGAGGTCGTCATCGTGGATGACGCGGGCACGGACGGAACCGGCGCTCTCATCCGGGAAAAATACGGGAACGAAAAGCGGGTGCGCCTCCTGGTGAACGAAAAGAACCAGGGGGCCTCCGGAAGCCGCAACCGGGCGGTGCGCGAAGCGCGCGGCCGGTATGTGGCTTTTTTGGATTCCGACGACTGGTGGGCAGAGGGAAAGCTGAAAAAACAGCTCTCCCGCCTGCGCGGGACGGACGCATCGCTGTGCTGCACCGGACGAGAGCTGATCACGCCCGACGGAAAAAAGACCGGGCGGGTGATCGGTGTCCCGGCTAAGATCACCTATAAAAAGCTGCTGACATCAAACTATATCAACTGTTCATCCGTGCTGATGGAACGGGAGAAGGCGCTGGAATTCCCGATGGAGCACGAGGAGTGCCACGAAGATTACCTGACCTGGCTGAAGGTCCTGAAAAAATACGGACCGGCCGCCGGCATCGATGAACCGCTGCTCTGCTACCGGCTGACCAGCGCCGGCAAAAGCGGCAGCAAGCTTCACTCGGCGTCCATGACTTACCGGACTTACCGGGCGGCCGGCTTCAGCCGGGCAAGGAGCGCGCTGTGCTTTGCGCTGTATACGGTGAACGGGCTTCTGAAATATGGAAAAGCCGCCGTAAAACCATTTGCAAAGGCATCGCGGTGATTGTAAAATGTTTAACGGGAAAGACCTTGTTTTTTTGCAATTTCAAATATCTAAAACCTTTACAAAGGAAGGAAACCAAGTGTGATGAAGAAGAGAATGAGAGCAGGTTTTGCTGCCCGCGTAATGCTGGCCGCGTTTGCCTTGACGGGCGCAATGTGCGCTTCAGCTGTGGGAGCCGATCAGGAAAGTGCTTATCAGATCAATGTTTCTGACAAGTCCAAAGTCGGAAGCTTTGAGGATGTCAGCGCCGACGGGGCAGATATCGTCGTCCTTTACACGAATGATATCCATGGAGCCATCAGCAGTCATGAGGAATTCTCGGGAAGTTCCTTCAGCCTGGGATTTGCCGGCGTTGCCGGAATAAAGGCCAGGGCGCAGGAGATCGCTCCCGTCCTTTTGGTGGACGCGGGCGACGCTGACCAGGGATCGGTGGTCACGACGGAGTCGAACGGTGTGGATGTCATGAATCTTATGAGAGATATCGGATATGATCTGTATGCACCGGGCAACCACAATTTCGACTACGGAATGGAAGAGTTTCTGACCTACGCGGAGGAGACCGGACGCTTCTTAAGCTGCAACTTCATCGACAACCGCAGCGGCCAGCCCGTGCTCGATCCCTATCGCGTGCTCACCTGCGAAACAGCGGATGGAGAGCAGCTGCGCATCGGATTTATCGGGATCACCACTCCCGAGACGATCGCGAAGTCTACGCCGACATTCTTCCAGGATGAGGACGGCAACTATATTTACGGATTTAATGCAGCCACCGATGAGGATCTGTACCGCTCGGTGCAGGAAGCCGCGAATGCCTGCCGCGCCGACGGCGCCGATATGGTCATTGCCCTCTCACATCTGGGCGACTGGGACGTTCCCACGGAGTGGTCCTCTCTTGCAGTGGCTGCGAATACGAACGGCATCGATGTATTCCTCGACGCCCATGCCGAGTCGGTCCTTCCGGGCATGTTCGCACCCAACAAGGACGGAGATAATGTCCTGATCACATCGACCGGAGCGGAGCTGGAGACGATCGGTGCACTGATGATCAATATCGATGACGGGATCGTTTCTGTCACATCGAACCTGGTCGATAAGATTACCGATGCCGACATGCAGACCGAAGCCTACGAGATGATCGAGAGCAGTGTCGAGGATATTGAATCAAAGTACGAGTACCTGTTTGATGTGGAGGGGCATTCGAACTTTAAGCTGACGATCAATGACGCAGAGGGCAACCGGATCATCCGTACCCGCGAGACGAACCTCGGGGACCTGATCACCGATGCGTACCGCGATTTCTTCGGCGCGGACATCGGGATCATGAACGGCGGTTCCATCCGTGCGGACATAAATGCCGGAGATATCCGTTATACGGATCTGCTCTCGGTCATGCCCTGGAATTCAGAGGTGACGCTGGTTGAGATGAAGGGGCAGACCATCCTCGACATGCTTGAGATGGGTGCGCATTCTTATCCCAGCGAGTTCGGCGGATTTATCCAGTGCTCCGGAATGGAGTATACGATCGACGCATCGGTTCCCAGCAGCGTGGTGATCAACCGCGATAATGAGTTCGTATCCGTAGACGGTAAGTACCGCGTCAAGGATGTGCTCGTCGGCGGAGAGCCGCTGGATCTCGAAAAGAAGTATTCTGTGTCCATCAACCGGTACTATTCACAGGAATATGGTGATGGCATGACCATGTTCCGGGATGCTGAGATGGTCAAGGACAGTGATGAGAACGGAGAGCCGTACTACGATCATGATGTTTTCACCGCTTACCTGCAGAACTACGAAGACAGCACAGTGCCTGATGACTATTCCAATCCCGCCGGCCAGGGCCGCCTGACCATTGTCGAGGGCGGCGACGCCGGAGATGTCGGGGAAGAAGAGATCACGGAGGAGGAGACCGAGGAGATGCTTCTCGATCCCATCGATCCGGAGTATGATTTCAAGAAGTTCTGCTGGGGTGATTCCGAGGATGATATCCGTGCAGTGGAAGGTGATGACATTTTTGAATCGGGCAAGGCAGCTGGCTACGATGCCTACTATATCGCCTACGATACGACCGTGGTGGAGGTGCCTGTTTTCCTTGTGTACGTTTTCAGTGATGACGGCCTGATGCAGGTGCGGTACCTGTTCAAGCAGCAGCATTCCGACAAGGAAAAATACATCAGCGACTACAAGAAGATCGAAAGGGAGATCACCAAGAAGTACGGAGACCCTGTCAAGAGCGGAGAAAACTGGGATTCCGACCGGCACGAAGAGCTCTATGCCGACGACATGGGAACCGCTCTGACATACGGATACCTGACGTACGACACCAGCTATGACCTGCCCAGGACGACGATCGATCTGACTATGGATGCCGACAACTACGAGATTTCCACGTTCCTCATTTACCAGAGCAAGGAACTGACGCCGACCGAGCAGGATTTCTCGGATGAATTCTGATGACGGGGGGAAGTCCCCTCTAAATAAGAGAGGATCATATTGAAGACACTTATTTTTGGACTGCTTGCTTATATTGTGATGACCGGCTGCGGCCTTCTGGCGGGGCGGCTTTTGAAGCTGCGCCTGACGGAGGGGATGATCTTTGCCGTAGCAGGTATCGACCTTGTTTTGTATGCAGCCGGAGCGGGCGGCCGCTTCTCTGCCGGGATCACTGTTTTGTGTGTCCTGGCCCTGGCGGGCTTTTGCTGTGCGGTGATCGGAGATCTGCGTGCGGCGCGGGATTCACGTTCGGTGTGGGATTCACGTTCGGTGCGGGATTCGCGTGTGGTGCGGGATTCGCAGTCGGTGAGGGATTCGCGTGCGGCGCGGGATTCGCAGTCGGCCGGGAATGGGGGAGGAAGGCGGCGCCTGACTCTTATGCAGGAGTTGCTGTCCCCTTACTATGTGATGCTGACGGTCATTTTTGTGAGCAGTCTGGTTCTGTATTACGGGGATTTTATCTGGCATATTGATGAGTTTCATCTGTACGCTCTTTCGCCAAAATACATGCTCGAGACCGGAAAGCTGCCGTTGGAGGTCAGCTTTATCCCCGGGGCGAAGGATGTGCTGGCCGGCAGCCTGTTTCATCTGTTTTTCCAGGAATTTACCGGATATAACGAGGGAATGATGTATGTCAGCTCCACACTTCTGACGTGGATCGGGCTGTATCTGCCGTTTGCCTTTACGTTCGGCTCCTCCGGAGGCCTGTCAAAAGAAGGCGGCGCGCATATCGGTTCCCGGAAAGGCGGCTGGAGCGGGATCGTGCTGTATACCGCGATCCTCTATATCGGTACCTATTCGCTGTACGGGTACGGGATAAAGAACCTTTACGTGGACCTGCCGACGCTGTCATGGGCAGCCGGCCTGGCGGGCTGGTGGATGGTCTCTTCCGACAGTTTTGTTACCCGTTTTGTAAAATTCCGCTCGTTCAAAGGACGAGATCAAAAGAGGGGAATAAGCTTTGAGGTGAGCGAGATCCTCCTGGTTCTTGTCGTACTTGTCATGGTTACGCTGTTTAAGCCGCATATCGGCCTTCTGCTGGCGGTGCTGTGCGTTCTGTTCCTTCTCACCGAGGAGGTCAGGCGGTATTTCTCCGGCCGTGAATTGGCTGATCCCGGCGCCGGGGCCGGGGCTGAAGGCGGGAGCGGCCAGAACCCGCCGTCCGGCAGGGGCCTGGGTGCCCGTAAGGGACGGCCGCGCTGGAAAACGGTACTGCTGGCGCTTGCAGCGATCCTGGTCCTGGCTGTCCTGGCTGTCCTGACGTATGCCTGGAATGTGGGACGCACCCCTGAGGGCATGATGAATTTCCTCGGAAATGCCGGGTCTTCTCTCCGGGAAAAGGCAAAGCCCGTGGTGATCGCGTTCACGACGGCGATCGTGGGCAATTCCCTCAGCAGCAACTCAGAGCTGAAGCTTACGCTTCCCACGGTGAGCGTGCTGATCCTGGCCATCTTCCTGGTGGGATCGGATCTGAAGAACGACCGGAAACGGGGACTTGTTTATATGGCCTACAGTATTGGGGCTGAGATCTTATATCTGTGTGCACTTTTTGCGGCTTTTCTGTTTATATTCTCTTATGAAGAGAGCATTAAGGTCGCAGGCATCGGGCGATATATGACAGGCATCTTACTATATCTGCTGATCATCGCCCTGGTGTGGCTTCTGGTGATCCCGGCCAGGGAGGTACAAACCGACGGTACCCTTCAAAACGCAGGTGTTCGCGCGGCAGACGCCGGACGGCTTTGCCGCTATGTCGGTCTGGCATTGCTGATCTTCCTCTGCCTGGGCCTCGACCGGGATTATGTCCCGAACCATACCGCACTTAATAAGGAAAAGGCTGTTGGTTATGAGGATATAAAAAGGGCGCGTGAGCAGTCGAAGGAGGTAAAGGCCGTCCTGAAGGAGGGCGAGCGGGTATACATCCTGAACCAGTCGAACACCAATGAATTTCCGACCAATTGTGCCCTGTATTATCTTGGGGGCGCGGTCAACAATTATCTGCGCGAGCCCTGGAAGTTCACCAAGATCGGTAATATAACAAGACTCCGCGAGGGCAATGAGATCACGGTCCGGGACTTCCCGGACATCCTCAGGGACGGAGGCTACAGCTATGTCTGGATCTACACGACGGACGGATACCTGAATGAAGCGCTTCCTGAGGTCATGGAGGTGACCTGGGATACCGGAGAGCCTGAGGCGGAAGCGGCAGGGCCGGAGAGTGAAGCAGCAGAACCGGAGATTGAAGCGGAGGCGAAAACCGGGCCGGTGCTGGCGAATAACAGGCTTTACAGGGTAGAGACCGGTGAGGATGGCTCTGTCTGTCTGGTCAGGGAACGGGAACTGTGGAAGTGAGGCCGGAGGCATTCTTAAAAGATCAGATTTAAGTCCCGGCGCGGGAGAGGATTTTTGCGCCGGGTTTTTTGTTGGAGGGACTTATTTGGAGGAGCTTATAATGAGTGACTTGTATGATAAAGCGTACGCTCTGGCGAAAGAGGCTCATGCCGGCCAGGTCGATAAATCCGGAGTTGATTATATCGAACATCCTGTCACCGTGGCGTCTTTTGTGGAAACGGACACGCAGAAGGTTGTTGCTCTTTTGCATGACGTGCTGGAGGACACGGATGTTACTGAAGATGAGCTGCGCTCTCTTTTCGGGGATGAGATCACAGATGCAGTTGTGACGATGACGCATCCGGAGGGAATGCCGTATATGGAATACATAGCGCGCATCGCCGAAAATCCGCTTGCCAGGAGTGTCAAGATGGCTGACCTGAGGCACAATATGGACCTGGGGCGGCTCAGGGAAGTGACGGAGCGCGATCTGAAGCGCGTCCGCGAAAAATATGAGCCGGCCATGGAGTATCTGAAGGATCATGGATGTTAATGTTTTTTAGTATGCCTGGCGTGAGGGCCTGATCAATGCAGTATTTAGATGGAAAGAGGGCGATCTTCCTGGATTACACCGGGACGATGGTACTTGAAGACGAACCTTATACCAATGCTTTGCTGGAATATTTCCTGACACACAGCGACCTGAAACAGCCAAAGGCGGCGCTGCAGACTGTCTGGGGGATGATCAAGCAGATAGAATATGAGTATTATGGAGACCGCTTCATCATGAAAGATGAGATGGTCGACATGATCCTTGACGAATGTGTCCGCAGCTATGGCCTGAAGGGTGACCTGGAATACATGCACGACGTGTGGAAAAATTCCTGGATCCATGCACCTCTGTTTAGTGATGTCCGGCCTTTTTTTGAGAGAAGTACGCTGCCGGTTTATGTTGTGACAAATGATGATCTTCAGTATATACGGGAATCCCTTGAGGAAAAGGAACTGAAACCGGCCGGGATCGTGGCGGCCGAGATGGTCAGGGCCTGCAAACCTCACAGGGAGATCTTTGAGAAAGCGCTGGAGATCGCCGGGGTAAGCGCCGATGAGGCGGTTCATATCGGTGATTCGATGACCAGCGATGTGAAAGCCGCAAAGGAGGTCGGGATCACGCCGGTGCTGCTGGACAGGAAAGGCCTTGCGCAGGCGGAAGGTGTGAGCGTGATCCGTTCACTGGATGAGTTCTGGTATTGATAGCTGCCATAAAGGAGGTTTATTATGAGAGCTATTCTGAATGGAGAGCGGCTGGTGCTGGGCACCTGCTATTATCCTGAGCACTGGCCGGAGAATATGTGGCGGAAGGACCTGGACCGGATGCTGGCGAGCGGGATCGAGGTGATCCGGATCGCGGAGTTTGCCTGGAGCAAGATCGAGCTGACGGAGGGTGTTTTTAATTACGACTTTTTTGACCGGTTTCTGGATATCGTCGAGCAGACGGATATGAAGGTGATCTTCTGCACGCCCACAGCGACTCCGCCGGCCTGGCTGACGAAGAAGTATCCTGAGGTGCTCAACTGTGATATTGACGGAATTCGATATAATCACGGGATGCGCAGGCACTATAATTATAATTCTCCGGTTTACAGACAGCTGTGCGCGAGGATCGTTGAAAAGTCCGCAGCGCACTATGCCGGACGCAGATGCATCATCGGATGGCAGCTGGATAACGAGTTTAATTGTGAGTTGGATGTCTTTTATTCTGAGAGTGACTCTGCGGCCTTCCGCGTTTTTCTTGAGGAGAAGTACGGTACGCTGGAAGCGCTCAATGAAGCCTGGGGCACGGTTTTCTGGAACCAGACCTACACGGCGTGGGACGAGATCTGTGTGCCGCGCAAAACTCCCGGATATGTTGCCAATCCGCATCAGATGCTGGATTATTTCCGCTTTGTTTCAGCCAGTGCCCGTTCTTTCGCGAAGGCTCAGAGTGATATCATCCGCAGGTATGCGAAGCCGGATGACTTTATCACGACAAACGGCATGTTCGGAAACCTGGATAATCACCAGATGACCGCAGAGAGCCTCGATTTTTATACCTATGACTCTTACCCGAACTTCGCTTTTTGCCTGGATGTTTACCGTGATGAGCCGGAGAGCCTGAAGGATCGCGGCTGGAGCCGGAACTTGAGCGAGGTGCGCTCGATATCGCCGGCCTTTGGCATTATGGAGCAGCAGTCCGGAGCCAACGGCTCGAATGCCGGCATGGAAGCGCCGACGCCCCGCCCCGGTCAGATGACACTCTGGACGATGCAGTCCATCGCGCATGGAGCGGACTTTGTCAGCTATTTCCGCTGGAGGACCAGCACGATCGGTTCGGAGATCTACTGGCACGGGATCCTGGACTACTCCGGGCGGGAGAACCGGCGCTTGCGTGAATTATGTGACATTCACAAGAAAATAAGCTGCATAAATCAGATCGCGGGATCACAATATGAGGCTCAGACAGCAATCCTCACAGACTATGATAATATCTGGGACAAGCAGGCGGATGCCTGGCACAGACGGATCGATGACCCCAGCCGTAAGGCTTTCTTCGCGGCTGCCCAGAGGAGTCACACGCCGCTTGATTATGTCTTCCTGGGACACGCAGATCTTGAAAAGCTCAGGCAATATAAAGTATTGATCTATCCTCATATGACGATCGTGACGAAGGAGCAGGCGGATCTCCTGACAAAGTATGTGGAACAGGGAGGAACGCTGGTGATCGGCTGCCGCAGCGGATACAAGGACAGCAGCGGCCGCTGCGTGATGGAGAAGCTCCCCGGACTTTTGTCGCCGCTTACCGGAACTGATATTCCGGAGTACTCGTTCATCGCGCCTGATGCCGGAAAGGTCACGGTCAGCTGGGACGGCACGGAATTTGAAGCGGAGGTGTTTGCGGATCTTCTGGCGCCGGTCGGCGGGGGTGAAGTGGAAGGCACTTACACCTCGGACTATTATGCGGGGACGCCTGCGCTGATCAGAAAGAACAGCGGCGCGGGAAAAACTTACTATTACGGCAGCGCCTGGAATGAAAAGAGTGCCCGGATCTTCCTCGAAAAGCTGGGAGCCGCATCTCCCTTTGCAGACCTGGCAAAGGTGCCGGCCGGGTGTGAGCTGGCCGTTCGCCGGAAGGGAGATAAAAGGTATCTGTTTGTTCTTAATTATGAGAGTACACCGGCTGTTTTCACATTGTATAAGAGAGGAACCGATCTCTATACAGGCAAAACAGTGACCGGGGATATAACACTGGAGGGCTACGGCACAGCTGTTATCGCAATTGAGTAAGAGGGGTCTGACCCTTTTCGCACTTCAACGTGCGAAAAGGGTCAGACCCCCTGCGCGCTCAAAATGTATGGAGATTTAAAGTATGGGACAATTTACAGAAGATAAGAGGACTCTTTCCTCGTTCGATCGGATCTACGATGTGGTGAGACAGATCCCCCGCGGAACGGTGGCGACTTACGGGCAGGTGGCTTCGCTGGCGGGAAACAGGCGGTGGGCAAGAGTTGTTGGGTTTGCGCTTCATGTCAATCCGGATCCGGAAGGCATCCCCTGCTACCGCGTTGTCAACCGCAGCGGACAGGTATCATCAGCCTTTGCTTTCGGCGGCGGAAACCGTCAGATCGAGCTGCTGGAGGCGGACGGCATTCCCTGCCCGGACGGGATCGTTGACCTGGCGAAATATCAGTGGAAGAGGGCGACGGTGGATTATCTGCCGGAATGACGCCTCACCATTCATCCTTCATGTCTTTTTGTATCATTTCTTCATGTTCTGTATGAGAGAACTTTTCTGTCACAAATTGGCGGTATTTCCTCCTGCACAGGGAAGCAGAGCCGAATAGTCGAAGCGTGTCTCCGGTGTCGATCAGATCCCTCATAATATAATTGAGTTTGGGATCGGCAGCGTCCCGGAGATACCTCCCGCGTGGACTTTTTCCCGGTACAAAGAGGGAATAACTGCTGTACAGATAATCCGCCGGGTCACTTACCATATGGGCTTTTACCGGATTCATATGTATATAGCGGCTTACCTCCAGAAAGTATCGGTCATTCCTGACCAGCGAGGCCGTGTATCTCCCCTGAAAAACATGCCCGGACAATTCGTATTTTCGATTGTATTCGCCTGCATACCGGCCCAGTATATGCTGGATGATCTGGCTCAGGTCATCATTTTTAGTGCCAATTAACATATGCACATGATTTGTCATGAGACATATGGCATGCAAAGTGAATTCATATCTGGTCTGCTCATAGCGAACGATCTCCAGAAAACGTGCGTAATCAGACGCCTCCTGGAAAATGTCCGCTTTACGGTTCCCGCGGTTGATCACATGATATATGGCACCTGGATACCATTCCCTTCTTTTTCTTGGCAAAGATTACCTCCTCCTGAAATATTTGAGATTATTTTTGCGGATGACTCTGGTGACGGCGCAAAGCAGATGATCTGAATGACAGCAGGGCAGTACCGGCGTCGTCAAATTATTTTAAATTGTATAAAGAACACAACATAATGTCAATAAGCAAATAGCCGCGGTTCATTTGCATTATTTTGCTGATCGGGTAAAATAGCGACAGAGGGGTCTGACCCTTTTCGTACATTAACGCGTAAAAGAGGAACTTGAATCCAGCCTCTCCAGGGGGTATTTCATGGCAGGAACCTATAATAAAAAAGAACTTTTTGAAAAGATGCCGGTCCCGGCGGCGCTTGCGACCATGGCCATTCCCACGATCATCAGCCAGCTGATCAATCTGATCTACAACATGGTGGATGCTTTTTTTATCGGCAGGACCGGGAATTCGTACATGATGGCGGCCACTTCGCTGACACTGACGCTGGTGATGATGATCGCGGCTTTGTCGAACCTGTTCGGCGTAGGGGGCGGAAGCCTTGTGGCGCGCCTGATGGGCGCCGGGATGGAGGATGAATGCCGGAAAGTCAGTGCGTTCAGCTTTTATGGAGCGGTGGTGACGGCGCTGCTGTATTCTGCGCTGATCGGATGTTTTATGAAGCCTATCCTTTTTTTCCTGGGAGCTTCAAGCGAAACGATCACCTATGCGAGCCAGTATACGATGCTGGTGATCGTCATCGGGACGGTTTTCAGCCTGCTGTCCATGACGATGGCTCATCTTCTTCGGAATACCGGATTTTCAAGCCGAGCAAGTATCGGCCTGAGCCTGGGAGGACTTCTGAATATTGCTCTCGATCCGCTGTTCATGTTTGTCCTGATGCCGAAAGGGCAGGAAGTGGCCGGGGCTGCGCTGGCGACCCTGATCTCCAATATCGTCTCATGCACATATCTTTTTGTGATGGTCAAAAAGGCCGGGGCCAGCACACCCCTGAGCATCCGTGTCACGGATATCCGCGGTATCCATTCAGGCAGCGTACGCCAGCTGTTTTCCGTGGGCATACCGTCCGCACTGCTGACGGGCTTGTTCGATCTGGCCAATGTTTCTGTTAATATGCTGTGTGCAGCACACAGTGACATGGTGCTGGCCGGGATGGGGATCGTGATGAAGGTGGAGCGGATCCCTAACGCGGTCAATATCGGCATCTGCCAGGGGGCCATGCCGATCATCGCCTATAACTATTCCTCGGGTAACCGCAGGCGGATGCACGAAACGGTGAACACAGCGAGGATCTGGGGACTCGTGACAGCTGCCTGCGCGATCCTTTTCTTTGAGGTCTTTGCCTCGCCGGTTACAAGGCTGTTTTTAAGCACAAAAGGCGCGGATGCGGAGAACGCACTGGTGACAATCGGTTTTGCCGCCCTGTTCCTGCGGATCCGGTGCCTCGCTTCGCCGATGCAGTTCCTCAATTATCACAGCTCGTTTACCCTTCAGGCGATCGGAAACGGAAAAGCGACGCTGCTTCATGCCTTCGTGAGGGAGCTTGTCTTTTATATCCCGCTCCAGTTCATCATGGACCGGCTATGGGGAACCACCGGACTTGCCTGTGCACTGCCGGCCGGAGAACTGTGCGGCGCCGTGTTCGCCCTGTGGCTGCTGCATCGGGCGACAGACGGCAAGATATCATCATCGGATTAACGCGCCAGTGTACGAAAAGGGTCAGACCCCTGGTCGTGCGGCAGCGCGTTAATGTACGAAAAGGGTCAGACCCCTCAGGGGGCGCCGCCGTTGCAATTTAAAATGAGATGTGCTACCCTGTTAGGCGTAGTTTGAAGGAAGTTTTCCTTTAAACTAACGATATTAATATGAGAAAACTACTGTCCCTGCAGGAGGCAGAGGGAACGTTGTTAGCGCCAGGCCCGGAGACGGGTGACGAGGTATGGCAGTTATCGAAAGACTCGGCGGATGCTGTCACGGCAGTGCGTGAGCCGAAAGGGAGAAAGCAAAAAGCAGAATCAACACTGTAACAGAGGTTCTCCCGGCACGCTTATATTTGAATTTTGAAGAAGAAAATCTGTCTTACTTAAGGAGTAGATATGTATACGATCACTGATCTTTATGATCTTGAACACACACTCGCAAAGGACTACCTTGCCGGCTTTACCTATCCGTGGGAAGCCCTTAAGGGAATCAAGGACCTGATCCTCTCCCTGGGGCCGACGCTTGGTCCGGACTACGAAGAACGCGAGCCCTCTGTCTGGGTGCATAAGACGGCAAAGGTCTTTCCCAGCGCCTATCTGGGAGCCCCCTGCATCATCGGGCCGGAGACGGAGGTCCGCCATGGCGCGTTCATCCGCGGATCCGCGCTGGTCGGAGCGAACTGTGTGGTCGGCAACTCAGTGGAGCTTAAGAATGTGATCCTTTTCGACCATGTGCAGACACCGCATTACAATTATGTCGGCGATTCGATCCTGGGTTATTACAGCCACATGGGTGCCGGATCGATCACTTCAAATGTTAAGAGCGACAAAAAGCTGGTTGTTGTCCACAACGGCACAGAGCAGATGGAGACCGGCATCAAGAAATTCGGGGCCATGCTCGGCGATTACGTTGAGGTGGGCTGCAATGCGGTCTGCAATCCGGGTACTGTGATCGGACGGCACAGCAATGTGTATCCGACATCCTGCGTGCGCGGCGTTGTGCCGGAGAATTCCATCTGGAAAAACAATGGAGAGATCATCGAAAAACACTGAAGAGGGGTCTGACCCTTTTCGCGAATTGACGCGATAAAGTGGAGGTAGGGGTCTGACCCCTGCAGTGATAGGAAAGCAGGTATATTATGAGAGTTGTTATTCAGGATAATTATGAGAAGATGAGCCTGTGGGCGGCGCATTATATTGCGGCGAAGATCAATGGGCATAAGGAGGAGAGGCCGTTTGTGCTGGGGCTTCCGACCGGATCGAGCCCGATCGGGGTGTATAAGGAGCTGGCGCGCATGAATCAGGCGGGCGAGGTGTCCTTTGCCAATGTTGTTACTTTTAATATGGATGAGTATCTGGGGCTGCCGCATGAGCATGACCAGAGTTACTGGTATTTTATGCATGATACGTTTTTTGATCATCTGGTGGATATGAAGCCGGAGAATATTAATATTCTCAACGGGATGACGGATGATCCGGAGAAGGAGTGCGCTCTGTATGAGGAGAAGATCGCTTCTTACGGCGGCATCGACCTGTTTATGGGAGGCATCGGCGTGGACGGCCATTTGGCTTTCAATGAGCCGTTTACGAGCCTGACTTCGCGCACGGGTGTGCGTGACCTGACCACGGATACCAGGATCGTCAATTCCCGCTTTTTCGGCAATGATCCGGAGAAGGTTCCCGCGCAGGCGCTGTCGGTTGGCATCGGGACTGTGACGGACTCGAAAGAGGTGCTGGTGCTGATCAGCGGCCACAACAAGGCCAGGGCGCTGGCGGCCACCGTGGAAGGCGGCGTGAGCCAGAAGTGGACCTGCAGCGCGCTGCAGATGCACAACGGCGCGATCATCGCCTGCGATGAGGAAGCCTGCGGCGAGCTGATGGTGGATACTTACAAATATTTCCTCGATATCGAAAAGAAAGAGAGGCTTTGATCATGGGCAAATATTTCGGCACTGACGGGTTCCGCGGCGAGGCCAACAAGAATCTGACCTTTGAGCATGCGCTGAAGATCGGACGTTTTCTGGGCTGGTATTACGGAGCGAAGGAAGGCAAGAAAGCCAAGGTCGTGATCGGAAAGGATACCCGCCGTTCCAGCTACATGTTTGAATACGCGCTGTGCACCGGCCTGATGGCCAGCGGTGCGGACGCCTACATCATGCATGTGACGACCACCCCGTCGGTGGCTTATATCACCCGTGTGGATGATTTTGACTGCGGCATTATGATCTCCGCATCCCACAATCCCTACTACGACAACGGCATCAAGCTGCTCAACGGGAACGGGGAGAAGATGGACGAGGAGACCATCCTCAAGGTGGAGGATTATATCGACGGCAAGGTCGAGATCCCAATCGCTGAGCGTCATGACATCGGCAGGACGGTCGACTATGTGGCCGGCCGCAATCGTTATATCGGCTATCTGATCTCTATGTCCAGATACAGCTTCAAGAATGTGAAGGTCGGCCTGGACTGCGCCAACGGCGCCGCCTGGTCCATCGCGAAGGGCGTGTTTGACGCGCTCGGAGCCAAGACCTATGTGATCAATGCGGAGCCTGACGGCTACAACATCAACACTGACTGCGGATCGACACATATCGAACATCTGCAGAAGTTTGTGGTGGAGAACGGCCTGGATGTCGGCTTTGCCTATGACGGCGACGCGGACAGATGCCTTTGCGTCGATGAGAAGGGCAACGTGGTCACCGGTGATCACACGATCTATATCTACGGCCTTTATATGAAGGAGCGCGGGAAGCTGCTCAACAATAAGGTCGTGACGACAGTTATGAGTAACTTTGGACTTTACAAAGCACTTGATAAAGTTGGCATAGAATATGAGCAGACCAAGGTCGGCGACAAATATGTCTATGAGAACATGGTGAAGTACGGCCACCGCATCGGCGGCGAGCAGAGCGGCCACATCATCTTCACGAAATACGCCACCACGGGCGACGGCATCCTTACCAGCCTCAAGCTGATGGAAGTCATGCTGGCGAAGGAGAAACCCATGAGCGAGCTGGCCGCGCCGGTCGTATTCTATCCGCAGGTGCTCAAGAATGTGCGCGTCAAGAGCAAACCGGAGGCGCAGAACGATCCGGATGTCCAGGCGGCTGTCCGGAAAGTAAAGGAAGAGCTGGGCGATACCGGACGCATCCTGGTCAGGGAGAGCGGCACCGAGCCGGTCATCCGCGTGATGGTCGAGGCGCCGGAGAATGAGATCTGCGAGAAGTACGTGGATCAGGTCATTGATGTGATCAGGGCAAAAGGGCATGTGACCGAGGGCTGAGAATAGAAGGGAGCAGACTGTTTTCATACGCTGAAGCTGCAGCGTGAGAGAACAGACTGCTCCTTTCAGCGTAAAGAGAGGGAATCGTTATGTTTGAGAGAAGATCTGGATTTTCAGTTAAAGGATATATCATAGTAATACTGACCCTGTGTCTCACACTTTTTATGGGAACAGCTGCATTTTCTGCTCAGACAGCTTCTTCAGGAAGCCGGAAAAATATAACCGGCCTTGTCAAGGTCAAAGGCAAATGGGTTTATTGGGAAAAAGGGAAATTTTCCAGAAAGACAGGTATAACCAAACGAATTGACGGCAAGGGCGGATGGTATTATGTGGAAAATGGCAGACTTGCCGCAAACAAAACCGGAATTACCAAACGCGTTGATAAAAAAGGCGGTTGGTACTATGTTGAAAAAGGAGTGTTTCGCAAAAATAAAACCGGTATATGCAAACGAATCGACGGCAAAGGCGGTTGGTACTATATCTTAAATGGCGTAGTTACAAAGAAAACAGGGATTGCAAAGCGTGTAGACGGCAAGGGCGGATGGTACTTTATCCAAAATGGAGTCTTCGATACCAGAAAAACCGGTCTGGCCAAACGCGCTGATGGACGTGGAAATACTCTGTATTATGTGAGAAATGGTGTATTTCAGCGCAGCTTTTCCGGTATGATCACGGTTAACAAAGTAAAATACAGCGTTAATAAAGGCGTGGCCCAAAAAGCGGGCAGCAGTAATTCTTCGGAAAAAGCCAAGGCGCTTAAAGCCTATGCCAATATGCTTTCCCGGTCAACAATCGAGCTTATGCCGCGAGGGAGTAAATACTGGACATGGGGAATGGGACAGGTTCCATATACCAGCACTTTAAGTTCAAAAGCATCATTCGGCCTTTCCTATGTTGATACGGACGATATTCCGGAACTGTATGTGATCGAGGAAAATGACCCATATGGATCTTCTGTTTACGCACTGTATACATGGAAGAACGGAAAAGTCATCCGCCTCTGCTGCGGTGGAGGCTATGACGGTTTAAGCGGTGTTTATGAAAAAAGTAATGTTGTGGCAGAATACAGCAGTTCAGAGGGCACATTCTGCAGTTTCTGTTATTCCGTAATTCGAGGAAGCGGGATAACGCCTGTTTTAAGGAAGGAGACCTGGGGATATGGATATATACCAGAGGCTCAGCCCAATCAATATTATTCTTATCAAAATTCCAAGACGGTTGAAATAACAGAGGGTAAATTTACTTCTTTACTTAAGCAGTATACCGGGGGAAAAGTTCTAAAAACGATTACAACCAGAAATAATACTGCTGCAAACAGGGCAAAGTACCTTAATTGAATTCCGGAGTCCTGCAGTATCGGCTGGCGATACTGCAGGACGTTTTTTTGCGAATAAAAACGGAGAATATGAAAAATAGATTCGTGATTATAAATTTGATTTTGAACAAATTGTTCTGATAATAAAAATAATTTTTGATAATTTTGGCTTCTGCTTTTTCAACTCGGAAGATAAGTCCGGTGCATCCCAAGGTCCCGGAGGCAGAAAAGAAGCGGAAATAAGGAAAAAGAAAATCACTGAAACCGCGGATGGGATACAACGGGTTTATTGAATTCCGCAATGCCCTGCGCAATAACAGGCTGGGAATCGAGCAGGACGATCTTCAGGTGAACGGATCAAGCGAGGTCCGTGCGCTGATGCAGGAGGTGGTCGAGAAGAATTACGAGACCATGCAGGAGACGCTCAATCTTGTCTCGGATCAGTATGACAAGGTCGTCGCGGCGATGGAGAAAGCCAATTTCATCATTATGATCGGAAACGGCGACGCGATCATCCCGTGCATTTTTCTCTCCTACAAGCTGATGAAGCTGGGAAAGAAATGCCAGTACTACTCGGATCAGGATCTTCAGGCCTACTGTGTGACCACCATCGGGAAGAAGGATCTTCTCCTGACGGTATCCCATACGGGCCGGTCGAAATCGGTCGTTGAGGCGGCCAGGGTCGCAAGCGAGAAGGGAGCCGTGACAGTGGCGGTGACGGCAACCGCCAAATCTCCGCTGACCCGGTACTGCCAGTATGTCCTGCACACGGGGACGAAGGATCCGACGACGACGGGCGAGATCCTGACAAGGAGGATCGGGGAACAGGTGATCCTCGAAACGCTTTATGAGATGCTTCGAAGGAGAACTGACCGCACGATCCATATGTCGCAGAGCCAGAGGGCCGATTTCATCGCCAGGCAGAAACTGACCGATGATCAGGACGTGCCGGAAAGTGAGGGCGCCGGAACGGAGAAGTAGGGCGCCAGCCTGTGTATATTGACGCTGCGGACATTTAAAAAGGGGTCTTATCTGAGAGGAAGCCTGCTCCTTTCCCGGATAAGGCCTCTTTTGTGATTCTTGCATGTTTTGGCATATCCTGATATATATAGAGGGATATTGAGGAGTTTTTATGCGAGAAACGTTTTACCATATAAAAAAGGACCCTGACATTTCGATCGCGCTGGTCTCGGATCTTCACGAAAAGGATCCGGCGCCGGTGCTCGGGAGCCTGGAGCGCCAAATGCCCGACCTGATCGCGATCCCGGGCGACATGATCAACTGGCAGCGCAATCCGCACTGGAGGATCGGAATGCCGCGCGGCCGGAAGCTGATGTCGCACCTGGATCCTTTCCTGGAGATCGCCGCCCGGTGCGCAAAGATCGCACCGACCTGCTTTTCGCTCGGCAATCATGAGTGGATGGTCACACAGGAAGAGATTGACCTGATCGGGCAGACCGGGGTGGTGGTGCTCGATAACAAGTGGGTGGAAATGCCGGGAAACCCATCCGTCATTGTGGGCGGCCTGACGTCGGCCGCGGTGACGGATTACCGCCGGAATCCGGATAAGGAGGGCTGGCTTGCCGTGGCGGATCCGTCCGCGGCGGATACATCCTGGCTTGATGAATTTGAGCGGCAGGACGCTTATAAAGTGCTGCTGTGTCATCATCCTGAGTACTGGCCCCGCTTTTTGAAAAACAGGAAGATCGACCTGGTGCTTTCGGGCCATGCGCACGGCGGCCAGATCAGGCTTTTCGGACGGGGCCTTTATGCGCCGGGCCAGGGCATCCTGCCCCGCTATACGAGCGGGGTCCACTTCGGCCCATGCGGCGCGCTGGTGGTTTCACGCGGGCTGGCCAATACGGTCAGAGGGGTGCCGAGGCTGTTTAATCCCACGGAGGTTGTTTATTTATGAAACTTATCGGTGAAAGAAAATTTTACCGTCATACGATGCTGGTCGCGCTGCCGATCATGATCCAGAACGGGATCACAAATCTGGTCGGCATGCTGGACAATGTCATGGTGGGAAGGATCGGCACGGACTCCATGTCCGGCGTCTCGATCGTCAACCAGCTGCTGTTCGTCTTTAATCTGTGCATCTTCGGCGGACTGGCCGGGATCGGCATTTTTACAGCGCAGTATTACGGAAGCGGGGACGATGAGGGCGTGCGCTGCACGTTCCGCCTGCAGGTGCTGACGGCGCTGCTCCTGACGATCGTGGGAACGGCCGTTTTGTGGGTCTTCGGGGAGCCGCTGATCGGCCTCTACCTGCACAGCGACTCGGGCATCGGCAGCGTGGAGATGACGATGCGCTACGCGAAGGAGTACCTTCTGATCATGTTCGCGGGCCTGCTTCCCTTCGCGATGGGACAGGTCTACGCGAACACGCTGCGCTCCACCGGCGAGACCGTCATTCCGATGTACGCCGGCCTGGCGGCCGTGTTCATCAACCTGGCCGGGAACTATATCCTGATCTACGGAAAATTCGGGGCTCCGGCGATGGGAGCGGCCGGCGCGGCGCTCGCTACGGTGATCTCGCGCTTTGCCGAGCTTCTTTTTGTGGCGGTTTGGACACACAGGAATTCAGACAGGTTTGCTTTTATAAGAGGCGTTTACCGCCACCTTTTCCGGATACCGGGCCCAGTGGCAGGCCGGATCATCGTGAAGGCGCTGCCGCTGCTGATCAACGAGGCGCTCTGGTCGGGCGGGATGGCAGTCCTGAACCAGTGCTATTCGGTGCGCGGCCTCTCGGTCGTGGCGGCGACGAACATATCGAGCTCCATCTCCAACGTGTTCAACGTCTCGTTCATCGCCATGGGAAGCGCGATCGCGATCATCCTGGGGCAGGAGCTGGGGGCCGGAAAGATCGCGCAGGCAAAGGAAGATGCGGCCAAGCTTGCGGCCTTTTCCGTGGTGGTCTGCGTGATCACTGGAGTACTTATGTATGTGACCTCGTACTTCTTCCCTCGCATCTACAACACGTCGGATGACATCCGGGCCATGGCGGCCGGGCTGATCCGGATCACAGCGCTTTGCATGCCGCTGTATGCCTTCACGAACGCGGCTTACTTCACCCTGCGCTCGGGCGGGAAGACAGTCATCACGTTCCTGTTTGACTCCTGCTTTGTCTGGGCCTGCTCGGTGCCGGTGGCCTACGCGCTTGCGCATTTTACGCATATGCCCATCCTGCCGATGTACGCCTGCGTGCAGATGGTCGAGCTGGTCAAGTGCCTGATCGGCTGGAGGATGATGGCAGCAGGGAGCTGGGCGCAGAACCTGACAGCCTGACAGGGGACTTTCTGACAGGGGGACAGTCCTTTCAAAAATCTGATGAAAAACAACATAGGTCAAATTCAAAGAATCTTCAGCTATTTGCCGCCTTTGAAAACGCTGCGCCGCCTATTAGGATGCTTTCTTCGCAACTCGCACACTTACGTGTGCTCAGACAAGCTCCGAAAGCATCCGCTAGGCTTCGCGTTTTCTGCGGCGGCGGCATAAGCTGAAGATCCTTTTGAATTTGACCTATGTTGTCAATTCATATGTTTTTGGAAGGACTGTCCCCGGTCAGCGGAGTCTGACACAGAACCGTCTTCTGCCCAGCCGGTATTGCCGCGTATTGCTGTTCCCCCTCTGCCATACAAAAAACGGGTACCCGGGAGACACTGCGGTAAATTCCATGCTATAGTTAATACATCAAGGATCAGATCTGCGACTGTAAGTCAATAGATCAGGAACTAAACAAAGATGCTGTATTCTTAATAATGTAAGAATAGGAGAGTAAAGCTTATGGATTTTGTACCTGCGATGAAACTGGGCTTTGGCCTGATGAGACTTCCCAGACTGGATGACAATACCATCGACATTGCTCAGACCAGTGATATGGTGGACCGCTTCATGGAGGCAGGGGGGACGTATTTTGATACTGCCTATGCCTATGAAGGATCGGAAGAGGCGATCCGGAAAGCACTGGTGGAGAGATATCCGAGGGAAAGCTATACGCTTACCACCAAACTGATCGCCTTCGGCGCATGCAAAAATGAAGAGATGGCCAGGCAGGAAATCTATACGAGCCTGGAGAGAACCGGTGCCGGATACTTCGACTATTATCTGCTGCATGCCCTGCAGCGCAGCAACTATAAGATCTACGATGAATATCATCTCTGGGACTATGTGAAGGAATTGAAGGAAAAGGGCCTGATCAGGCATTATGGCTTTTCCTTCCACGCAGATCCGGATCTGCTGGAACAGCTGCTTGAGGCCCATCCGGATGTGGAGTTTGTCCAGCTGCAGATCAACTATGCGGATTGGGATAATCCCGGAGTCAGTGCCAGAAAGAACTGGGAGATCTGCAAAAAGCACGGCAAGCCGGTGATCGTGATGGAACCTGTAAAAGGCGGGATCCTGGCGGATCCGATCGACACGGTGAAGGCTGTGTTTGACCGGGAAGGGAATGCCTCCTATGCCAGCTGGGCGATCCGCTATGTGGCCAGCAAGGAGAATATGCTGGCTGTATTAAGCGGCATGAGCAGCCTTGCCCAGATGGAGGACAACCTGAGCTTCATGAAGGACTTTGTTCCCTTGAGCGAGCATGAGCAGGAAGTCGTTGAAAAGGCCGTCGAGGCTATCAATCAGGATAAATCGATCCCGTGTACATCCTGCCATTACTGCACGAAAGGATGTCCGATGGGGATCCCGATTCCTGAGATCTTCAATGTGGAGAACCGCAAGAAAGGCAGTCCTGAGTTCCGGACCCTGCGTGAGTATTCTATTGTCACACAGGACAAAGGCAGGGCTGGTGACTGTGTCGCCTGCGGACAGTGTGAGAGCGTGTGCCCGCAGCATCTTCCCATTATCGAACTGCTGCAGCAGTGTGCTGTAAATTTTGAGAAATAAATATGACAGAACCGCCCCTTTCCGTGTGCGACTCTCTTGCGATGGCGGTTCGCTCTGTCCTGCGGCGGAGGGCGGCGCAGCCTTTTCAAGTCAGCGACGTGCTCAGCATCCGCTTTGCCCGGCCGGTATTGTGTGCAGGACTGTCCCCCTGTCATATTTTATTGACATTACCCCGTACGCATCTTAAAATTGTTATGTTGAAACTATTGTTCAGGCTTTCCTGCCATTCCGGCTTTTGGGAAACGCAGGGTGAGCTTTCTGATGGAGGATTTCACAACTATGGATGCAAAAAAGCAAAATGAACTCTGCAGGCAGGCCTGCATGATCAGAAAGGTATTGCTCGAAACAATCCACAACGCCGGTTCCGGGCACATCGGCGGATCCATGTCTATTGCGGAGATCCTGTCGGTGCTTTATTTTAACAGGATGAATGTTGATCCGAAGGATCCCGACAAGATCGACCGTGACCGTCTGGTGCTCTCGAAGGGGCACTGCTCACCGGCAATGTATGCCACTCTGGCTCTGAAGGGGTTCTTCCCGATGGAGCACCTTAAGACTTTCCGTAAGATCGACTCTGATCTTTCGGGTCATGTGGAGATCCACGTTCCCGGCGTCGATATGTCGGCAGGTTCCCTGGGACAGGGACTGTCTGTCGCCCTTGGCATGGCCATGTTCGCAAAGGCGAAGGGCTATGGCAACAATGTGTATGCCATCATGGGCGACGGCGAGATCCAGGAAGGCCAGATCTGGGAGGCGGCTATGGCCGCGGGCTTCTATCATGTCAATAACCTGATCGCTTTCGTTGACAACAACGGTCTCCAGCTGGACGGCCGCCTGAGCGAAGTTATGGATCCGAACCCGATCGACGAGAAATTCCGCGCATTCGGCTGGAATGCGGTCGTTGTGGACGGCCATGACGTTGCGGCCATCGACGATGCCCTCGAGCAGGCATATCAGTGCAAGGATAAGCCCACTGCGATCGTGTGCCGCACGATCAAGGGCAAGGGCGTTTCCGTATTTGAGGATCAGGTCCGTTTCCACGGCGGACAGCCCACAGACGAGGAATGGAAGACGGCATTTGCAGAGATCGAGGCACAGCTGGCCAAATGGGAGGCATGATCATGGGAGAGAATATTTCAACACGTGTTGCCTACGGTAAGGCACTTGCCAAATACGGTGAGAACGAAAATATCTATGTATTCGACGCAGACCTTAAAAAATGTACGATGACGGAATACTTCGAGGAGCGCTTCCCGGAGAGGTTCTTCAATATCGGTATCGCCGAGGCCAATATGGTGGATATCGGCGCCGGCTTCGCGACCTGCGGAGCGACCGCTCTTGTGCACACGTTCGCGATCTTCGCGGCCGGCAGGGTTTATGACCAGGTCCGCAACAGCGTCTGCTATCCGAACCTGAATGTAAAAGTTGTCGGCAGCCATGCCGGACTGACCGTCGGCGAGGACGGCGCGACTCACCAGGCTCTTGAGGATATCAGCCTGATGCGCACCCTGCCGAACATGACGGTCATCGTACCGTGCGACTCCTATGAGACCGAAATGGCCGTTAAGGCGATGCTCGAGCAGAAGGGACCGTGCTATTTAAGAACGGGACGCCCCAACCTGGAGTGCGTGACGGATACGTTTGACGGCTATCATTTCGAGATCGGCAAAGGCGCGCAGCTTGTGGACGGATCCGATGTGACCATCATCGCCTGCGGCCTGATGGTTCAGGAAGCGCTTAAGGCTGTCGATCTGCTCAAGGCTGAGGGTATTTCCGCCCGCATGATCGATCTTCATACGATCAAGCCCATTGACCGGGAGATCATCGTCAAGGCGGCGAAGGAGACCGGAGCGATCGTAACGGCTGAGGAGCACAACGTTTACGGCGGCCTCGGCAGCGCTGTGGCGGAAGTGGTCGTAAAGGAATGCCTCGTCCCGATGGAATTTGTGGGTGTGGAGGATACCTTCGGTCATTCAGGCGCACCGTTCGATCTGCTTAAGCATTTCGGACTGACAGCTGAGAACATCGCACTTAAGGCGAAGAAAGCGATCGCAAGAAAGTAATTTATTCGAGTACCGGCCCCGCGGACCAGAAAGTCCGCGGGGAATCGGATTCAAGGGAGAAAAGTCATGAAGAGGGCAAAGTACACAGTGTCTCTGGCGGCTGCATTGCTGGCACTGGGACTTGGGACACAGGCGATGGCGCGTGAAGTCATTTTCACCGGGGAGTCGTGTCCGCTGACAGTCATCACAGATCTTTCCGCCTATCTGGAAAGGCCGCAGACCCAGGAGGAAGAGGTAGTCTACCGGACGGTAGCCTCTCAGGGGCAGGACGGCCAGGCAGGCGCAGACCTGTCGGATGCTTATGCGGCAGATCCGGAGGAAGCGGCTCTGGCAGCGGCGGAGCAGGTGGAACCGGAGCAGCCGGTGACTGAGCAGGCACAGTCTGAGCAGGCAGTCACGGAGCCGGCGGCAGGTCAGCCGCAGGCGGCTGCCCAGGAAGATACGGCTGCCCAGGAAGATACGGCTGCCC
>DGTA01000020.1 GCA_002394165.1 Lachnospiraceae bacterium UBA4348 | reverse complement strand
TTTTTATTTGCAGACTGACTCACTGTCATCCATCATATTTTCTTTTTAATGGTCAGCACGTTCCGGCCGCGGTTATACTGGTAATCCACCTCATCCATTGTTTTCCGCACCAGATGGATGCCCATGCCGCCGATCTTTCTTTCGGATGCTTTCTGGGTGATGTCGGGTTCCTGGGTCCTGGTGGGATCGAAGGGAAGTCCGCTGTCGGTGAGGGTGAACGAAGCGATCCGCTCGTCTTCATCAAAGGAGAATGACAGCTCCACGTCGCCTTCGCCGCCTTCATAGGCGTAATTGGCGATATTGACAAAGATCTCTTCGACGGCAAGATTGATAAAGAACAGGTCATCTTCAGAACAGGAGACTTTCTCAAGCTGTTCTTCAATAAAGGCGGTCACTTCATCAAGCCGGTCGATCCGTGCGGGCACGGTGATCTGTGTCTGATTGGAGGCGTCGTTTTCTGTGTTTCCCCTGTAGGTAAGGCAGAGCATCGTGATATCGTCGAACTGGGGAGCGTCTTTTACGAAGGCGTTGATGGCGTCATACACATGGCTGATCGTGGCCTGCGCGGAGGTGTCCGGATTCCGATTGAGCGCCTGGAGCAGGCCTTCTTCATCGAACAGTTCATAGGAGGCGGTCGTCGCCTCGGTCACGCCGTCCGTATACTGGAACAGGGTGTCGCCGGGGGAGAGCATCAACTCGTATTCATGGAAGCGAAGTCCGTCCCGGACGCCGATCGCCGGATCATGTTTTTTCACGATCAGTTCGTAGGTCCCGTCCTTTTTCCGGATCGCCGGATACTCGTGACCGGCGTTGGCAGCGGTAAGTGCGCCGCTGGTCAGATCCAGGATGCCGAGCCATACCGTGCAGAACATCATCGAATCATTGTTCTGGCACAGCTGGTGGTTCACGAATGTCAGGACGTCCTTGGGGGAGGCGCCTGTCTGCGCATAGTTTTTCAGAAGGGTCTTTGAGATGACCATGAAAAGCGATGCGGGGACGCCTTTTCCGGAAACATCCGCGATCGTCAGCACCAGATGATCATTATCGATGAGATAAAAATCATAGAAGTCTCCGCCCACTTCTTTGGCAGGCGTCATGCTCGCGTACAGGTCGATCATCGGGTGATCGGGAAACGGCGGAAAGATGCTTGGCAGCATGGAGCGCTGGATCTTGGAGGCGACATCGAGCTCTGCGGAGATCCGGCCCTTCTCGGCGGTCACCTGCTTCAGGTTTTCGGTATAATTGTCGATCTCGCCCACCATGTTGACAAAGGTCCTGGTCAGGCTGCTGACCTCTCCGTATCCGTACCGGTAAGGCCGGCACCGGCTGATGGCGGTCTCTGAATCAAGCCCCTCCTCCTCATGGGCCGTATACTCTTCAAGGACATTGTCCAGAAGTTGGATGGGCTTTGTCACTTTCTTTTCGATGGAACGCATGAACAAAATCTCAACAACCAGCAGGATATTAAGCATGGCGGCAATGATCACATAATACCAGTTCCAGTAGGCGTTGTACCGGTCTATGACAGCCCGCTCCGCGTCTGTAAATTCTGATGCGATACTTAACATGATGCGATCGTAGTTTTCAAACAGTTCCGGTTCATGGAAGAGAGTGGTCTGATAGACAAGCAAGGCTCCGAGTGCGGAGGCAATGATGCCGATGGTCAGGAAGGCGAGCACCAGTCTCTCGTTGATCGTGATCGTCCGGTTCCGGATTCTGGACACGATGAGCAGGATCGGGATTCCCAAGATCAGCACGGTATTCAGGCACTGGGAGAAAACTACCGCCCATTCGCGTATCTCGGAAAGGGAAGAGATGCCTCCGAGTGCAATGCACATCAATACCAGATAGGCGAGTACGGAAAGGATCATGATCAGGTAATACCGGATCACATGAGCTGAAGTATCCAGTCGCGGAAGGCGGGTCTTTTTTGATTCCTTCAGGGAAAACAGATACCACAGAACAGCCGGCAGTGCACTGTAGAGGATTCTGAGAAGATTGAGCTCTAAAGAAAAAGCAAAGAAATCCATACCCAGGAAGGCTGTCTGGATAACTTCGATCATGTATTTGAGAGCGACTCCGATCAATCCCCAGATACCCAGAAGAAAACCGATGAAGGGAAGCAGGGCCATCAGCGGGCTGAATTCTGACAGGACCCGGACCGAAGAAAGTAAAGAGATCAGCATATCAGATCCGAGGCAGCACAAGAAACCCGCCGCGATTGCCAGCAGGTTTCTTTTCCAGCCGTAATTTTGAAACAGCCCGAAGCCGTTCTTCAGATGTTCCTTGATATTCATTTCATTATTCCAGTGTCAGGAAAGAGTCGAAACCGGTCACCTGAAAGACATTTTTGATGTTCTTTGCGGCTCCGCGGATGACCATCGTCCCGCCTTTTTCATCCATCCGGTTCTGGGCGGTCAGGACTGAGCGAAGACCGGCAGAGGAGATGTAGGTGACATTCGAAAAATCAAGTACCAGATCAGTGACATTGGTGAGGGATTCTTCCACTTCCTTCTGCAGGTCCGGTGCAGTCTGCGTGTCGATCCGGCCTTCGATCATCATGGTCAGGGAAGTGTTTTCATACTGTTTGTTGATCGTCATGGTATTCCTCCTTAAAACTTTGAACGCTGTTTCTTTACGGCAGCAGGTATTCATTCCAGATATTGGCAAATACTTCGATCCTGGGATAGGCATAGGCAGTGATGGCCACCGTCGCGATCCATACAGCTGCCGTAAAGACGGCCAGCTTAGTTCCCCGCAGCGTGGCAAAATGGATGTGCCAGTACTTTTCGTTGAGGCTGATGAGCACATAGCAGATCACGGTCACAAGGCAGGCGTACAGGAACGGAATGACCTTCCCCGGAAGCAGCTCGCCGGTTGCGGCGATCAGGATCGTCTGCACAGGCAGGACGAACATGTAGTGCAGGCAGTAGTAGTTGTTGATATACCTTGAAAAATGGTCGACAACGTGCGGCAGCTTTCCGCCTGGGGCCTGTACGATCTTGTAGAGCACCGCGATGATGCCGAGGGTGAACAGGCAGTTGGCGATGGCGTCCGGCGTCGGTTTCATGTTGTACTGCAGATCCGTGCCCAGCTCGGGAAGATACGACATCTCAAAGTTGAAACGCGCCAGGTAGTAGATGGCTGAGAGCGGGAAGCAGATCAGCATGATGCGGTTTGCGAGGCCATCCTTGTCCTTTATCCTGGGATAGTAGCTTCCGACAAAGTACCCGAAGGCCACGAAGATGAAGTAGCAAAGGAGCGGGAAGTAAGCTTCCGCGTCCGAGATCACAAAGAAAGCCATCATCTGGCTGGCCAGATAGTTTGCCGGGGACGGAACGGTATGCCACATGAGGAGGGCGATCAGGCTCATCACGACGCCCGCAGCGAGAATAGCCCAATCCTTGAAACGAAGCTTTTTAAACAGCGCCATCAGCAGGAAGGCCAGTCCGGCAAAGGTCAGGATATCCGACTGAAGGATCAGCAGCGAGTTGGCGATGAAAAACTGTTTTCCGGTGATCCACCAGGCGATCAGGTTCGGAAGCGCGTTCCTGACGATGTTGAGGAACTGGCCGATGGTCAGCAGGCCGAACCCCCTCGCCAGATAGGAGGCGGGAGACTGTTTGCGCATATAGCCCATTCCGATGCCCATGCAGATCATAAAGGTGGCTGCACCGAAAAACTCGGTCAGATAATCATCCACGACCGTCGGCATTACATTTTTTCCCAGGTCCAGGAAGACATGGGTAAAGATCATGCCGACGACACATAAAGCCTTAAGCAGGTCAAGTTCGCTCTGCCGCCCGGCGTTGACCTTTTCATTTGCAAAATAACGGCGGCTCATTTTCTCTCCTTATATCTCATCAGATAGTCTTTGACATTGAAATCGTCACTGTACTGGTAATCCAGGCAGTACTCCGTCTCGCCCCTGTCCGTCTCTCCGGAAGAATAGGAGTCGACATTGGCCAGGATGATCCTTGCGCTGATGGACGCATCCTCATCCTCAAGGGAATATTTCCTGCCGGTATCGGTAAAGCGCAGGCGGAGCCACTGGGGCATCAGCAGGACTTCAATGCGGATCGAGGCATCGTCCTCATAGGCATTGTCGATGCGGTCGGTCAGCATCTCTTCGACGCTCAGGCGGATCTGGTCGGATTTTTCCGTTTCAAAACCGATCTGGTCTGCAAGCTGCCAGATCATGGAGCAGGCCGGAACGATGGTGTAGCTTCTGTTCTTCAGCTTCAGGTCAAGGATCCGAAGTCCCTTGTTGACGGCGGCTGTGAGATTGGTCTCAAACAGCTTCTCCAGCATATCGGTATGAAGGGCGCGCTGGTTGAGCTTTCCGTTCTCGTTGAGCGGGAAAGCATCATAGATAAAGAAGTGGGACGGGACCTTGAAGGAACCGAGACGTTCTTTGAGGCGCGCACGCAGGCTGTCTTCATCAAGCGGCGCTTTCCTGAGCACCAGGCAGGCCTCGACGCTCTCGCCCCAGATCGGGTGGGCGGCGCCCATGACCTTGGCTTCGCGGATCTCTTCCTGTTCAAGGAGAACTTTCTCGATCTCAACGGGGGAGATGTTCTCACCGCTGCGGATGATGATGTCCTTGATGCGGCCGGCAAACTGGAGCATGCCGTCCTCATCAAAGCGGCCAAGGTCACCGGTATGCAGCCATCCGTCCTCATCGATCGCCTGCATTTCCCGGGGCAGTCCGTAGTAGCCGTTCATCAGGCTCGGGCCCTTGACGACGATCTCACCAAGCTCTCCGGTCTTTGCAAAGCCGGTGCCCTCATTCCAGATCCGGACTTCATGGTTGGGCAGGGAGCGTCCGACACTGACTGCTCTCTTTTCCAGCGGATCGTCATAGGACTCCACCGTGATCACGGGCGAGCATTCCGTCTGTCCGTAACCGCACAGCAGTTTGCCGCCGCCCAGCAGCTTCTCAAAGCGCATCATTTCCACAGGCGTGGTGAAACCGCCGCCCACGATGCACAGGTTCAGCTGGCCGGAAAGCTTTTCGGCAAATTCAGGCATGGAAGTAAGCATGCCGTAGATCGCCCCGACCGAGCACATGTCGGTGATCTTGTTTTCGTAGATGATCCCCAGAAGGGTGTCCGGTTTCAGGATCGGGGAAAGGAAAATGTGCTTGCCCATGGACAGGTAGGTGTTGGCGACCATCAGCCCGTAACTGTGGAAGGTGGGAAGCGCCAGGCAGAGCTTGTCGCCGATCGCATCCGCGAGGATCTGCGCGCAGCCCTCCGTATTGCTCAGGATAGAATAAGAAGACTGAAGGACCGCCTTGGGGATGGAAGTGGTTCCGGTGGTGTAGATGATCACCTGGGAATCCTTGGGCTGCGTTCTTGTAAGAGCCTGCTCAAGGATGGCTTTCTCTTCAGCCGAGAGCGGAGCGAAGGCTTCCGGACCGACAAAGGCCGTCGCCGGGAAGATATGGCCGGCAGGGATGCCGCCCTCGACCAGTGCTTTGGCAGCCGCTTCCGGACTGGCAATGCTGATGGTATTTCCGCCGATGAAGCCCCAGGAAGCGCTGACCATTTTGGACAGGGCGCTGACATCGGGGGCTTTCAGCCCGTAATTCATAAGGGCGGCCACGCCGCCTGCCTGGATGATGCCGTAAAAAGCGACCATCCATTCGATCCCGTTAAAGCCCCATAAAACAGCTTTGTCATCCTTTGAGAATCCGGCCTTTACAAGAGAGAGAGCACAGCGGTCGGCAGCAAGTTTGAGCTGTGAAAAAGTCACGGTCGTCCCGCGGCAGGTGATCGCCGGTCTGTCCGGAAATTCCTTTGCACAACGTGCCAGTGTCTGTGAGAAAAGTTTTTCTTCTGAATTCATTTTCCATCCCTCTATTTTGTATGCTGGTTTTTGGAATGCTCTTTAAAAAACCTGAAGGTGACAGGGTAAAGTGCAAATTCGATAAAAGTGATAATGGCGTAGCGGGCGCAGCGCACCATCATTGAGGCATATTCCCCGCTTTCGAGGAAACTTTCTGAGAAAGGAAGTTTCAGCAGTTTGTTCAGTGCCAGGAAGAGAAGGGCGCCTCCGACCGTCCGCAGAATGATCCGTACAGGGGACGAGGTGTTCTCAAATTTCACGAACTTTTCTTCAAACAAGGTCCCCGACATAAAGCCGGCCAGCAGTCCCAGGGACGAGAAGTAATCAGCGCTCCTGCAGAAGAAAAGGCCGGGCAGGGAAAAAGCCATCAGGATCAGGTACAGGGTATGCTCATTCCTGATCCGGGTGCGCAGCAGATGAAGCAGTCCGATGACTGCGGCGCCGGTCAGCCAGCCGCCGAGCACGTCGGTCGGGAAGTGCGCGCCCATCGCGACGCGTGAAAAACCGACCAGAAGCGGGATGATCACGGCGAGCAGGGCCGGGATCCTTTTCCTGAGCGCGATCGCCAGTGAGCCGTAAGCGGTGACGGCGTTGGTGGAATGGCCGCTCGGGAAAGACCAGCCCTGGGCGGCGATGTCGTAAACGTCCGCCTCCGGTTCGACCGGCCGCAGGATCTTTATCTTTTCATGGTCGAAATACGGCCGCCGGCGCAGAAAGATATTTTTGGTCAGGGTATTCACGATCAGCCCCATCAGGACATTCAGCCCCACATATCTGCCGGTCTCCTTGCTCCAGCCCCAGTAGAACGCTCCGAGCAGCAGGATGAGGATCACTTCCTCGCCGAAGGCAGAAAAAAAAGAAACAACAGAAACCGCCGCATTCCCGCACATTCCCTGAAGCCACGTCATCAGTTGTATCTCCCACGGAAAGGAATAGCTGACCCCTGCTGCACTCATTGTGAACACTCCTTCTGCCGTCATGATAAAAAAGAAAAAAGACCCATTCCCTTTTTATGGCAATATCCTGTATAATCATTGCCAGATGCTATTATATCACTTTTTCAAAACGGAGGGAAACAATGAGCAACATATTTCCTGAGAAGAAACTGGGCTTCGGCCTGATGAGGCTTCCGCTTCTGGATGAGAAGGATAAAAAATCGATCGATATAGAGCAGATGAAGAAAATGGTGGATCTTTTCCTGGAGAGGGGATTTACCTATTTTGATACTGCCTGGATGTATCATGATTTCGAGAGCGAGCGCGCGATCAAGACCGCCCTGGTCGACCGGGTAGACCGCAGCCGCTATACCCTGACCACCAAGCTGCATGCCGGGTTCATCGAGACAAAAGAGGACCGGGACAGAGTCTTCAATGAACAGATGTCCAAGACCGGTGTCGATTTTTTCGACTATTACCTGATCCATGACATCGAGACCGGAAATATAAAGAAATATGAGGATCTCGACTGCTTCAACTGGATCATCGGGAAGAAGAAGGAAGGCAGAGTCGGCCATATCGGTTTTTCCTTCCATTCCGGGCCCGAACTTCTCGACGAAGTGCTCACGCGCCATCCGGAGATGGAATTTGTGCAGCTGCAGCTCAATTACCTGGACTGGGAATCCGAGAGCGTGCAGGCGAGAAAGAATTATGAGGTCTGCGTAAAACACGGAAAGCCGGTCATCGTCATGGAGCCGGTCAAGGGAGGCACGCTTGCGGCTGTTCCTGAGCAGGCAAAGAAGATGCTGGATAATCTGGAGGAAGGAAAGACCCCGGCTTCCTGGGCTGTCCGTTTTGCCGCATCGCAGCCGAACGTCAAGATGGTCCTTTCGGGAATGTCCAGCCTTGCCCAGATGGAGGACAACACCTCATTCATGCAGGATTTCAGGCCGCTTGGCGAGCTGGAGATGACGACCATCCGCGCGGTGGCGGACGTGATCAATTCCGGGATCACGATCCCGTGTACCGGATGTTCTTACTGTACGCCGGGATGTCCCATGTCTATCGCGATCCCCGAGTACTTCGCACTGTATAACAAAGACGAGAGAGAAGGGGCCGATCACAGGGCTGATAAAGAAGCTTACGCCGCCATCGCGGCAAACGCGGGAAAGGCTTCCGACTGTATCGCATGCGGACAGTGCGAAGGCATCTGCCCGCAGAAACTGCCGATCATAGACTGGCTGCAGAAGACGGCCCGGAAACTGGAATGTAATTGACGGAGGAGTAAAGACAGATGGAGATCATATCAATGATACTGTCGCTTTTGTGCGGCGTATCACTGTTCCTGTACGGCATGTCCCTGATGGGGGACGGACTTAAAAGTGTTGCCGGAGACAAGCTGGAATCGTTCCTGTACCGGATGACCAACACCCCGCTCAAGGGCGTTCTTCTCGGAACGGGAGTGACGAGCATTATCCAGTCGTCTTCTGCAACCACGGTAATGGTCATCGGTTTCGTCAACTCCGGAATGATGAAACTGCATCAGGCCATCGGCATCATTATGGGAGCAAACATCGGCACCAGCATCACCGGATGGATCCTCTGCCTTTCCTATATTCAGGGGACCGGAGGGATCGCTTCCCTGCTTTCCTCTGCGACGATCGCCGCTGTGGTGGCCATATCGGGCACGCTCCTGAAGATGCTTTCAAAGCGGAGCGTTTATAAATACGTGGCCAACATCATGCTCGGCTTTGCCATCCTGATGGTGGGCATGCAGATGATGAGCGGCGCGGTGGCTCCGCTTAAAACGAATCCGGCCTTCATCGGAATGCTGACGGTCTTCTCCAACCCGATCCTGGGTATCCTGGTCGGTATTGTGATGACAGCCATCCTTCAGAGCGCTTCGGCCTCAGTCGGTATCCTGCAGGCGCTGTCCGTGACAGGAATACTTACGTTCGCGACCGCGTTTCCGATCATCCTCGGTATCGGCGTCGGCGCGGCGGCCCCGGTCATGCTCTCATCGATCGGTGCCAATAAAAACGGTAAGCGGACAGCCCTTGTCTACCTGCTTGACGATGTGTTCGGCATGCTTTTGTGGGCGATCGGTTTCTATTCGCTCAATGCCGTTTTCCGTTTCAGCTTTATGAATATGACCGTGAACCCTGTGATCATTGCCGCGGTGAACTCGGTCTTCAGGATCGTCACGGTATGCATTCTCTTCCCGCTGATCGGGCAGATCGAGAAACTGGTGATGTACCTGATCAAGGATTCTGCGGAGGATCTGGAGGATATCGCGGACAATGCCGATTTCGACCTGCTGGAGGAACGTCTGCTTATGTCACCGTCCCTGGCGATCGCACAAAGTGACCGCGTGATCGACGGCATGTCAAGGAAGGTCCGCAAGAATGTGGGCCGGGCACTGAACCTGATTCATGAGTATTCGGATAAGAAATATGAGAAGGTCCAGCGCAAGGAGGACCTGATCGATAAATATGAATCGAGGATCGGGGATTACCTGGTGACCCTCTCCAAGAAAGAAATGACTTCGTCCCAGACGAGAAAGGTGACGATGAACCTTCGTGTGATCGGTGACCTGGAAAGGATAGGAGACTATGCCTCGGCCATCGCGCATCTGACGAACCAGTGTCATGAGGAGAATATCGTCTTCACGGAAGATGTGCTTCATGACCTGAACGTGATGATCGAAGCCGAGCGTGAGATCGTAAACAGCACCATGCAGGCGTATCAGGACCATGATCTTTCCGCATCACTGCCGATCAAGCCGCTTGCAGCGGCGATCACCAACCTGTGCGAGATCCTGCGGGCTCGCCAGATCGGAAGGCTCAGCCGCGGAGAATGCGACCAGCAGCAGGGAACGGCCTTTACGGATCTTTTAAACTGCTTTGACCGGATTGGATCCCACTGTGTGGCGATCGCCGGCATCGTCCGCCGGGAACACCAGCATAATCCCGATTACCATGTTCACTCCCAGAAGGCGAGCGAGCTGACAGAGGAAGAGTACAACCGGGCGTATGAAGGCTTCCTGGCCAAGTACGATGTGATCAGCAACATTGAAAGACCGATCAGCATGGAGGCGGAGACCGTCAGCTGAGGGTATGGCGGGCCAGGAAACGGTGCCGGCCGCCTACGCTTTCCCAGACTCTCACCTCGCAGTTGTGCATCTTGGGACGCCAGGTGATGCCGCGGGGCGAATCGTTGAGATAGCCGCTGATCGCCCGGCCGATACCGCCGTGACAGGCGATCAGCACGTTCTCATAATCTTTCTGTTCGATCTCTTTTAAGAAAGACCGGCTGCGGCTGACCATGGAGGCGATGCTCTCCACGGAGGGCGGCACGGGAAAGATCTCGGGGCAGGCCCAGTACAGGGACATGCCGATGCCGAGCGCATAATACCGGGATTTTTCGTATCTTCCAAAGTCGGTCTCGATGAGGCGTTCATCGATGAGGACGCGGTCTTTTTCCACTCCGCCGATGATGGCGCCTGTCTGGATGGCGCGGTCTAGGGGAGAGGCATAAACAGCGTCGAAGACAAGAGAACTGTCTTCCTTCATCAGGATCCCGCGCATGGCTTTGGCCTGCGCGATCCCTGTCTCGTTGAGCGGCTCATCCGTGCGTCCCTGCATCAGGTGCGCCTTGTTGAGCCGTGTCTGCCCGTGCCTGGTCAGCCAGATCTTCATAACTGTGCTCCTTTACGGTAAAAGATTTTTTTCATCTTATCACAAACATTTTGGGAGGGAAACAATAATGAGACATTTTATCATTGCAAAGCTTAAAGACTCTTCGACACGCGATTCCCTGAAGGAGCCGGTGCAGAAGCTGTTTGACGAGGCGCTTAAGATCGACGGGGTCACCGCTGTGGATGTCCACGTGTGCAATACGCCTTTTGCCAACCGCTATGACCTGATGATCGAGATGACAATGGAGGAATCGGCGCTGGAGGCATACAATGTCTCTGAGATGCACCAGACCTGGAAGCGGGAATACGGTCCGCTCCTGGAGGCTAAAACGATCTTCGACTGTGAATAGGAACAGTTCTTTTATATAATGAAAGGTCAGGTGAAAGAATGATGTCAAACGGCAGGATCTGGTACGTGGATGCCGCTGCGCCAAAGAACGGGACGGGAAGCCGGGAGCTTCCCTTCAGGCAGATCCAGGAGGCGGCTAAAGCAGCCATGCCCGGAGATGAGGTGCTTGTAGCCCCGGGCGTCTACCGCGAGTATGTTAATCCGATCAATGCGGGCACGGAGACGGACCGCATCACCTACCGCTCGGAAAAACCCCTGGGAGCCGTGATCACCGGCGCCGAGGAACTTTCCGGATGGAAAAAGTACAAGGGAGATACCTGGACAGCCAGCGTTTCCAACGGCATTTTCGGTGACTATAACCCGTACACGACCTTTGTCTGCGGTGACTGGTATTTTGCGCCCACCGTGCGGCATACCGGGTCTGTTTACCTCAATGACCGCATGATGTACGAGACCGTGACGCTGGAGGAGTGCCTCGCCGGCGAGCCGGATCCGGCCTCCTGGAAGAAGGAGGAATCCACGTACAAGTGGTTTTCACGGCAGGAGGACGGGAAAACGGTCTTCTTCGCGAACTTCCAGGGAAAGGATCCGAACAAGGAAAAAGTGGAGATCAGCGTGAGACGGAACTGTTTCATGCCGGATAAGAACGGGGTAGATTACATCACGGTCAGCGGATTTGACATCAATAAGGCAGCCACTACCTGGGCGCCCCCCGCTGCCTACCAGGACGGCATGATCGGCCCGCACTGGAGCAAGGGATGGATCATCGAGGACTGTGAGATCAGCAACAGTCGCTGCTGCGGTATCTCACTGGGAAAATACCTCGATCCCGAGAACGATATGTATTTCTATACAAAGCATGTGAAGAGCCCCACCCAGATGGAGCGCGATGCGGTCTGCAGGGGACAGTACCACGGCTGGCTCAAGGAGAACATCGGCCACCATATCATCCGGCGCTGTGAAGTGCACCACTGTGAGCAGACCGGTATCGTGGGACGCATGGGCGGAGTGTTTTCCACCATTGAGGACTGCCATATCCATGACATCTGCAATTCGCAGCAGCTTGGCGGCGCGGAAACGGCAGGCATCAAACTGCACGCGGCCATCGATGTGACGATCCGCCGCAACCACATCCACAACTGCATCATGGGTGTGTGGCTCGACTGGCAGGCGCAGGGCGCCAGGGTCAGCCAGAACCTGCTGTATGAAAATCACCGGCCGGAGGGTACTCCCCAGGCACAGGGCGCCATGTTCAATACCGATGTTTTTGTCGAGGTGGGCCACGGGCCGACGCTGATCGACAACAATGTGATGCTCTCCAAGGTGTCGGTGACTATCCCCAGCCAGGGGATCGCCTGCGTGCACAACCTGATGCTGGGCTCCTTCAGCCTGATCAATTCAGGGGTTGACAGCATCGTGAACGGACAGCGCGAGCCCAGATATACTCCCTATCATATCCGCCACAGGACCGAGGTGGCCGGTTTCATGACCATCCTTCACGGCGATGACAGGATCTACAACAACATCTTCATCCAGCACTATCCGGTGACGGATGAGACGAAGACGGCCCGGGATGCCGATTACGAGGTGGTTGGCACGGCTCCGTTTGACATCTTCCCCACCTATGAGGAGTGGATCGCCAACTTTAAGATGGATGAAGAGCCGGATATGGGAGCGCTTGGCACCTATCATTTCGGACACCTTCCGGTGTGGGTGGGCGGCAATGCCTACTTTAACGGAGCGAGCGTATGCTGCCATGAGAAGGATTTCCTCTGCAGCGACAAAAAGGTCAGCGTTGAGCTTGTGACCGGAAAAGACGGAAGACCCAGGCTCAAGACCAATGTGTACACGCTCCTGAAGAACTTTAAGGACGGCATCATCAGCAGTGACGTGCTCGGCTGCGCGTTCGAGCCGGAGCAGCGTTTCGAGAATACGGACGGAACAGAGATCATCTTCGACCAGGATTATTTCGGCACCCACAGGGGAGCGTATACGATCCCCGGCCCGTTTGCTGATGCGAAGGAGGCTGCGAAGGTCCTCTGGTGACATAATAATATAAGACATGAGGTAGAAAAATGCTTGAAAAGTTGGGACTGATCCTGGGAGCAGCCGCGTGCGTGCCGGGAATCATTGCGCTGACGATCTTTCTGAACGGAAGGTCGCCGGGAATTTATGTCGCGGCGGCTGTCGGCCTGGTCCTGGTCGGTGAGATCCTGATGATCACCGGGGCGAGGAACAGAAAGAAAGCGCTGAGGGACGGCAAGGCGGAGCCGGAAGATCCAAAAACTACTTGACAAGTAGGAAAAGTACGTTTAATATGGTACCAAACCTAAGACAGACTAAACCTATCAATTAACAAGGAAAAGGAGCGCGCCATGGGAAACGTATATAAAGGAACACTTGGCCTGATCGGAAACACTCCGGTCGTGGAAGCCGTAAATATTGAAAAGGAGCTGGACCTGGAGGCCAGGGTGCTGCTCAAACTTGAGTATTTCAACCCCGCCGGAAGCGTGAAGGACAGGATCGCGAAGGCGATGGTGGAGGACGCTGAGCAGAAAGGCCTTTTGAAGGAGGGAAGCACGATCATCGAGCCGACCTCCGGAAATACCGGGATCGGCCTGGCATCCATCGCCGCCGCGAAGGGTTACCGGATCATCCTGACCATGCCGGAGACCATGAGCGTCGAGCGCCGGAATATCCTGAAGGCTTACGGGGCAAAGATCGTGCTGACGGAAGGCTCGAAGGGCATGAAAGGGGCGATCGCCAAGGCGGAAGAACTCGCCAAAGAGATCGAGGGAAGCTTTATTCCCGGCCAGTTTGTCAATCCGGCCAACCCGGCCGTCCACAAGGCGACCACCGGTCCGGAGATCTGGAAAGACACGGACGGCGAGGTGGACTTCTTCGTGGCAGGCGTCGGTACGGGCGGAACGCTGACCGGCGTCGGCGAATACCTGAAAGAGCAGAACAAAGAGGTGAAGGTCATCGCGGTGGAGCCGGAGAGCTCACCGGTCCTTTCGCAGGGAAAGAGCGGCCCGCACAAGATCCAGGGGATCGGGGCCGGCTTCGTGCCGGACGTGCTCAATACCGGAGTCTACGATGAGATCATCCCCGTAGCGAATGAAGATGCTTTTACCGCCTCCAAGCTGATCGCCAAAAAAGAAGGCGTCCTGGTGGGCATCTCCTCCGGTGCGGCTCTCCATGCCGGACTTGAGCTGGCAAAACGGCCTGAGAACAAAGGAAAGACGATCGTCGTCCTTTTGCCCGACAGCGGCGACCGCTACTATTCGACGCCACTTTTTGAAGAGTGAACTTTAAAAGGGGTCAGACCCTTTTCGTACTTCAACGTGCGAAAAGGGTCTGACCCCTTTTTTGCTGTCTTGACGGATTGAAGACCCTGAGATAGTATGACAAGTGTTATTGGATTTAAGCACCAGAGAAAGAGGCAATACATGAAAGGATACATCTCAGGAAAACTCTCAAAGAGCATCGACGTGATCTTGAAGGACTACCGGAAAGACCGGCCAATCGACAGCATGAACATTATCGCCGAGCCTGATAAAGCGCTGATCTGGTCCATCACGGACCAGCTGTTCAGGATCATCTATCCCGGGTATTTTAAGGACAAGACTTACCGGTATTATGAGATCCTGAATAATCTGACCGTGACGCTGGAGGACATTGTCTATTATCTGAGCCGCCAGATCGCCAGCTGTCTCAAGAACGAGCAGATCCACCAGCTGATGGAAGAGAAGGGGATCGCCAGCGCTGAGGACGAGAGCGAACTGCTGACTCCGGAAGAGGTGCGCGCGCTGGAGCAGAAAGCGGACAGGATCACGATCGACTTTCTGAATTCCATTCCCCGGGTGCGCGAATATCTGGATACGGACCTGGAGGCCTTTTTCGACGGGGATCCGGCGGCTGAGAGCCGGGATGAGATCATCCTCTGCTATCCGGGTTTCTATGCGATCACCGTGTACCGGCTGGCCCATGAGCTGTATAGGCTGGGAGTCCCGATGCTGCCGCGCATCATGACTGAGTACGCGCACACGCAGACTGGGATCGACATCAACCCGGGCGCGACGATCGGCAAATATTTCTTCATCGATCACGGCACCGGGATCGTTGTGGGTGAGACGACGCTGATCGGGGAACATGTGAAGATCTATCAGGGAGTGACGCTGGGCGCCCTTTCCACCAAGGGAGGAAGGAAGCTGCAGAACAGGAAGCGTCATCCTACCATTGAAGATTATGTGACGATCTACTCCGGCGCCTCGATCCTCGGCGGAGATACCGTGATCGGACGCGGATCCGTGGTGGGAGGCAATGTCTTCATCACCTCGTCGGTGGATGTGGGCACCAGGGTCAGCGTGAAGAACCGCGAGCTGGTGTTTGACAATGACAGCAACAAAGTCGTGGAGAAAGACGGGGGCGACGGGTGGTTCTATATCATCTGAAAAAATGAGTCGGGATACGTCCCGACTCACCTTTTTTTATTCGAATTTTTCGGCATACTTACAGAGCGCTTCGAATGTTTCGTGACTGAGGTCGTGCTCCACTTTGCAGGCATCTTCCCTGGCGATCTCCGGGTCGACACCCAGAGCTGTAAAGAAACAGGTGAGGACCTTGTGCCTGGTATAGATCTCGCTCGCGATCGCCATCCCTTCATCTGTAAGAGAGATCATATTGGCATGGTCCATGGTGATGTAGCCGTTCGCCTTAAGCCTTTTGGTGGAGTAGGTGACACTCGGCTTGGTGATTCCCAGATGCTCGGCAATATCGACTGAACGGACATAGCCCTGTTTTTCCTTGATCATCAGGATCGCTTCCAGATAGTCTTCGGCAGATTTTCGTACTTCCATTTTAATATCCTCCGTTTTTGACTGGAATTCAATATTTCTAATTTAGATTAAAATAACACAGAAAAGAAGGAATTGCAACTTTTTCTTGACTATGTTTTGAGGGACGTTGTATAATGGTCGGGCGTATGGAATGAGGGCGTAGTATGCCCAAATGAAGCCGCCTGCGGGACCGCAGCGCGGATCCGCATTGGCAGATGGCGCAGAACGCTGCCGGGCGGTGCCGACTATTAAAGGAAGAGAGGTGGAAACTTTGCGTACTCGTATCACACTGGCATGCACTGAGTGCAAGCAGCGCAACTACAATACGACCAAGGAGAAAAAGCTTCATCCGGATCGTATGGAAACCAAAAAGTATTGCCGTTTCTGCAAGAAGCATACGGTACATAAGGAAACGAAGTAATTCGGCCGTAGGGAGGAAAAGCAGTCATGGCAAAACAGGACAACAATGAGTCCAGATGGCAGAAATGGACCAGCGGCGTGCGCGCCGAGTTCAACAAGATCATCTGGCCGACACGTGAGGATATCCGGAAAGAAACGACAGCGGTCGTTGTCTGCGGCGTCATTCTCGGTGTGCTGATCTCCATGATCGACTTCATCGTTCAGCACGGCGTGGATTTTCTGGTGAATATCCATTTCTGAGGCGCAAGCCTGGAACAGGAAAACTAAAGGTTAAAAAGACAAAGGTGATGGAATGGAAGAGGCACGCTGGTACGTGGTCCATACTTATTCCGGTTACGAGAATAAGGTGAAGGCAAACATTGAGAAAGCAATCGAGAACAGGCATCTCGAGAACCAGATCCTTGAGGTGAGGGTCCCCATCCAGGAGGTGAGGGAGCTGCGCACCCGCCAGACAAAGGAAGGCGAGGAGAAGGTCTGGAAGGATGTCCAGAAGAAGATGTTTCCCGGTTATGTCCTTCTTCATATGATCATGAACAACGATACGTGGTTCGTGGTCAGAAATACGAGAGGAGTCACCGGATTTGTCGGTCCGGGATCGCAGCCCCTGCCGCTCTCCGAGACGGAGATGTTCAACCTGGGCATCCAGGCATCGAACATGGAAGTGAATGTGGAGACGGAGTTCAAGGTGGGCGATACCATCAAGGTGATCTCCGGCGCATGGAGAGACAACATCTCCAGAGCGGTCGCCGTCAACCCGAGCAAGATGACCCTTACGATCATGGTCGAGACGCTCGGTACCGAGACACCGGTCACCTTAAGTTTTTCCGACGTTATCAAAATCTGAGAAGACAGCACGAGGCTGTCGTCTCCGCTGCTGACAGCAGCAGCGCGTGGGAGGGATCCACTCCCGACAATACCACATAGGAGGTCATAATAATGGCAAAAAAAGTTACTGGTTACATCAAGTTACAGATTCCTGCCGGCAAGGCAACACCTGCTCCCCCTGTAGGACCCGCTCTCGGTCAGCACGGTGTCAACATCCAGCAGTTCACTAAGGAATTCAATGCGAGAACAGCTGACAAGGGCGATGTGATCATCCCCGTCGTTATCACTGTCTACGCTGACAAGACCTTCAGCTTTATCACAAAGACCCCGCCCGCAGCCGTGCTTCTGAAGAAAGCCTGCGGTCTGCAGACAGCTTCCGGTACTCCGAACAAGACCAAGGTCGCTACGATCTCCAAGGACAAGGTTCGTGAGATCGCCGAGACGAAGATGCCTGACCTGAACGCCGCGAACATTGAAGCCGCGATGAGCATGATCGCCGGTACGGCCAGATCGATGGGTATCGTCGTAGAAGACTGAAAGGGAGGTTGTTTGAGATGAAGAGAGGTAAGAAATACGCAGAGGCAGCCAAAGAGATCGGCCGTTCCACACTGTATGACCGTGACGAGGCCATGGATCTTGTCAAGAAGACAGCGGTTGCCAAATTTGATGAGACGATCGAAGTACATATCCGGACAGGCTGCGATGGCCGTCATGCCGATCAGCAGATCCGCGGCGCCGTCGTTCTTCCGCACGGCACCGGCAAGAGCGTCCGCGTACTGGTATTTGCCAAGAACGCGAAGGCAGATGAGGCACAGGCAGCAGGCGCTGATTATGTAGGCGCTGAGGAGCTTCTTCCGAAGATCCAGAACGAAGGCTGGCTGGATTTCGACGT
>DGTA01000126.1 GCA_002394165.1 Lachnospiraceae bacterium UBA4348 | reverse complement strand
GCTTCTCGAACTGGTGGATACGGTATACGCCTCTCTCCTCAATGCCGTGCGCGCCTTTCTCCTTGCGGAAGCAGGGAGAATAGCTGGTCAGCGTGTAGGGAAGTTCCTCCTCGGGGGAGATCGTGTTGATGAACTTGCCGATCATGGAATGTTCGCTCGTTCCGATCAGGAAAAGATCCTCTCCCTCGATCTTGTACATCATCGCGTCCATCTCAGCGAAGCTCATTACGCCGTCTACTACCGCGCTGCGGATCATGTAAGGCGGAATGCAGTAGGTAAAGCCGCGTCCGATCATGAAGTCTCTCGCGTAAGCGAGGCAGGCGGAATGCAGCCTGGCGATGTCGCCCATCAGGTAATAGAAACCGTTGCCGGCCACGCGGCCTGCGGCGTCCATGTCGATGCCGTTGAAGCGTTCCATGATCTCGGTGTGATACGGAATCTCAAAATCCGGCACCACCGGCTCGCCAAAGCGCTCCACTTCCACGTTCTCGCTGTCATCCTTGCCGATGGGGACGGACGGGTCGATCATGTTCGGGATGACCATCATCTTCTGGCGGAGGGAAGCTTCCACTTCCTTCTCACGGGCGGAGAGCTCCTCAAGACGCTCCGCGAACTCGGCCACCTTCTGTTTTACGGCTTCCGCTTCCTCATGCTTTCCCTGGCCTTTAAGCTTTCCGATCTCCTTGGCCGCTTTATTGCGCTCGGCCTGCAGGGACTGCAGCTCTACCTTGATCTCGCGGTTTTCCTTGTCCAGCGCAACGACCTCATCCACAAGCACAAGCTTCGCATCCTGGAATTTATTGCGGATGTTCTGTTTTACAGCTTCAACGTTTTCACGAACAAACTTGATGTCCAGCATTTACATTCACCTCATTTATACTATATGTCTCTTATTGTTTATAACCTATTCTCTTATTCCATCTCGCTCAGATAATTGACGGCCTGCCGGAGTGCATCCTTCTCCTCCTGTCCCAGCACGATGTAGGACTCGCCGTTTACGATCTCCTTCACGTAGGTGTAGCATCCCTCGCGTGAATGAATGGCGTTCAGGACGAAGCCGGAATTGCTCTCATCGAGCATGGCCAGGGCGAAGCTGAGCTTGCCGCCCACATCCGGGAACGCGTCGTATTTGACGATGCCGATCTTGTTGGTCGTCTTGGAGAGGATATCTTTCAGGCGTTTGATCTCAATGGACTGGTTCTTGGAGATCTCCACCAGCCTGTCCACCTCGATGAACTTCTGTGCGAAGGCCTTTTCCAGCGAAACAGCGTCCTTACCCCTCATAAAGATGCGGTAACGCTTCATGAACCGCGACATTCGAATTGAGACCCTGACCAGGTACAGCAGCACGAAGACCATCAGTACCATCATCAGAAGCAGGATGATTCCCGGGTCAAACCCAAGGGAATTAAGCAGGCTGCTTTCCATAATTGATATTCCTCCTGTTCATTATTATACTCCCTGTATTATTTTCGGCCCTTCCGGGGCCTTTCCGCAGCTCTCTCCCCATCAGTTCACGCTGCGGAGCAGCTCGTAGATCCTCTCCAGCTCGTCGGCGGAGTAATACTCGATCTCGATCTTTCCTTTTTTGTCATTTATCCGGTTAAGATGAACCTTTGTGCCGAGGGAAGCCTTCAGTCTTTCTTCCATCTCCCTGTAGACCAGGACCAGGGCCTCATCTTCCCGCGCCGGCTGCTTTTTCTTTGCCGGTTTTCCGAAGGTTTTCACCAGTTTTTCTGTCTCACGCACGCTCAGGGACTGCTCGACCACGATCTTTGCAGCTTCCTTCTGCATCTGGGGATCCGTAAGCGCAAGGAGTGCCCTGGCATGACCCGCCGAAAGGATATCGTCGGTCACCATCTGCTGCAGCTCGGGGTCCAGCCTGAGCAGCCTGAGAGAGTTCGTGACCGCCGTCCGGCTCTTGGCCACCCTTGCAGCCGCTTCTTCCTGGGTAAGAGAGAACTCATCGAGCAGCCGCTGATACGCCCTGGCTTCCTCGATCGGGTTCAGGTCCTCCCTCTGGATGTTCTCCACCAGGGATACCTCGAGCACTTCTCTGGGGGAAAGATCCCGGATCACCACGGGAATCTCCTTCAATCCGGCCAACCGGGCCGCTCTCCAGCGCCGTTCACCGGCGATGATCTCGTAGCGGTTACCCTTCTTCTGCACGACCAGCGGCTGCAGAACGCCAAACTGACTGATCGAATCCGCCAGCTCCTTAAGAGCGGCCTCATCGAAGGCCTGACGGGGCTGTTCCCGGTTCGGTTCCACCAGCGACAGGCGCACCGTAACGATCCCGTTCTCCGGCATCTCCTCCTGTACACTCTTCTCCTCAGGGGCCGGTTTCTCCCCGCGGGCCGTCTTTGCCCTGGAAACAGGCGCTTTTTTGTTTCCTCCGGCCGCATTTTTCCCTTTTGAGGATGCCGCCGCCTTCGGTTTTACCTGCTCCTCCCGTCCGGAAGTCTTTTCTTTAGTATTTTCTTCCGTATTATATATAGGAAACAATCCGTCAAGACCTTTTCCTAATCCGCCTCTTCTGGCTGCCATAGGTTTTTCCTCCGGCTCTCACTTTGACTTATAAAGGTCATTTTTTCTTCCGATTGTTCTTAATGACCTCTTTTGCAAGTTTCGTATACGCTTCCGCCCCGGTTGAACGGGGATCATACTCTGTGATGGGCAGTCCGTAGCTCGGTGCTTCCGCAAGCCTTACATTCCTGGGGATCATATTCTTGTAGATCTGAAGGTTAAGGTTGTCACGGACATTTTCGACCACCTGCTGAGAAAGATTGGTCCTTCCGTCAAACATGGTGAACAGGACCCCTTCCACCTCAAGCTTCGAATTCATCCTCTCCGTCACCAGACGAATGGTATACAGCAGCTGGGACAGTCCCTCCAGCGCATAATATTCGCACTGAATGGGGATCAGCACAGAATCCGCCGCGCACATGGAGTTGATAGTAAGCACATTCAGGGACGGCGGGCAGTCGATCATGATAAAATCGAACTGATTGCTGACCGTATCCAGCTTTTTCTTCAGGATAAGCTCCTTCTGAGGCACCTGTGACAGCTCCAGCTCCGCCGCAGCCAGATTGACACTGGACGGAATCACGGAAAGATTTTTATAAACCTTCGGGATGATACAGTCTCTGATCCTCGCTTCCGATAAAAGAAGCTCATAAACACTGTCTCTCTCGTCATCTTTCTCAATTCCGATACCGCTGGTCGCGTTCGCCTGCGGGTCCATGTCCACCAGCAGCACCTTTTTTCCCTGTGCCGCCATGGCTGCCGATAGATTAACGGCGGTCGTCGTCTTTCCCACGCCGCCTTTCTGATTNNGGTAGCCCAGACTGACGGTCAGCGATCCCTGAGGATCCGCGTCGATCAGAGCGACCTTCTTCCCTTCCTTTGCAAGGCCAAGCCCCAGATTCATTGCGGTAGTAGTCTTTCCCACGCCGCCTTTCTGATTGGCTACAACGATGATCTTTCCCAATGAAGATCCTCCTTTGTTTCACGTGAAACATTGTGATTTCCTTTAACGTCATGATTTTAGCACATCACAGCCTGCAATACTACACAAATCCTGAGCTTTTTAGGCTTATCTTTTCCTCTTTTTGATAAAAAAGATGTTTCACGTGAAACATTTCGGGAATTTTTCCTTTTTAATTGTTTCACGTGAAACATCTCTGTCAGTTTTTGTTTGTTTCTGCCTCAGATATCACAGACCGTAAATGATAACGAAGATTTTTTAGTTCGTTCTTGCACTGGCTCCGGTTGTGGCCGATCAGGTTCAGGCAGGTATCTATCTTTTCAAGTACCAGTTTTAATTCACCCAGATAAAGGGTCCTGTAATCCTCATCATTCTCAAGTTCGTGAAGCAGTGTTTTCTTTCCTTCCGGTTCCTCATTCTTCTGGTCATCCGACTCTTTTCCCGGTTCTCGGTTTCTGGCTTCCTCGAGAAGAGTTTCGTAATGGTCGACTCTCTCCTGGTTTTCCGCAAGGGACTCTGTAACATCAGCCTGCTTATATTGCAGATCTTCGATATGTTTCTGGATCTCGTCGATCTTGGTCTTTACCGTGTCATCCCCGGCTCTCGGAGAAAACAGTTCATACCCGACATCCTCCTGTTCGAGCAGCCTGCTGATCTCATTGCGGCACCTGGTCTCTTCGTCGGTCAGCCCCATGAGCTTTTCCTGCAGCTTTTGTCTCTCCTGGCGGATCTTGTCAAGCTGCCCCAGAATATATTCATCTAACATAAAATACTCCAATCCGGTTTCACCGCAGTATCTTCTTATCTGCCTTGCGGTTGCTGTTTTTGCCTTTTTAGTTTATACTAAAGAGGATCATTTGTAAATGAGGAGAAATACAAATCATGCTTAAAATACGCCGTTTTTTCAGACGTGTCCTCGTTTCGGGAGCAGCCCTTGCGGGCACCCTGGCGCTGGCCAACCGCTCGATCGAAGAACACGCTTCTGACAAGAATATTCTCGACCCCGCAGACGGCCATTTCTACGACTGGACGCATGCGAGAGTCTTTTACCGGAAAGAGGGGAGCGGAGAGACGCCGCTTCTTCTTCTCCACACGCCTTCGGTTTTCTCGTCCGGCCATGAGTTTTCTTCCGTTATACGGGCCCTGACCGGCAAATATACCGTCTACTGCCTGGATCTGCCCGGCTGCGGACGTTCCCAGAAGCCGGCGCTTACCTACACCAACTACTTTTTCTCTTCCCTGATCTGCGCTTTTACCCGTGATGCCATCGGAGAGAGGGCAGTGGTGGCTGCTTCCGGCCTTTCCGGTTCCTTCGCCATTATGGCGCAGGCTTCCCACCCGGAGCTGTTTTCAAAAATCTATATGATCAATCCGCCTTCCGACACCCAGACTGCGCGTGTGAGCGTGCGCCGTTCAGACATGCTTATGGCCATGATGTCTGTCCCGGTCATCGGAAGATCGGTCTATTATGTGATCACTTCCCGTCCTTCCATTCTTCGGGTCCTCGAGAAGAAATACTTTAACGACCCGGGACGTATCCGCACCCGCACCGCGGATGCCGCTTACGAGGCTTCCCACCTGGGAGAAGGCGCAGGCAGGTATTTTATGGGCAGCCTGAATGCCGGCTATATGAACTGGGACATTAAAAGAGCACTGTCCAAACTGACAGTGCCCGTTGTGATCCTCTACAGCAGCCGCGTCAATAACGCCCAGGCCGCTGCCAAGAGCCTTCGAAGGTATAATGAGAAGATCTCCATAAAGCCGATCGGGCTTTGCGGCCTGCTTCCGCAGCTTGAACAGCCCGAAGCTTTTATCTCGGAACTTCTCGGTGAATAACCAGTTTAGTGAATAGGATCTTTTGCAGGCGTTCCCGCTTTTCTCGGATATCCGGCGGGAGTCGCCTGTTTTTTTCTGATAACAACCAGTGTCCGGCCAAGATCCGTCCCCGGCAGGACAAATTCGTGGATCTTTTCTATTTCTCCACCCAGTATTCGGACCGCTTTCTGCGCATTTTTAATTTCTTTCCCCGCATTCATGGTCTTGAAGGAGATAAAGCATCCGCCGGTCTTTACCAGCGGCAGGCAGTATTCGCAAAGAGAGGATAGATTGGCAACCGCCCGGGAAACGCAAAGGTCATACTGTTCCCGGTGGATTTTGCTGCGGCCGATATCCTCCGCCCGGCCATGAAGGGTACGGATGTTTTCAAATCGATTTTCATCGATCACTTCTTCCAGGAAGTTCAGCCGCTTCTTCAGTGAATCCATAAGAGTGATGTCCAGCCCCGGGAAGGCGATCTTGAGGGGAATACCGGGAAATCCGGCTCCGGTTCCCATATCGGCAACCTTCAATATTTTTCCCTCGAGCGTCATCACGAGTGCCGGAGTCAGTGAGTCCAGGAAATGTTTGATCTGGACCTCGTCCGGATCGGTCACGGCGGTCAGGTTCATCACCTGGTTCTTCTCAAGAAGACGCTGGCCGAAGAGGGCAAACTGATTTTCCATCTGGTCGGTCAGCCCGATCCCGAGCGCCGCGGCGCCTTCTCTCAGGAGAGGCAGCTTTTCCGGCATCAGTTTCTCATTCATGCGTTTTCCTCCCCTTCATCTTTTCGCGCACCGCGCCGGTTATCCAGCCAGACGAGCAAGACGGATATATCCGCCGGCGATACGCCAGGCACACGGGACGCCTGGCCGATGGAAGAGGGCATGACCTCCTTGAGGTGCTGCCTGGACTCCGTCCTCAGGCTGGGAACGGCATCATAGTCCATGTCCTCCGGAATGTGTCTCGCCTCCATCTTCTTAAACTGTTCGACCTGAGACAGCTGGCGCTTTATATATCCATCGTATTTTATCGATATATTGACCTGTTCACAGACAGCCTCCGGAAGCGGAACGCGCTGCAGATCGATCGGCGCGACCAGACCGTAATCCAGCTCGGGACGCCGTATCAGCTCCGCCAGGGAAACGGCCGTTTTCAGCGGAACGGATCCTTTTTCCTTTAAAAATTCCTGGACCGCGGCGCCGCTGCCGATCATGGTTTTTTCCAGGCGGTCTATCTCGGCCTCGATCTGCTCTCTTTTTTCTGTGAAAGAACGGTAGCGCTCCTCACTGATCAGCCCGATCTCATAGCCGATCTGCGTCAGGCGCATATCCGCGTTGTCCTGGCGGAGAAGCAGCCTGTACTCGGCCCGGGAGGTCATCATCCGGTACGGTTCTTTGTTTTTCCTGGTCACCAGGTCATCGATCAGCACGCCGATATATGCCTGGGAGCGGTCGAGCACCAGCATTTTTCTCCCCAGTATCTTCATGGCGGCGTTGATGCCCGCTACCAGGCCCTGCGCGGCTGCTTCCTCGTAGCCGGAGCTGCCGTTAAACTGGCCTGCGCTGAACAGTCCCGGGATATTCCGAAACTCCAGCGTGCTGCGAAGCTGAGTGGCGTCGATACAGTCGTACTCGATGGCGTAGGCGTTTCGCACGATCTTCGCGTTCTCGAGTCCGGGCACCGTATGGTACATGGCCTCCTGGACATCCTCCGGGAGAGAGCTGGACATGCCGCCCACATACATCTCATTCGTGGACAGGCCCTCCGGCTCGATGAAGACCTGGTGACGCTCCCTGTCCGCAAAGCGGACCACCTTATCCTCGATGGAAGGGCAGTAGCGCGGCCCGGTTCCCTCGATCATGCCGGAGAAGAGGGGAGAGCGGTCCAGATTTGCGCGGATGATCTCATGGGTCTTCTCGTTGGTATAGGTAAGATAGCACAGCGCCTGCTCGATCTGGACCGACTCCGGATCCGTCTCGAAGGAGAAAGGAATGACCCTCTCATCGCCGCGCTGGACCTCCATCCTGTCGTAGTCCAGGCTTCTTCCGTCCATCCTGGCGGGCGTTCCCGTCTTGAAACGGTACATTTTCACGCCGTGCTCGATCAGGGACTGCGTCAGGTACGTGGCCGCTCTCAGTCCGTTGGGGCCGGTCGGCGTGCTGACCTCACCGTAGATGCACCGGGCGTTTAAGTAGGTGCCCGTGCAGAGGATGCAGGCTTTGCAGTGCCAGATGGCACCGGATTCCGTGCGGACCCCGGTAAGACGTCCGTCCTCGGTGATGATCTGCGTGATCTCGCTCTGGCAGATCTGGAGGTTTGGCGTGTTCTCAAGCGTCATGCGCATGCTGCGGCTGTAAGCCGCCTTGTCCGCCTGGGCGCGCAGAGAGTGGACCGCAGGTCCCTTGGACACATTGAGCATTTTCGATTGGATAAAGGTTTTGTCGATGTTCTTTCCCATCTCTCCGCCGAGGGCATCTACCTCGCGGACCAGATGGCCCTTGGAACTTCCGCCGATATTCGGATTGCACGGCATCAGGGCAATGCTCTCCACACTGACCGTGAAGATCACGGTCCTGAGACCAAGCCTCGCGCAGGCCAGGGCTGCTTCACACCCGGCATGGCCGGCGCCCGCCACCACGACATCCGTCTCTTTTTCAAGATAGTTTTTCCGGTTTTCCATCCGTTATTTCCCCATACAGAATTTTGAAAAGATCTCATCCGCCAGGTCGTCGCGGATGCTCTCGCCGGTGATCTGTCCAAGCTGCGAAGCCGCTTCGACCAGGTCTATGTTTACCAGGTCCTCGGGCATCCCGTCCTCCAGGGCCTGTGATACCCGCTCCAGGCTGCCAAGCGCCTTTTCCAGGAGATCCTTGTGGCGCATGCTGGTGATCACAGCCTCTTCGTTGAAAGAAAGATCGCCGATATGGAACATATCCAGGATCTCCTTTTCCAGCTGCTCCATGCCCTCGCCGGTGAGAGCGGAGAGGGGCACGAACCGGCCGTTTCCGCCCAGCGCCCGCACCGCGGCTTCATCCGTGACGGTATCCAGGTCACTTTTATTGAGCAGGACGATCACCTTCCGGTCTTTGATCAGGCCGGCGATCTGCCGGTCATTCTCATCCAGTTCCCGCGCCGAGTCGACCACGTAAAGGATCAGGTCCGCTTCCTTTGCCAGGTCGAGGGCCAGTTCCACGCCGATCTGCTCCACCTCGTCCCGGGCATCCCGGATGCCGGCTGTATCCGCCAGGTTGAGCGTAAGGCCTCCCACACGCACCGTGTGCCGGATAACGTCCCGCGTGGTGCCTTCCACCCGGGTGACGATGGCCCGCTCCTCACCCGCGAACCGGTTCAGCAGGGAGGATTTCCCGGCGTTCGGCCGGCCGATGATCACCGTGTTGATGCCCTCCGATATGAGTTTTCCGCCCTTTGCGGTGGAGATCAGCCTGCTGAGGCGTTTTTTCCAGTCCCCGCACAGGGCCCCGAGAGAGTCGGCGTAATTATCCAGGCTGTAGTGCTCCGGGTCATCGAGAGCCGCTTCAATAAAGGCGCACTCGTGAAGGATCTCCCCGCGCAGCGCACTGACACTTTTCCAGACGCTGCCGCGAAGTGCTTTCACGGAGCTTTTAAGCGCCAGGTCGGACTTTGCCCGGATCACTTCCATGACGGCCTCGGCCCTCGTTAAATCGATCCGCCCGTTCAAAAAGGCCCTCTTGGTGAACTCGCCGGGCTCTGCCAGCCTCGCCCCGGCTCCGATGACTGCCTCCAGGGCTTTCTGCACCGTGTAGACTCCCCCATGGCAGTTGATCTCGACCGTATCCTCGGCGGTGTAGCTTTTCGGGCCCCGCATCACGGTGGCGAGCACCTCGTCGAATTCTCCCTCCTCATCACCGCTCCCGTGAAGGAAACCGTAGTGGATGGTGTGGGTGGGCGCCTCGGCCAGCGTCTTTTTTCCGGGAAGGGTAAGCACCCTGTCCGCGATCCCGACCGCGTCCGGGCCGCTTATGCGGACGATCCCGATCCCCGCCTCGCTCACGGCTGTGGAGATCGCTGCGATGGTATCTTCAAAAAAAATGTCTTTCATTTTCTTTTCTATCAGCTATGGCCGGCTCCGGTGCTTTTCCTGATGTGCTCCGGCCCGGGCGGCTGCCTGCAAAGAAGGCTGCGGCCAGAATACGCCGCAGCCTCGTTTTAACGGTTTATCAGAATGTTTCCTCTTCCGTCTGCTCCGGCTCGGACCAGTCGGTCTCTTCTCTCTTTTTGAGAGTCACGACGACCTTGCGGAAGGGCTCCTCACCCTCGGAGTGGGTCGTCACATAGGGATCGTCCTGCAATGCAGCATGGATGATCCGGCGCTCGTAGGGATTCATCGGCTCCAGGAAAGCGCTTCTTCTGGTCTTCTTTACCTTGAAGGCCATGTTTTTGGCCAGGTTCTCCAGCGTGGCTTTCCGGCGCTCGCGGTAATCCTCGGTATCGACGCGCACGCGCACGTAGGCGGATTTGCCCTTGTTCACGACCAGGCTTGTCAGGTACTGGACAGAATCGAGGGTCTGGCCGCGCTTGCCGATGAGAAGGCCCATATCGCCGCCCTCAATGTTCACGCTCAGGGTATTGTCCTCGAAGGAGGTGGTCACCTTTCCGTCAATTCCCATCGCCGCAAGAAGATCGGTCAAAAACTGCACGGCCCTGCGGGCTGCTTCTTCGGGATCTGCCGGCGCTTTGGGCGCTCTGTCTTCCTTAACGGGAGCGGCCTCTTTCTTTGCTTCTTTAGCTTCCATTTTTTCCGCCTTCTCGGGTTTCTCCGATTTTTCTTTCTTTACAGACGGCTTGTCTTTTTTCTTCTCGGCCTGTTTTTCTTTCTTTTCTTTCTTTTCCGCCGATTTTGCTTCCTTCTTTTCGCTCTTTACGGAAGCCTTTTCTTCCTTTTTGACGGCCTTTTCTTTTTTCTCTTTGTTCTCACCCTTGTTTTTCTTCTCGGGTTTCGTCTCTTTTTCAGGCTTGCTGGAGAAGATCTCGCTGATAAAGTCTTCTTCCGATTTCCTTGCCCTGGCCTCGATGACTGCCTTTTTGGCTCCGATTCCCAGGAAGCCTTTGGACTCGTGTTCGATCACACGGTACTCGATGTTCTCGCGGGTGGTCCCCAGCGTGATGGAAGCCTCAAGCAGTGCATCCTCCACCGTTTTGCCCGTGATCCTGATATATTCTTCCATTTGGACACTCCTTATTTCTTCTGATGCCTCTCGTTATATTCCTTCACCATGTTCGCCCTGGCGGCCAGCGATCCTTTTTTCGGAGCCGATGTGCTGCCCGAAGCGGATCCGCCCTCCGGAATATCCTTCGCCCTGGCGGCTTCTTCCATCAGCTTTTCCTTCATGCTGGACTTGCCCGTCTTGTTGGATTCAACATTGATGTTGCGGGTGCTCATGCGGGCATTGTTGTTCATCTTCTCAGGCGGAAGGCCCTGCTTAGCCCTTTTCTTATTCAATTTTTCAAGGTTCTGCTTGACCAGTTCATCCACATCGATCGCGTCGATCCGGCGGTTGATCACCACCTGCTGCACGCTCCTGACCACGGCACCGGCGATCCAGTAGATGCCCATACCGACGGGAAGCGTAAGGCAGAAGACCATGGACATGATGGGCATCATGGTGTTCATCATCTTCATGGAGTCGGCCATGCTGCCGCCTTCCTGGTGCTGGTTGTCATTCGAACCGGTCATCAGCTTCGTGTTGATCCACTGGGTCACGCCTGCCAGTACGGGAATGGCGATGGCGCCGATCAGAAGAAGGAACTGGCGGTTCGTGAACGCGGACCTCACGATATTAAGCGGTGAATCCGCAATATTCATGCCCAGGAAATTGTTCATCCGGTCGATGCTGGTCTGAGCGGTGCTGATAGTATCGGACAGATCCGGGAACTTTTCGGTGATAGCCGCCCAGTTGGCCGGTTTAAATTTGTAAAGGACATCAATAATGGTATTGGTGTTCATCTCCTTAAAGGAGACGGCTGCCGTTTTGGATGCCTCGGCCAGGAATTCTTCTGCGCCGGCGGTCTCCATCAGCTTGTTTGACAGCGGGATAAATACGCTCTTTACTTTATCGACGTAAGCGGGAATATTCCAGATCACGCGGTAGAGTGCGAACAGGAGCGGAAGCTGGATGAGCATCTGCAGACAGCTGCCCATGGGGTTGACGCCGTACTTGGCATACACCGCCTGGGTCTCCTCGTTCATCCTCTGCATGGCTGCCTGATCCGAGTTCTTTCCCTTGTACTTTTTCTGGATCACCTGCAGCTCCGGGCTCATTTTTGTCTGAAGCTTGGAGAATTTCTGCTGCTGAATAGTCAGGGGCGTCATCAGCATGTAGATGATGATGGTGAAAAGAATGATGCACAGGCCGATGTTTTCGTTGCCGACCGCCGACTGTGCGTTGAAGATCAGGTTCATGATAAACCCGAGGACAACTGCGAACCATCCGATCACAGGTGTACTGCTTTTTGTCAGAAACATGTTATTCCTCCGTCAGGGAACAGGGTCGTAGCCCCCCCTGGAAAAAGGATTGCACCGCAACAGTCTCCAGGCCGCAAGAATACTGCCCTTCAAAGCCCCGTGCTTTTCGATCGCCTGCAGGGCGTAGCTCGAACAGGTGGGCATGTAGGGACAGCGTGTGATCTTGACCGGGGAGATGTATCTCTGGTACATCCGTATCATTCTGATGATCAGGTATTTCACTTTATTTCACATTATTCTGAAACGTTATTGATCTGTTTTTCTTTTAAAACACCCTGTTTTCCTGCCAGGTGGAGCAGTGCGCTCTCGATCTCAAAGAAATTTCTTCCTTTAGCGCCTTGTCTGGCAACCACGATCAAATCCAGACCCTCAACAAATCTCGATTCATTTAATCGGTAACTTTCCCTGATCAGTCTCGTGATTCGATGTCTCACTACGCTGTTCCCAACCTTTTTGCTGACGCTGATCCCAAGCCGGTTTTTCTGTCCCTCCGCCCGGGCCGCATACATGACCAGGTATTTGTTCCCATAAGATCTCCCGCTATGATAGACAGCCTGGAAATCTCTCGTTTTTTTCAGTGATTCGGTATATTTCATTGTTTTTTCCTGAGCCGAAAAAGGAGTTTCGCAAGCGAAACTCCGGATCGATAAACTATTGTTTACAGCCCAGTTCCTGTAAGAAGGGCCTCCTTATGCAGAAAGAACTTTCCTGCCCTTGGCTCTTCTGGCGGCAAGTACTTTCCTGCCGTTCGCCGTGCTCATTCTCGCTCTGAAGCCATGGACCTTGGATCTGGACCTCTTTTTCGGCTGAAATGTCATTTTCATTGCGTTGCACCCCCTTTACTCACCCATTATCTATCATAATCGGCGTATTTTCCGTTGAAAACATAGAAAAACATCGCGTTTATTATACTCACATTAATCGGGCAAGTCAAGGATATCCTTTATTTATCGGTTTTTGTGGAATAAACCTCTCTATTTTTCTCCGGACATGGCTTAATTACCTTCTAATATCGCTCCTTCGTTATTTACGAAAACCTTTGCGTTCGATATACTTTTTTCAACCTCAGAAACTATTCTTTGTGAAAGGAGAATTCTTTATGGAAAAGAAAAAGATCATCAATTTTAAGGGCCGTCTTTCAAAGGCTCCCGTGATCGGTCTTTTGGTCGTCCTGATCGCCTTTATCATTTTCTCCTCTCTCTACAGTGTGAGTGAGCAGGAACAGGCGGTCGTTACGATGTTCGGAAAAGTCACCGATGTCAAGACGGCCGGCCTGTATTTCAAGATCCCCTTTATCCAGAAGGTGCACATGGTCGACACGACCACGCAGGGCATGCAGATCGGATACACCACCTACGGCAACTCCGAAAGCTATCCCGGCGATGTCGTGGAAGCCGAGGCGGTGATGATCACCTCCGACTTCAACTTCGTGGACATTGATTTCTATCTTGAATACAGGGTCTCGGATCCGGTCAGGTTCCTGTACGCGTCGGCTGAGCCTCAGATGATCCTGAAGAACCTCACCACCGCGTGTGTGCGCTCCACGGTCATCAATTACACGGTCGACGAGGCCATCACGACCGCAAAGAACCAGATCCAGTCCCAGGTAAGGGAGAAGCTGACGCAGGCTTTGAAAACGAATGACATCGGTATTGAGATCGTCAATCTGACCGTTCAGGATGCCGAGCCTCCCACCAGCGATGTCATGCAGGCCTTCAAGGCTGTTGAGACGGCCAAGCAGGGAGCGGAGACCGCCGTCAACAATGCAAAGCAGTACCAGAATGAACAGATCCCCGCAGCCGAGGCGGAAGCTGACCGCATCATCCAGGATGCCGAAGCCGCCAAGCAGACGAGGATCGCGGAGGCGGAAGGCCAGGTGGCCAGATTTTCCGCCATGTATGAAGAGTATGCCAAGAACCCGCAGATCACCAGGCAGCGCCTGTACTATGAGGCGATCGAGGATGTCCTCCCGGGCATCAAGGTGATCATCGACAACGGGGAAACCCAGAAGGTCCTTCCTCTTTCTTCCTTTACGGAGTCAGACGGGGAGAGCACTTCCGATAAGAATGCTTCTGGGGAAGTGGATCAGAACGGAGGTAAATGATGAATACCAATGCAAAGAAATCTAAACTTGCCGTGATCATCGGCATCATCGTTGTGCTGGCTGTCTTCATCTCCAACTGTTTTGCCGTGGTCAGGATGAACCAGTACGCGGTCGTTACCCGCTTTGGAAAGATCGTTAAAGTCATGGAGGGCGGCGGCCTTGTCATGAAGCTTCCGGTGGTCGACAATGTGCGCTTTGTTCCCTCGGATCTGCGCCTGTATGACATCGATCCTTCCGATGTCATCACCAAGGACAAAAAGTCCATGATCGCAGACAACTATGTTCTGTGGCATGTGACGGACGCCACCAAATATACCCAGACGCTCAGCGCTTCCGAGAGCATCGCAAAGGACCGTGTCAGCGTGGCTGTCTACAACGCCACCAAAAACACGATCTCAAGTATGACGCAGGAGGAACTGATCGCCGCCAGGGGTGAGAAGCTCACCTCGATGATCACCAAAGAAGCCAACTCCGACCTGGGAGCTTACGGCATTGAGATCATCAAGTCCGAGATCAAGAGCCTCGACCTGCCCAACGACAACAAGGGTGCCGTTTACGAGAGAATGATCTCCGAGCGCCAGAACATCGCCGCTTCCTACAAGGCGCAGGGCAACGCCGAGGCCAAGAAGATCCGCAACGAGACCGACAAGACCGTCTCCGTGATGAAGGCGGAAGCCGACAAGCAGGCCCAGATCACCATCGCAGACGGCGAGGCCCAGTACATGCAGATCATCCAGGCAGCCTACGACACCCAGGACAAACAGGATTTCTACAGCTTCATCCGCGGACTGGACGCCTTGAAGCAGTCCATGAAGGGAGAGAAGACCGTGGTGCTGAGTGCGGACTCGGAGATAGCAAAGCTGCTGCAGTGACAGAGGACTTTTCTTAGATATTAAGTATTAAACAAAAAATGACAATTCAGGGATCTTAAGCCATTTGCCGCTCTTGAAAATGCTGCGCCGCCTATTGGACGCATTCTTCGCAAACTCGCGTTCTAACGAACGCTCAGACAGAGCTCCGAATGCGTCCGCTATGCTCGCATTTTCTGCAGCGGCGGCATAAGCTTATGATCCTCTGAATTGTCTTATTTTGTTTATACTGTTTAATATTTAAAAAATGTCCTTTTTCATCGGCAAAAGATGATAAAGAAGCTTCTCCTGTTCTCCCGGAAATAATCGCAGAGATTTGTATATTAAAAATTAGAATAAATAATTACCCTGTCCACGGGGACGTTACCAAGCGCCGGTACTTGGCGAGAGCGAAGCTCGAGCCTTATGTACCGCTGCGCGAGGTAAGAGCGCGAGCGCTCCCCGTGGACAGGGTAATGTATTTATTAATCTCTTATTCTAATAATCCCTATTATTTCTTCTTGCCCTGATTGGCTACTGCCTGCATCTTCGCGGCAATGGCTTCCTGGTCGCCAAGATAGTAGTGGCGGATCACTTTGAAGTCATCATCGAACTCATAAACAAGCGGAACTGCTGTCGGGATGTTGACGCCGATGATTTCTTCGGGTGTCAGGTTGTCGAAGTATTTGACAAGGGCTCTTAAGGAGTTGCCGTGAGCAGCGATGATCACGCGTTTTCCTTCTTCCATGTCTTTCTTGATAACTTCCTCGAAGAACGGAACGGCTCTCTCGATGGTGGTCTCAAGGCTCTCGTTTGCGGGAAGAAGAGCGGGATCTACGTTTCTGTACATAGCCTGCTTTGTTGCGCTGCGCTCATCATCCGGATCCAGTGCGGGCGGCTTGATGTCGAAGGAACGTCTCCAGATCTTGACCTGATCTTCGCCGTATTTCTCAGCTGTCTCGGCTTTGTTCAGGCCCTGAAGAGCTCCGTAATGACGCTCATTGAGTTTCCATGTCTTAACGACCGGCAGCCAGCACCTGTCCATCTCATCAAGAACGAGATCCAGAGTGTGAATGGCTCTCTTCAGATAGGAAGTATAGCAGATATCAAAATCATAACCTTCCTCTTTAAGGACTCTTCCTCCGTTCCTGGCTTCTTCACGTCCTTTTTCACTCAAGTCGACATCCATCCAACCTGTAAAAAGGTTCAGTTTGTTCCATTCACTTTCGCCATGTCTGATAAGCACAAGCTTTTTCATAGATCTTCTTCCTTTCTTTTGATTGATCATGTATAAGAATTTGCATGATTTACACAGTACCTTAAAAATATCATATTCACTGGGATTTAGCAACCGACCAGAGAAACAGACATGGACTAAGAAGCATGTGGAATATGCCATCCACACCATTCACATGCATAAGTATCATCAATCCTATACTGTTCCCCAGTTTATCCACTCTAAAATCCTGTATTTATCCACAATAAATCAACAAAATGTGGATAAACCCTATATTTTCAGTTTTCTGACAGGGGGAGTCGCGCGCGCACCGCGCACGAAAATGGACGGTTTCAATGGTGTTAGATTAAGCTTTTCAGGATGATTTGAGGTGTACCCCTAATGGTGGAG
>DGTA01000090.1:38319-66097 GCA_002394165.1 Lachnospiraceae bacterium UBA4348 | reverse complement strand
GTCAGAATCTGTCATACTTTCATGTCTCTGTCATATTTGTTGTACGCAGGTGTTCGAGCGCCACCATACAGCAGATGCGCAGGTGCTTCTCCAGAAGATCGGCGGCCACCGAGGGCGGCTCCTGGCGGATCAGGCTGTTGAGGATCTGAATGTGTTCCTCATTGGCGTCGTGCACCAGGTTGTTGTCCTGCTTGCTGGCGATGGTGATGCGCAGGTTGTCGTTAAGCGCCCGGTTCATCATCTCTATGATGTATTTGTTGCCGCACTGGTCAACGAAATAGTGATGCATCTCCATGTCGATATAGTAATGGGACAGGTAGTCGAGATGAGCACTGTTCATGTATTTGTGCTTTAAGTCGATCAGCCTGGCCACATCCAGCCTGGGCGCAGCCATCTTCAGCGCAAGCGGTTCCAAGGCGATCCTGCACTGGAATACCTGGAGCGCATCGTCGATGGTCACATCGTTGACATAGATCCCCTTTTTGGGCACCACTCTCAGGTACCCCTGGGATTCAAGGCGGTTCACCGCTTCGCGGATGGGAGTGCGGCTTACATTGTATTCCTCTGCGAGCTGCACTTCGTTCAGCTGCGATCCCGGCGCATACTCACACGAGATCAGCTTGTCGAGCATCTGCAGATATACCGAGGAGCGAAGCCCCGAAGCCAGTCTGTCGGATTGTCTGTCCATCATCATCGCCTCCCTTGCCAGTCCGGTCAGATACGTTTTCTGTATATTTCCAGTATACCGTATCAAGTTTCCGTCCGCAAGAAGATTCGCTCTGTTGTATACAACATTCGATCAGTGGACCTGTTCGTCGAACTTAACCAGCTCGTCATACTCCTTGCCGACGATGGCCGCCATCTCCGGATCCATGTCCTCCATGTGGTTCATCTCCAGCCAGGCATCCGTCATGACGCGTCCCATCTCATGTCCGATCAGGAAGCCGCCCATGCACAGCACGTTGGTATTATTGACCTGTTTGGCGCGTCGTGCCTGGTAAACACTCTCCACCAGCGCGGCGTACACGCCTTTATGCTTGTTGCAGATAATGCTGACGCCCATGCCGGTCCCGCAAAGGGCGATGCCCCTGTCAAACTCGCCGCTCTGGATGCCCTCGGACACACGGCAGGCCGCATCCTGGTAAAGCATCGGCGCGTCGGGATTGACGTCCACGACATCGTATCCTTCTTTTCTCAAATGATCCCTGATGGCATTTTTAAGGTCAAAGCCGTAGCGGTCAGCCGCCATGATGATCTTTTTTACATTCTCGTTTCTCATCCTTCAGTACTCTCCTTATAGTTTTTTTACTGCAGATCAGCAAAGACCATATCCAAGACAGCGGCGTTGCAGAGCGTCTCCTCCCGGCTCACCAGAGGTTCTTCCTCTCCGGCCACGACCCTGCCGAACTGCTCGATCTCGAGCATGTAGTTCTGCGGGCACATCACGCTGTAGGTGGTCACCACCTCATCGAGCACCTCAACATTATCGGTATGTCCTCCGGTCTTTACGCTGAACCTGGCCTCATTGCGGCAGTTGAAGTTGCAGGGGACCTCAATACGTCCCTTCTCGCCCACCACGCAGTACCAGCCCCTGGCATAGGAATCCAGGGACGCGTAGGCGGTAGCCAGCGTTCCGTCGGCATATTCGAAGCAGAAGACCGCCGCGGTGTCGACGCCGCGCTCCGGATCCATCTTGGCCAGCGCCTTCGCCTTCACAGGCTTGGCTCCGATCAGGTAGCTGATGACGCTGATGTCATAGCAGGCCATGTCATAGAGAGCGCCGCCGCCCAGGTTCTGCTGCATCCGGATATTTCCCATATCTTCGAGCAGGTCGGTCAGGTGAGCCTCCAGATATTTGATCTTTCCGATCGTTCCCGCGTCAAGGATCTCCTTGACCTTCTTGACAAGCGGAGCCTGGCGGTAGGCGAACGCCTCCATCAGGAAGACGCCCTTCTCCTCACAATAGTCAAACATCTCCTCCGCTTCCTTCACATTGAGAGCCATGGGCTTCTCGCAGAGGATATGCTTGCCGGCGTCGGCCGCTTTCTTCACCCACTCACAGTGCATCGAGTTGGGGAGCGGAATGTAGACCGCCTGAACCATCGGGTCAGCGAGCAGCTCGTCATAGCTGCCGTAAGCCTTCTCGGCTCCGAATTCTTCTTTGAAGGCCTGCGCCTTCTCAAGGCCGCGGCTGGCAACAGCCCAAAGCTGCGCGTTAGAAGCAGCCAGCAGGCCGGGGATCGTTCTTACTTTCGCAATGGCCGCGCATCCGAGCACGCCCCATCTGATCTTTTCTGACATAATAAAACTCCTGTAAAACTTAAAACCTGTAAATCCTGCCCTGAATTGGGGGCCGGTCACCATGCTCCGGCCCGCTTCCCCCATGGCTGGCTGCCGCCTGCCCTTCTGGGGCTGACTTGCCTTGAATTGGGGGCTGGCCACCACGCTTCGGCCCGCTTCCCCCATGGCTGGCTGCCGCCTGCCCTTCTGGGGCTGACTTGCCTTGAATTTGGGGGCCGGTCACCATGCTCCGGCCCGCTTCCCCCATGGCTGGCTGCCGCCTGCCCTTCTGGGGCTGACTTGCCTTGAATTGGGGGCCAGCCACCACGCTCCAGTCCGCTTCCCCCATGGCAGACTCCCGCCTGCCCCTCTGGGGCTTACCTGTCCTGAAATGGAGGGCCGGCCCCGCAAAGAGGCCGGCCCCGCCCCGGGCTGTCAGCTGCCTTCGCGGCCGGACCCGGCGCCTCCACTGTTATTTAAGATCGCCTTCCACGAATTCTCTCATTCCCTGGAAGATCAGGTAAACGCTGGTCGCACCGGCATCCTGGTGGCCGATCGCGCGCTCCATCAGGGATTTCGCGCGGCCGAATTTCGCCACATAATTCTTGGTGTTCTCCATACCCTGGCGGGCGCCTTCCTCAGCGGCCTTCAGGATGGTGAGCAGATCCTCGCCCCTGTGAGCTTCCATCGCCTCAAGAGCGGGAACGAGCGCATCGACCATGGTCTTGTCGCCGACCTGGGCTTTGCCGCGCTCCTGGATGGCCGCAAGGCTCTTCTTCTCCATGTCGATCAGGTGATCGCCGGTGATGACTGCCTCAGGATCCATTCCCTTCGCGCCTGCCAGATAAAGGCTTCCGAAGATCACGCCCGAAGCGCCGCCCATGGACATGAGCATCGCCTTGCCGGCTTCCTCGAACAGCTGGTAGACATTTTCCTGATTTTCCATTTTGAGCAGTTTCTTTTTCGCCTTCTGCATGCCGCCGGCCATGCCGATGCCGTGGTCGCCGTCGCCGATGGCGCTGTCCACCTCGGTCAGGTAGGGCTTGTTGGCGATGATCTTGTCGGCGATGTAGAGCAGCATGTTGCGGGTATCCTCCGCGTTAAGCTCCTCCAGGACGCCCTCTTTGCTCCTGGTGATCACAGCCGCCTCGACATCGTTCTCATCGAACTCGGGCTCCTCTTCCTCCTCGGTATCCTCGGCGGAAGTCGTCTCGACTCCGACGCTGCCCTTCGCGTAGTAGGGCGAATAGCACGGAGCATCCAGATATTTCTTCAGCTCGTCGTCAAGGCGGAGGATGGTGATCGAGAAGCCGCCCATCTCCATGCAGGTGCAGTAGGCCTTGACTTCCGCGTCATAAACCTTCAGGCCGTCCCTGTGAAGGAGCTTGGCCAGCTCATAGTAGACAAGGTTCAGCTCAAGGAGCGGGGTGGATCCGAGGCCGTTGATCATGACCGCGATCTCCTCGCCTTCCTTCAGCTCCATCTCCTTCTGGAGCTCGCTGTACATTCTCGCGACGATCTCGTTGCAGGGAGCCATCTTGGTGCGCTCGATGCCGGGCTCGCCGTGAAGGCCCATGCCGTACTCCAGCTCGTCGTCCGCCAGCTCGAAGGTGGGCTTGTCATTGCCGGGCAGGGTACCCGGGGCAGTCGCCACGCCGATGGAGCGGATATTGTCGCGCGCCTTCTCGGCGATCCTCACGACCTCGTCAAACTCAAGTCCCGCGTCGCAGGCGGCGCCGGCGCACTTAATCACATAGACATCGCCCGCGATGCCGCGCCTGTCGGTGATCCTCTCCTTCGGAGCGGATACACAGTCATCCCAGACCCTTACATGGGCAGTCTTCATGCCTTCCGCCTGGCAGATCTCCTCCGCCATGTCGAAGTTCAGGTTGTCGCCTGCATAGCAGCCGTAGATGAACAGGACACCCTTGCCCTGGTCGACCGACTTGGCCGCCTCGGCGATCAGCTCGGGATTGGGGGATGCGCAGATATTGCCGCAGGCAACCGCGTCCGCCAGGCCGGCGCCGCAGAAGCCCGAGAAAAGCGGTTCATGGCCGCTGCCGCCGCCGATCACGAGGGCTACCTTGTCCTTGCGGGACTGACGATATTTAATGGCGTTGTACTCGCCGACTTTTTTATAGTATTTCCGGTACGCGGAGAGAAAGCCCGAGAGCATCTCCTCGACCACGTTGCTCGTATCTGCGTTTAAGATCTTTTTAACAGCCATGTTTCCATTCCTCCTTGATAATACTTTTTGATCAGCCTACCTTGACCTTCCTGGCCTTGCGCTCTCTGAGAATCTCGGAGATGGAGCCGAAGGAGATGGCGATAACCACGACAAAGCCGCTGACTGCGGACTGCCAGTACACGTTGACGCCCAGAAGGACGATCATGTTCTGGATGATACTGATGATGGCCGCACCGATCAGGGCGCCGGCTGGGTTTCCGATACCGCCCGTCAGGGCCACGCCGCCGATAACGGAGGAGGCGATGGAGTTCATGGGCCAGTTCTCACCGATGGCCGACTGCGAGGATCCGAGCCTGGCCACGTACAGGATGCCGGCCAGCGCGGAGATCAGGCCTACCAGTGAATAGATCAGCACGCGGATCTTGTCGACGTTGATGCCGAGGATCCTGGCCGCCTCGCGGCTGTTGCCGATCGCGTAGATGTAGCGGCCGGTCTTGGTCTTCTTGACGATGAAGAGCACGATGATCAGCACGGCGATGCAGAAGATGAACGGTGCCGGGATGGGGCCCACATTGCCCTTGCCGAGGAAATAGATCTCCTCGGGGATACCGGTGATGGCTTTACCTTTGGTCAGCACCAGGTTGATGCCGCCGTACACGCCCTGCATACCGATGGTGGCCACCATGGAGTTCAGGCGAAGCCTTGTGATGATCAGGCCGTTGATCGCGCCGAAGATGAGGCCGCAGATCAGGGAGACCAGCAGGGCCAGCCAGGGATTCCAGTGATAATAGACCATCATCATACCGGAAAGGATGCCGCACAGAGAAGCGATCTTTCCGACGGAGAGGTCGAGCTCGCCGATGAGCAGCAGCAGCGACTGGGCTACACCGATCATGCCGACGAAGGCGAGGTCACGGATAACAGACTGCAGGTTGTAGATGTCCAGGAAATACGGGGACGTGACACTGGCGATCAGGATCATGACCACCAGGACAGCGCCGATGGCTGTCATGTTGCTCTTCCTGAGCGCGTTGATAATGGGATTTGACGATCTTGATTTTTCATTATTCATAACAAAGCACCTCTCTTTGGTAGTTTGAAAGTACGATCAGCCGACACCGATGATCGCGCTCAGGATCTCTTCCTTGTCCGCGGTGGCCGGGAACTCGCCGACCTTGCGTCCGTCGTAGAGAGCGATGATACGGTTGCTGCACTTGCGGATCTCATCCATCTCGGAGGAGATGAGGATAATACCGATGCCCTTCTGCTCCGCCAGCTCCTTCATCAGGCGGTAGATCTCCGCCTTGGTGCCGACGTCGATGCCCTTGGTGGGCTCGTCAAAGACCAGCACCTTGGGCTCGCAGGTCATGGCGCGCCCGATGATGACCTTCTGCTGGTTGCCGCCGGAGAGGAACTGGATCTCCTTCTCGGCGTCAGGCGTCTTGACATCGTAGGTATCGATCACGTTCTGTGCCAGCTCATCTTCTTTCTTCCGGGAGATGCCGGTGGCAGAAGCCAGACGGTCGAGCACGGCCACCGAGATATTCTCACGGATGGACAGCACCGGCAGGATGCCCTGTTTCTTGCGCTCCTCCGGCAGGTAGATGTAACCGTGCTTCACGGAGAATGTCGGATCGCCCAGCTTCCAGTTCTCGCCGTCGATCCTGACCGTGCCCTTATAAACGGGCAGGTACCCTAAGATCGCCTGCATCAGCTCGGAGCGGCCGGCTCCGACCAGGCCGGAAAAGCCGAGGATCTCGCCGCGCTTCAGCTGGAAGCTCACATCGGTAAAGCGTTCTCCCGTAAGATCGTTCACCTCCATCAAAACCTCGTCCGTGACCTTCTCGGAGCAGAACACCTGGTTCTGGTCCACCTCACGGCCCGTCATCTGGCGGATGACCCACGGGATGTCCACCTGTCCGATCTCGGAGTAGGCGACCTTTTTACCGTTACGGAACACCGTGATCACATCGCTCAGGGCGAAGATCTCTTCCAGCTTGTGAGAGATGAAAACAACTGCTTTGTTCTGTGATTTGATCTGTCTGACAATGTCGAACAGGATCTGTGTATCTTTTGTCGTTAAAGAGGTGGTGGGCTCGTCGAGCATCAGCACCTCGTAGTCTTCATGCACAGTGGCACGGGCGATCTGCAGCAGCTGCTGAGAGGATACGGAAATATCCTTTACCAGCTCGTCCGGCTCTACCGGGATCTGGAATTTCGCGAGCAGGGGTCTTGCCGCCTCTTCCAGAGCCTTCTGATTGACCATCCCCTTAAATCCGGATTTCTCGTAGGGGATGAATAGATTTTCCGCCACGGACATATATCCGAACAGGTCGATCTCCTGGGGGACATAAGCGATCTTGTCGAACAGTTCCTTGTTTTTCAGGGCATCCTGGCCGTTGATCTCAACCGAGCCTTCCTCCGGGACATAAACACCGGTCAGGCACTTGATCAGCGTACTCTTGCCAGCGCCGTTCTCTCCGATGATGGCATGGATCTGTCCCGGTTCGAAGGAAATGTCTACGGAATCCAACGCCACAACACCGGGGAATAATTTCGTAATTCCGGTTGCCTCTAACACTTTCATGAGCATACACTCCTGTTAAAAATCGGGGGGCGGATGACCCGAATCTATCGGTCATTCGCCCCCCGGATCTGCTACATCATTATCTCTCTGGTCAGTTAAGTGTTTTCTGTCTCAATTATTCGGAAACCAGAGCGATCCACTCGTCGATGTTGGTCTCGTCGATGTAAGCGATACCGGTATCAACCTTGGCGGGGATCTCCACGCCCAGGGATGCCTGCCACATCATAAGAACAGCCATGGAACCCTGCATCTGCGGGATGGTGGAAGAAGTAGCGGTGATCGTGCCGCTCTTTACATAGTCAAGGATCTCGATCAGGTTGTCCATGGAGACGAACTTGACCTGTCCGGCTTTTCCGGCTTCCTCGATAGCAGCTGCAACACCGGAACCGCAGGCGTCGCAGTTGAGGTATCCGGCCAGATCCGGATTGGCTGCCAGAACAGCAGCGGCCTGCTGCTGAGCTGTCTCAACGTTATCATTGTCGATACCGCCTTCGATCACTTCGATGTCCGGATACTCAGCCAGAGCTGCCAGATGAGCTTCATATCTCTCAGCATGGTTCGGAGCGGACGGGAAGCCCTGCATAACAGCAACTTTGCCCTTGCCGCCAAGGATCTCAGCCAGCTTGTCAGCGGCGAGCTTAGCCTGCTCGGAGAAGTCATTGCCTACGCTGGTAAGGCCTGAGCCTTCGGGGCTGGGAGCATCGAACAGGATTACAGGAATGCCCTGTGCCTGGATCTCTTCGATAACAGCCTTGCTGCCTTCATAGTCAACGGGGTCAAGAGCGATGCCATCGGGATGAGTGGCAGCTGCCTGCTCCAGAGTGGAGTTCTGCTCAACAACGTCTGCGTTCTGCGGAGCACGATAGTCGATCTTCACTTCGACGCCGAGCTGCTCGGAAAGGGTTTCAGCCTGCTTCACAGCACCCTTGTTGACCTCATCGAACCAAGCATGCACGCATTTGGGAACGATAACGAAGGTCATGTCTTCAGCTGCCTGTGCGCTTACAGCACCGCCGATCATGGTTGCAGCGACTGCAACGAGAGCCAACAGTCTTTTCTTCATAATAACATCCTCCTTTTTTGAGCCGGACCGGCCTCACCGGTCCACACACATAATGGTGATTACAGTATAAAATGAGCTCCCAGGGAAGCCAACGTGAGACAATTAAGAAAAGGGGGGAGAATCTTTAGAAGATTCTCTCCCCCTACAGACGGATGATCTCATCCGAGATATCCTCCATATATTCGTCCCTGACGCGCAGAACGATCACGGCCGCCCCGATGCTTGCAAAGCGCAGGATGTACGAGCGCACCATGGAGACCCCGTACAGGTCGCACCGCTCGAACGGATCCATCAGGACCAGCACCTTCGGATTGTAAAGCAGCCAGCGCTCCATCACCACCGCGATCCGGTCGTTCACATTCATCTGTCCCATCATGGCTTCCCGGTCCGCAGGCAGTGTCGGCGAGTCGTCCACGGCATTGATCAGGCTTTTCGATTCAAACAGGTAGTCCGCCCCGGAGATCTTCTCAAGCGACGGCAGCAGCAGGTTCTCCGAGACGCTCATATTCCTGAACAGTTCTTCGCGGCTTCCCGGCCGCAGGATCGAGACCACCTTTGCGCGCACGAACTGCTCGTACTCTCCCGCCGAGAGGCGCCGGTCCCCGATCACGCAGTAGACCTCCCTGTCGGTATCCCTTCCCGATATGTTATCGAACAGGCGCATGCGCTGTGCTTCGTTCATCACCAGCAGCGTCGTGATGCTTCCGGGCGAGAAGTTCAGGTCGACCGGGTGTGTCTTTCCCGTGTCGGAATAAACAGGCAGCCCCCTCACGCGGTAGACCGGCTGCGCATACTCCTCCCCCGGCTCCTCCCCGCTCTGTCCGCGGATGTAATCCTCCAGGCTTTTCTGGGCATCGCTCTTGGCTCCGAGCAGGTACCGTTCGATCTCACCGCGGCCCGCCACCGCCGCAGCCCGGCATTTGCGCACGATGCGCCCGTCCCTGAAAAAGATCAGCTGGTCGCACAGCAGCCGGATGACCTCATACGAGTGGGAGCTTACGATCACGGTGAAATGATATTCCCGGGCGATCCGCCGCATCTGCGCGGCAAAGGCCGTCTGTTCATGGGCCCGCAGGTCTTCCAGGTCATCCTCGATCACCAGCACCCCGGCCCCCTTAAGACAGGTCTTGGCCAGGTCCGCCATCCTCTTTTCATAGGGGGAGAGATCCTGCAGCTGCGTATCCGCCAGCATCCCCGGGCAGATACGGTCCAGCAGCGCCTGCACCTCCTCCCTCATGCGGCGCCTGTTTTTCCCCATCAGCAGCCATCCGGCCCTCACCAGCGCGGCATATTCCGCCACCGACCAGTCCCGTACCCGGTAATTGTCGGGGTGCATCCGGCACACCAGCTCCGTGAGCCTCTCCGCGCTTCGGATCCTCTCTCCCCGGATGCTCAGCTTCATCTTCTCAAAATCAGGGTCCGTCCTGCCTGTCAGCAGATGGATCAGATGATCCTTTCCCGAGGAGGAAAGTCCCAGAAAGCCGGTGCACTCCTGCTCCGGCAAAAGCAGGCTGATCCTCCTGAGCCCGGTCCCGTAAGGATCCGTTCCCGTATAGTCGTTGATGCGGAGGGCTTCTCTTTTCATTCGTCCTCCTCCCGCTTGTAATCGGCCGGGATCATGATCTCCACGTCCGTTCCCACGCCGAGCGTGCTGTACACGTTCACGCCGTAATCATCGCCGAACAGCAGCTGGATCCTCCGGTTTATATTCGGCAGCGCGATCCCCGTCCGGTGAGTGCCCCCCGTCGGTTCCTCCAGCTTCCGGTCCCTCGAGTGGATCTGCTCATTCAAAGCTTCCAGTTCGTCCTCCGGAATGCCGATGCCGTTATCCGAGATCATCAGGATCAGATTCTGGTCCGTCACCATCACCTCGATGGTCACCACGCCGCCCTCGTCCATATCCTCCATGCCGTGAAAGATGGCATTCTCCACCACCGGCTGGATGATCAGCCTCGGGATAAGGTAATCGTAGGCTTCCTCGTCAGCCTCATCCACGATGATCTCGAGCGAAAAGCGGTTGTCGAAACGGTATTGCTGGATGAGCATGTAATTGCGGATATTGTCCAGCTCCTCGCGGAGCGTCACCAGGGTACCCTTGCGGCTGATGCTGTAGCGGAAGAAGGCTCCCAGTGCCTCCGTCATGACGGCGATCTGTGTGTTCCCGTCGATCAGGGCCTGCCCGCGGATCGTCTCGAGCGTATTGTAGAGAAAATGCGGATTGATCTGGCTCTGGAGCGCCGTCAGCTCTGTCTGCTTGTCAAAGATCTCCGCGGTGCTGCGCCTTGTCAGCTCATCCGCGTAAATGCGAACGACTTTGTCCAGGAGCTCCAGATACGGCTCCTCCCGGATGGCCTCCTCCAGCTTCTCTTTTTCGGGTGCCTCGTCATCGATCAGCCTCAGGGCGATCTGCTCCATACGCCTGAGCGGCCGGAATACGCCGATCAGGGCTGCCAGCACCAGCCCGGCCTCCCCGGCGGCCAGGACAACGGACACCGCCGTACGCTCCGGCCCCTTCCCCATCAGCATCAGGGCCGCGGACAAAGCACAGAGCAGGATCTGTGCGATGATCAGTATCTTCATCCGGTCCGATATTCTCATGCCTGGCTCCTTACGGTCACGAATGCATCCTGCGGTACAGCGCGGGCTTGATCCCCACTACCTTTGTGAAGGTCTGGGAAAAATACCGGCTGTCCTTGTATCCCACCTGTTCACCGATGGCCGCCACGGTCTCGTTCGTGCCCCGCAGCAACTCCTTCGCCTTCTCCATGCGCACCCAGATCAGGTACTGGCTGAAGTTCATGTCGGTCTCTTTTTTGAAGAGCACGCTGAAATAGACGGCGTTCAAACCCACGATATCCGCCAGGTCCTCCAGCACGATCTTCTCGGCATAGTGCTCGTCCACATAAGCCTTGGCCAGCCTCACCGGGCGCGCCGATTCGCTCTTTGCCGCCTCCAGGCTCAGCTCCAGGACCTGCCGCAGCTCACCGGTCAGACATTTTTTGAGTCTGGTCAGGGAAGTGCAGTGGCAGCACTTTCGCCTGATCCGCTTCCGGTCCTGTCCAAACTCGCCTTCCCCGCTGCCGGCTGCGTCAAAAAACAGATCGATGATCTCCGATGCGATCTCGTAGAGACCTCCCTGGTCCGCCGTCTCCGACGCGGCATACTCGTCCAGGATCTTCCCGATCAGCGCGCAGAGCTGGTCGGCGCTGTAGGTTTCGATATAACCGGTCAGCTCCTCCGCTGCGCCTTTTACCGGACTCACGTAATCAGCCAGTTCTCCCAGCGTCTCCCGGTAGATCAGGCGCCCGGTCCCCATCCGGATCCGGTTCATAACCGCCTGGTAAGCTTCACGGATGGAGAAGCGGATCTGTCCGAACTCCGTCTTCTCACCGCCGATGCCGATCGTGACTTCATAGTCGTCATACTTCATCAGGTAGGAAGTGATCTCGGACAGGATGGTCCCGATGCATGTGCGGATCTCCCGGGAGACCGCCGCATCGTAGTTGAACAGGCAGTAGATGTTCAGGTACTCCTTCTCACAGCAGAGCACCTCGTCAACATACTGCCCCAGTCCCTGTTCGACGATCGCGGACACTTTCTCGACGATCGCCCTCTCCCGCCTCCGGCTCGAGTCCTCCGGATCGGCGCAGTCGAGCTTGATGTCTATGCCCCGGAAACATCCGCCGGTCAGCTCCACAGGGGCGTCATCCGCCGCGATCGCCGCATCCGGATCGCCCTCCTCCTGCCCGATGATGTTCAGAAGGAAGTCCCTCTTGATCAGTTTCCGGCCCTGGTCCGCCACCTGACGCATCTTCTGCTGTTCAAGCCTGTCGAGTTCTCCCTTCTTCAGGGTCCCGACCACCTTCAGGAGCGTCTCGTTGAGTTCCTCCTCATTGATCGGCTTGAGCAGGTAGCCGTCCACCTCGTACTGCAGCGCCCGGTGGGCATACTCGAACTCCTTGTAGCCGCTGAGCACGATAAAGCGGATGTCCGGAAAGAGCTTTCTGGACATCTCTATCAGATCCAGCCCGTTGATCCTGGGCATGCGTATATCCGTGATCACGATATCGGGCTGATCGGTGCAGATCGTATCATAGGCGATCTGTCCGTTTGCGGCCATCCCCTGGCATTCGAGGCCGAGCTCATCCCAGTGGATCAGCTTCCGGATCAGTTCCCCGATCCTTGCCTCATCTTCCACTATCAGCAGTCGATGCTTTTTTTCCATGTATGTCTACTCCCTGTGATCATCGTCCACTTTCATCTTTTTCAGTTCCGATGCCGCCATGGGCACAGTCAGCGCGAAGGCGAAGACGTCCGCGACGGCCTGTGTGATCTCGACTCCGAAGAGCCCGAACATCCTCGGCAGGATAAGGATGAGCGGTATGAAGAAGATCCCGCTCCGCGCCGCCGAAGTGATGCTGGCCTTCACGCCCTTGCCGATGGACTGCAGCATCATGTTGGAGGGGACAGAGGTCCCCATCAGCGGCAGCGCCGCCGCCTGCCAGCGCAGGGCTGACGCGCCTACCGCGATCACGTCCGGATCCTTCCTGAACAGGCTGATCAGTTGAGGCGCAAAGACTGCACACAGGGCGCTGACCACTGCAAGCACGATGGTCCCGTACTTCACGCAGAAGAAGTACCCCTCTCTCACCCGCCTCTTCAGGCCGGCGCCGTAATTGTACGAGCACATGGGCTGGTAACCCTGTCCGAACCCGATCAGGGCCGAGACCGTCATGGCCAGGATGCGCGTCACGATGGACATGCCCGCGATCGCCGCATCGCCTCCCAGGTTTCCGGCCGCCGTGTTGAGCAGCAGCGTCGCGACCGCCGCCATCCCCTGGCGCAGCAGCGACGGAGCGCCGCCGTTTAAGATCCCCAGCAGATAGGTCCGGTTAAACCGCACGTTCTTTATGTTAAGGCGGATATTCTCTCCTTTTGAGCTGCCGATGAGCAGCACGATAAAGCTTGTGATCTGCCCGGCCACCGTGGCGATCGCCGCGCCGGCCACGCCCATATGGAATACCAGGATCAGCAGCGGATCCAGGAACATGTTCATGACAGCGCCGCACATCAGGCCGATCATCGCGTAGACCGCGCTTCCCTGGAAACGCAGCTGGTTGTTGATCACGAACTGGCCGCACATGAACGGCGCCCCCAGGAGGATGATCCGCATGTAGGTCATCGTATCCTCCAGCGTGGTTGGCGTTGCCCCCACCCACAGCGCGATCCGCTCCAGGTTAAAAATACCCACCGCCGCCAGGCAGGCGCCGATCAGCAGCGCGACCGCAAAGCCCGTGGAGGCCATCTCGTTCGCCTCCTTCTCCCTGCCGGCGCCCAGCGCCCTCGACAGGTAATTCCCCGAGCCGTGCCCGCAGAAGAAGCCGAACGCCTGGATGATCGCCATCACCGAGAACACCAGGCCGACCGCTGCGGTCGCCTGCGTCGAGATCCTCCCGACAAAAAACGTATCCGCCGTATTGTAAATGCCGGTCACGAGCATGCTGATGATCGTCGGGACCGCCAGATGAACGATCAGCTCCGGAACCGGAGTCTGCGTCATCAGTTCATGTCTGTTATTCGTCTTCATTCAGATAACTGCCTTCCCATTTCGATAAGGTAAATATACCATACTCGCAGAAATTATGACAGGGGACGGTTTTGTGTCATCCGGCGCTGACAGGGGACAGTCCTTGCAGGTACCGCAGAATAAAATGCAGCACCCAGTCCACGGGGAACGCTCGCGCTCTGGCCTCGCGCAGCGGTACATAAGGCTTGGGCTTCGCCCTCGCCAAGTACCGGCGCTGCGGCCACGTCCCCTTAGGACAGGATACTGCATTTTATTCTTTCCTTTAACTGCTAAGGACTGTCCCTCTGTCAGCTCTGTATGACACAGAACCGTCTCATATCTGAAGGCGCAGAGATTTTAACAAGCAAGTTTTTCTACGCCTGCGCAGGAAGTTCGTCCGTTAAGTCGGGCCTATAGATTTCAGATAGCTGATATGTCTACGCCCGCTCTGGTTGTTCGTCCGCTAAAGCGGGCCTATAGATTTCAGATGACTGATATCTCTACGCCCGTTCTGGTTGTTCGTCCGCTAAAGCGGGCCTATAGATTTCAAATGACTGATATCTCTACGCCCGTTCTGGATTCTTGTACGTGAAGCTGGCATATAGAAATCCGATAGCTGATATCTCTACGCCCGTTCTGGATTCTTGTACATGAAGCTGGCATATAGAAATCCGATAGCTGATATCTCTACGCCTACTTCTGCTTTGATCGTCTTTATTATAAATTAATTGCTGAAATACCTTATCTAAATGACATGGGAACCGTCCCCTGCCAGCGTACGCTGACACAAAACCGTCCATTTCCGTGCGCGGTGCGCGAGGAGCTTGCGGTCGCGGTGCGCACGACTCCCTGGCGAAGAGAAAGATTTAGCAACAAAGAACAGATTCAAAAGGATCTTCAGCTTAGGCAGCCGCTTTTTCAAAAGCGGCAACTGGCTGAAGATCCTTTGAATCTGTCTTTTGTTGTTATTATGCTACTGTCAGCGTTTACGGCTCCACGAACACTTCCAGTCCCAGCAGGCCCGGTCCGGTGTTGTTGGCCAGCGTGGCTGTGATCTGTTTGGTGAACAGCACCTCGGCATTCGGCAGTTTCTCCTTCACCAGGGCTTCCAGCTTCAGGGCCTCCTCGTGGGCGGCTCCCTCACCGACTATGATCCAGCACTTCTTATCGCCGGCCACGTTCAGAGCTTCTTCGATCAGGCGGCTCTTGCCGCCCCGGCTGCCGCGGATCTTGGCCACGGTATAGTAGATGCCCTCGGGGTTACACGAGATGATCGGCTTGATGTGGAGCATCTCACCCACAAAGGAGGCCACCAGTCCGATGCGGCCGCCGTGGCGCAGGTACTTGAGCGTATCCATGTAAAAGAAGATGCGCGAATCCTGGTTCTTCTTTTCCAGGCCCTCGATCAGCTGTTCATAGGTCCAGCCCTCCGCCCGCTTTCTCGCAGCCCACAGAGCGAAGATCCCGCTGCCGAAGGAGATGTTCTTCGTATTATACACGTAAACGTTCAGGTCCTCAAAATCCTTGGCCGCCATGGCAATGGTATTGCCGGTACTGCTCAGGTGCGAGGAGATCGCGATCGCGATCACATTCTCATACCCTTTGTCCTTCAGCGACTGGAGCAGCGTATGAACCTCGCCCAGCGAGGGCGTCGAGGTAGAGGGGATCTCCCCCGGAAAACGGTTGTAGATCATCATGGGGTCGATATCGATGCCGTCATAATAATCATTCTCCGGATAGATCACATGCAGCGGCAGGAACTCAATGCCTTCCTTTTCACACAGCTCGAACGGCAGGTCGCCGCCCGAATCCATTACGATCGCAGTCTTATATTTGTTCATGATCTTTTCTCCTGAAGTATTAAAATCGATATCACGTCGTTTATTATACCACATGCTTATGCCAAATGGTATATCCCCCGGGAAGCGCCGGAATAAAACACGGCCGCCCGCGGGAAGATGCTTCCTCCCTCCGGCGGCCGTGCGGCAGTCTTTTTTCAGATATTTCTCAGCCCTGCAGTCTCTGGATCATATCCCACATCCGCTGCGCGGAATTGAAGTTGTCGGGAATGATCTCCGCGGGGGAGAGGGTGATCCCGAATTCATCGCTGATCTCGGCGATGATGGAGATGATCTCGAAGGAGGACAGCAGTTTGTCGTCCACGAGCGCTTCCTCGTTTTCGAAGTCGACATCGGGGCAGATCTCTTCCAGAATGTTCATCAGTTCTTCCATCTTATAACGTCTCCTTTAATTTTTTGCGGTCGATCTTGCCGTTCTTGGTGATCGGCAGTTCATCCAGTTTCACAAAACGGTTCGGGACCATGAAGTCCGGGATGATCGTCTTCAGCTGAGAAGCGATCTGCTTTTTGTCCGCCATTCCCTGGTAGAAGCAGACGATCTTGTTTTTCTTTTCATCAAACAGGACGCAGCTTCTGCCGACAGCCTCCACCTTCTCGAGCGCGGATTCGATCTCGCCCAGCTCGATGCGGTGTCCCATGTGCTTGATCTGGAAATCCTTGCGGGAGGTGAAGCACATCTCTCCTCTCTCATTGAAGTATCCCAGGTCGCCGGTGCGGTAGATCGGCTCCAGATACGCGTCATTGAGGGGGTTCTGTACAAAGGCTTTCTGAGTCTGCTCCCAGTTGCGGTAATAGCCGAGGGCCAGCGCAGTCCCGCTCACGCATATCTCGCCCTTTTTGCCGGTATCCGCCTGTGTGACCAGTTTGTCCTCCTCATCAAGCAGGAACACGGTCTCATTCAGGAACGGGATCCCGATGGGCAGATTATCGCCCGGTTCGAAGTTTCTGTCAACCTTGTAATACGTGCAGTTGCAGGTGATCTCCGTCGGTCCGTACAGATTGACGAAGGAAGCCTCCGGATAATAGGAGCGCCAGTAATTCAGGCAGCGGATGGGCATGGTCTCGCCAGAGAACATGATGCGGCGGATCTTTTCCGGCACCTTGTAGGAGAGGCCGTTCAGCGTCGATATGATCGCCAGCGCCGACACCGCCCATGTCAGGGAGGTGACTTCCCGCTCGATCAGATGGTCGATCAGCAGCATCGGGAACGAGAACAGCTTCCTGGGCAGGATCTCCACCCGGGCTCCCGAGAAGATGCCGCTGTAGATATCCTTGACGGATACGTCGAAGTCCCAGGGGGCCTGATTGCCCAGCACGTCCTCCGGGCCGATACCGAAAGTCTCGGTAAAGCAGCCGATAAAGTCGATCACCGAGCGGTGAGAGACCACCACGCCCTTGGGCACGCCGGTCGAACCGGAGGTGAACAGGACGTATAAAGGCAGCACGTCGGTCATCCGGCTGCGAATGCTCTCAAGCCACTCATCGTCCGTCTTTGTCTCCAGAAGCTGCGCCGGCGAGAGCACGGTCCCGTCAAAGTCCAGCTTCTGTGCCAGCTCCTCGTTCTCTGAGGAGACGATCATCACGCGGCTTTGCAGCGTTTCGATGATCCGGTTCAGCCGCTCGATCGGCTGCGCCGCATCCAGGATCACGTAAAATCCGCCTGCGCATACGCTGCCCATCATCATCTCGATCGTGACGACGCTCTTCTCCATCAGGATCATCACCGGGCGTCCGAAGCAGTCGTAGGGTGCAAGGCCGCTGCCCACGGCGCGCGCCTTCATCAGCAGTTCACTGAAGGTACAGGTGTCCGTCTCATCCGCGAAAGCGGTCTTATCCGGCCAGTTCGCGGCCGATCTTTCCAGGTAATCAAGAATATTGATCATTATTTCCAGAGCCTCTCATCTTCCATGCGTTACATCAGCTGAATATCCCGGATGTAGGAAGCCGGGAAATTGTCGTGCTTGTCCTTCGGGACCGGGAAATAGTCGTTTCCCAGGCGGATCGTGTGGGGAATATCGAAGATGTTCCCGTTGATCATTGTCCAACCGTGCCCCCACATGGCACAGGTCTTGATATTCTCATAGCCGATGGCATTGGCCATGTACGCAAAGCCGGCAGCGAAGCGGTAGCAGTTGGCGTACCGTTCCTTATCCTTTCTGAGGTAAAGCTCCCTCGCGCAGATGACATCCCAGTTGTCAATGCTCAGGACATCCTCGCCCTCCGCCCGGTAGGGGAACTTGCGCAGTTCAAACAGGCAGGCGTAGAGCTTCTGGCGCCAGGTCATCGAAGGCCGGATGAACTCGTCCGTCCACTGGCTGTAGCAGACCATCGTCTCCGCCTTCGCCGTCACGGCGTCCGAATCCACGATCGCCTCACCGTTCTCATCGATCCGGATCCCGTTAATGGTGGTATCCGTATCCGCATAGCCCTCAGCCTCATCGGCATACCGGAAATGATAATACTTGTCATCGACTTTTCTCCAGCCGTGAAGCTGGCAGCCGTTCTCATCGAACAGGCACTTTTTCCCGTCGATCTCGGCAAGGCCGGTGACCAGTTCTCCGTCCTCTCCTTTATAGAAGTAATATCCCTTTTTCTCCACCCAGGCGTTCTCTTCCTTTTCGCCGGCGCCTGCGGCGGATATCACCCATAAGGCCGTCATAAGGACAGCCAGCAAGGCCGTCAAATTCCGCTTCATACTAAGATCGTCATCTCCTCATGATCTGTCCAGCAAAGCCGCCAGTGTCTTCGAGAAAGTCCTGGCCGCATCGCCGTTCATATGGCCGTCCAGGTCGGTATAATCCTTCGGGTCGTGAGACGCTGCCTGGGCGTACTGTCCGTTGAAATTGTAGTAGGGCACATTCTGCGCCGCAAACAGGGAGGTAAAATAGCTGTCGAAGGCCGCGTAATCCTGGGCATACTCCCGGATGGTCACGTCCGGTACCGGCGTCGTGACCGCGGCAAATTCGATCCCGTTTTCCCTGCAGAGCTCAATGAGCTTAACGATGTATTTCACATTGTCCTGGTTCAGGTAGGTGATATCCGGCCGGTCCACTCCGTTTAACGAAAAGTCGTCGGAGGGAACGGGGTAGCGCTCCACAAATCCGTTCTCGTGGTACTCCTGGGTATCGGTCGTAAAGCTCTCCGCTGAATAATCCCTGGTCCATTTTTTGACGACGGTATCCTTCATGTTCTTCAGCTCATAGAGGAAGTCGTACTCATACCAGGGGAACAGGCTCGTGCGGAAATTGCAGCCGGCGACGACATCCGCGAAATAGGAGATCTTCGCCTTTGACAGCGGGAATTCATGGATGAAGAGCAGGTAGTTGTTGCCCTCCTCCTTTTCTTTCACGAAATATCCCGGTGAAGCCTCATAGATGACCCTGCCCGGCGCGTGGCCGGTCTCGATCATCAGCTTGAGCATGTAATAAGCGTCGACCGGATACTCGCCGCCGACACAAAGGTTGTGCCCGCTGCGGCCCGAAACGCTCTCGGCCGCCTCCGGATCGATATTGAGTTTCCCGTGTGAGGTCCCCAGATAGACATCATCAAAGGTCTGCGTGGTCACGCGGTGGATATCGCTGCGGATGAAGGTGCACGGATAAAGTGCAAAATCCAGCGCTGCCAGGACGGCGATCACCAGGACACATATAATGAGGGCTCTGAGCGTCCGTTTAAAACTGTGCATAGATAAATCCTCTCGGTGTACCGGTGCAGCCGAACACGCCGATCAGTACCAGCATGCCCATGCAGCACAGGAAAGTGACGGGAACGGGAAGCGAGTTGACCTCCTCCTGGAGATCGTGCCCGTTCTCCTGCCGGATCCCGGCGATGACCATCAGGGCGGACCCGATGAAGATGATCGCCAGCGCCTGGGGCACGAAAGCGGTGCCTCCCCTGCCGGCGTTGATCTGCAGAAGCTGCGAGGGATCAAAGTGAGTGAAGGCCTGCTTTATCATGTAGAAAGCCTGCCGGAGCGTATCCGATCGGTCAAAGAACCAGCGCAGGTTGATGATGATAAAGGTGCGGATCACGGCAAATGCGTGGAACCAGCCTTCCTTTCCCGTAATGTGGAGCTTCTTCTTCCAGTCCCTGTAATTGTATACCATCAGCTCGCTGAAAGCGATGATCCCGCCGTTGAGCAGGCCGTAGACCACATATTTCCAGCTTGCGCCGTGCCAGATACCGACCAGCAGGAAGACCAGCAGGTCAGCCAGGGCGATCGGCACCACTCTTCCGTATTTCTTGCCGAATACATTGCGGCACCATTTGGAAAACTTCATCATCCATTTAGACAGGGAGATGGGATAGAACACGTAGCTCATCATCCAGTCGCCCAGCGTGATGTGCCAGCGTTTCCAGAAATCCGCCACGGAAGTGGCCAGATACGGCCGGCGGAAGTTCTCATCGAGGGTGATCCCAAACAGGGAGGCAACGCCGATGACCACGTCCATCGCGCCGGAAAAGTCGGCATAGAGCTGGATGCCGTAGAAGATCAGCGCAAAGAAGGCCACGCCGTTAAAACGGTCCAGGTCAGCCCAGATCGTATCGGCAAACACACCGGCCCAGTCCGCCAGGATCATCTTTTTGCAGTAGCCCCACAGGATGCGCTCCACGCCGTTGCGGATCCTCAGCCAGTCGAACTTATGGGGTTCCCGGAACTGGCCGCCCAGGCGCTCGTACTTTCCGATAGGTCCCTGCAGCAGCTGCGGGAAGAAAGAGACGAACAGCGCAAAATACGCCGGGTTCTTCTCCGCCTTTACCTTCCCCCAGTAGACGTCGATCAGATATCCGCACGACTGGAAGGTATAGAAAGAGATTCCCAGCGGCATAAGGATCGCCATGCCCGGAATCTGCACTTTAAATGTGTGATTAAGAAAATCGACGACCGGTCCGAGGTACTTGACCACGCACAGGAGTCCCAGATTGATGACGAGTCCCGCGATGAGGACCATCCTCTGCCTTTCAATCGGCGCCCCGTTCTCCTTCATCCGCCCGATCAGGAATCCTGCCAGGTAGATGACAACGGTCGAAGAGACGATATAGACCAGGTATTTTGCGTTCCCGGAAATATAGTAAAGGTAACTGAATACTAAAAGTACCACCCATTGAAAACGGGATGGTACTGTATAGTAAACGACCGCCAATACGAGAACGAACAGTAGAAACAGGTTTGAGACAAGCGACATCAGTCTAATAATCCTCCTACAAGGCACCAGTCGTTTTCGTCACCGGATCCCGTGCCTTCACCGCTGCCCATCGAAGCGGCAGCCTCTCCGGCCTTTACGGGAGCGATCCTCGCCCATTCCGGCATGATCGTATCCTGCTCGGATCCCATAAAACTGCTTGTATAAGTGATGTAAGCGAACACGGCCTTGTCGGCATCCTTCGGATCGTCGAGCTGGTCTTCAGTCAGCTGCACACGTCCGATCACGGCGCTGTCCGTATCCCCGAAGGGGAAGGAGTGCAGCACGCACACGTAACCGTCCTCAAAAGTCAGCTCCATATTGTACAGAGCCGGCATAAAGGTCACCTCATCCATCGGCGCCGGTGTAAGCGTCAGCTGTGCAGACTGGGATACCTCCAGCCGCTCATCTTCCCCGAGCAGGTTTTCGCCCGGCTCTTCATCGTTCACCGCGATCGCGATGCCCGTGATCGCCGCGCCGCCTTCATTCGTCAGAACGACCTTGAAATCATCCTCCGAGCCGCCCTCACCGATCTCGATCATTTCCTCTGCCTCTGCAGGAAGCTCCGTCTCCCCGGCAGCAGCATTCATACTAAATAATACGGCTCCGGCCGCAGCCGCAGCGAACAGTTTCCAATATTTCACGTCATATCTCCTTTTTTCATATCCTGCAAGTTCATCAAGATATTATACGTCCTTGCGTAATTCAAATCAAGCCGGAAAAAGCGGGCGTCCTTCCACCAGGCGAAGGGATGCTTTATAAATGCGTATTATTAATACGCTTTTACATACAGACTGCTTCGTTTTTACAGGTTACAATTTACAAAAATACGTTAAAAGCAACACCGTTTACCCCCGACGAAACACCAGGAGGACCGACATGAATGTACTAGATAAGATCTCCGAATTACGCAGGCAGCGAGGCTGGAGCGAATACCAGCTCTCCCTCAAGTCAGGCCTTACACAATCGACCATATCCTCCTGGTACAGAAAAAATACACTTCCGACCATCCCCTCGCTCGAAAAGATCTGCGACGCCTTCGGCATCTCCCTTTCCCAGTTCTTTATGGAAGAGGAAGAGGAGTCCATGATCGTGAGCCGGCAGGAAAACCGGATGCTTCAGTACGCCCTCCGGCTCGAACCGGGCCAGTTTAAAGCACTGAGCGCCTTTCTGGAAACCATCTGCGAAAAAGAATAGTTGGTAATATCAACAACATGCGAAAAAATCAAAGGCCTTCAGCCAGTTGCCGCATTGAAAATGCTGCGCCGCTTATCAGGATGCTTTCTTCGCAACTCGCACACTTTGTGTGCTCAGACAAGCTCCGAAAGCATCCGCTATGCTCGCATTTTCTGCTGCGGCTGCCTAAGCTGAAGGCCTTTTTGAATTTTCCGCATGTTGTTAAATATAAACCTCTAAAGGACAGTCCCTGAAGAAAGTGCATAATAATAACATAAGACAACTTCAAAAGGATCTTCAGCTTATGCCGCCGCTGCAGAAAACGCGAGCATAGCGGCGCATTCGCAGCTCTGTCTGAGCACGCGTAAGCGGGCGAGTTAGCGCAGAATGCGCCAGATAAGCGGCGCAGCGTTTTCAAGAGCGGCAAATAGCTGAAGATCCTTGAAGTTGTTTTATGTTATTTTAGCTTTCCGAGGACTGTCCCCCTGTCAGCGGATCCTGACACAGAACCGTTTTATGGCTTCACGTCGTGAGGCCTGGAGGCAGTGATGTGAAACAATATCGGCCGGGCAAAGAAGGATGCTGAGCGGTAGGAAGCTGACGTCAGAAAAGGCGAGCATAGCGACGCGTTCGGAGCACTGTCTGAGCGCTCCCAGGAGCGCGAGTTTGCGAAGAACGCGTCTGATAGGCGGCGCAGCCTTTTCAAGTCAGCGACGCGCTCAGCATCCACTTTGCCCGGCCGATATTGTATACAGGACTGTCCCCTGTCAGAATGTTATTTATAGCTGTGTATCCCCGGCAGGAACGTATTCACCCCGATATAGGTGAACAGGACCGCCACAAAGCCGATCACGGCGAAGATGGCGGCGCTTCTCCCGCGCCATCCGCGCTGGATGCGCAGGTGCATGTAGAGAGCATAGATCAGCCAGGTGATCAACGACCACGTCTCTTTGGGGTCCCAGCTCCAGTAAGATCCCCAGGCCCGTTCGGCCCAGATGGACCCCGTGATGATGCAGAAGGTCAAGAACAGCAGGCCCAGCGCGGCCGCCCGGTACCCGATCAGGTCAAGCTTTTCGCGGGAAGGGATATGCTGGTCAAAGAAGCTGCCTTCCCGGATCTTCTCCCGGATCAGGAACATGATCCCGATCGCAAAGGATACGCCGAACGATCCGTATGCGATGATCGCCGACGATACGTGAAAACCGAGCCAGTTACTCTGCAGTGAGGGCATCAGTCCGTGTACATCCCTGCTCTGCATCGCGGCGTAGCCGATGATCAGGAAGATGACCGGAGCTGCGGCCGCTCCCAGCACCTGGAAGCGGTACCTGTGTATGAAGATGAGGCTCACGAGGCAGAGGCCCCAGGCAAAGCTGGTCGCAAATTCATACTGGTTGGTCATGGGCATCCGTCCCGCGCCGATCCCGCGGGCGATGAGCGCTGCGGTGTGCAGGACAAAACCCACAAGCAGAAGAAAGTTCGCAATGGCAGCCATCTTCTGTTTTTTCATGGTGACAAAGATAAAGTAAAGAACCATGGCCGCAAAGTAGAGCAGCATCACCGCCGTGAACAGCGTGTTCTCGATCTTAAGAAATGTCTCAGGGTTCATATGCATCCTCCCCCTCAATGATCGTCAGTCCGCACTCTGCCGCCTCCTCCTTCAGCCTTTCGTTGAAGAGGGAGCCTCCTTTCCGGCTTGCCGCCCCGATCAGCCACACATCGTCACTCTCCCTGCCGGCGCGGATCCAGGCCGTCTGCAGGTAAAAGGCAAGAAACAGCCCGACCAGCGTGACCAGGCCTCCGATCAGCGCCATCGGTGTGAGCGGATCGCGTTTGACCTGGATAAGGGTGAATGAGCGCGGATCGGAGAACGTGACGGTATACTCGTCGATCGTAAGCTCCTCCTCCTGCATCAGCGCGTTCATTCCCAGCATCCGCCCCTGGTAGTAGACCGAGTACAGATACGCCGGATTGTTCAGCTGCGAAGTGCGCGACTTCGGGCCGCCATCCTCCAGGACATAGTCCGGGTAAAAGGCATTCAGGTAGATCACCAGATCCGGCTTATCCTTTACGGCAGTGAAATCGCCTGCGCAGATCGTCTCCTCCTGCAGGCTCTTCCCGTCTTTGGAAATATGGATGTCGGCGGCCCAACCGGTGGAATTCTGGTAAAAGCGCATCCCGTACAGAGAACAAGGCGCATTCACGGCGGCCGTGCCGCTTTTCGAAGTGCCGTCGGACGCATTACGGACCGTCAGGTCCGTCCGGTACTGGCGCACCGTGTCGTCCTCCCTCAGATCCACCTCAAAATCGTCGATCGTGAGGATCAGTGAAGTATCCCCGATCGGCTTCGACTGCCCCGGAACGCCGTAGACCACATATTCCCGCTTCAGCATCTGTCCCAGCCCGAAGCCGAGAATGACGATGAGGATTCCCAGATGGCACACCCAGGCCCCCCAAAGGCCGATCCGGTGTTTCTGGCAGCAGACCTGTCCGTCCTGCTCCTCTTTCCACGCAAACCCTGTCTTTTCAAAAAGCTTTTTCACCGCATCGCGGCTTCCTCTGCAGCGAAAAGACACGGTCGGCGCGGCCCCGGCGATAAAGGCCGGATCCGCAGCCTGTTTAAAGCGCCTGACCAGAGAGGGCAGGCGCACGAGATTGCACAGGAACAGATTGATACATAAAAAAGCCGTGATCAGGATGAACCACCAGCTGCGGAATACATCATCCCTTCCCAGGCTGCCCGCTGCGCAGGCAATGATAAGCACCAGCAGGAGGATCATCGCAAACTGCATGGAGCTCAGAAATTTCAACGCTTTTTTCAAACTGCCTCAGTCTCCTCTTCGATCTCTTCTCCGGGAAGGATCCTCAGCGCTTCATTGATCTTGTTCTCCGCCGTGTTGAGGCACTCCTTTGCCAGCGAGGAATTATGCGCACCTTCGCTGTTCTCCACATAGCAGAAATCAAAGTACCACTGCGCCTCGCGGTAGAGCCTGCGCACCGTTTCCAGATCTCTCTCTTCCAGCGATCCGTCCGAAACGGCCTTTGCGAGCAGGTCCTTCATATCGGAAAGCTCGTTCCCGACGACGGTCTCCCTCTCGGTGATCTCGCTCTGGATGGAATGCACATAGGAGACCATGTCTCGGGTGCCGTGGCACTCCACGCAGCGGGCCAGGATGCGCTCATCCTCCAGCGGGCTGACGAGCTCATGGCTGTGATAGACAGTCCCGTCATCCTCCTGGACCAGCGCCATGTGGCAGTCCGCGCAGTTAAGCTGGGCGGCATGCTTTCCGTGAAGGTAAGTCTCCATCTCGGGATGCTGTGCTTTGAGCATCTGCGCGCCGGTGCTCTCCTGTGTCCAGTCCGAAAAGCCGATCGAATCATAGTAAGCCAGAATGGCGGTCGGTGTCATGGACTCGACCGATGTGTACGGCATGGACGTCTCTTTCGTCTCCGGAGCGAAGTAGTACTCGATATGGCACTGACCGCAGCTTAAAGTTGCCGGGTCGATGGTATCCATATTGCTTCCGAGCGCTTTCTCCACATAGGAATGGGTGATCACGATCTTCCCGCCGCTGCCCGCGTCATTTCCGTGACAGTTGTAGCAGCTGACGGTCTCCTGCATCATCGCGTGGACCTCGTTAAAATCCATCGTGTAGGCTCCCACGCCCTGGTCGTTCACCAGCTTCGTGAAATTCGGCGTCTTGCAGGTAAGGCAGTTCGCCGTGGCATGCGGCCTGGCGGTCGCCGCCACATCCTCGAGCGTGTAGGAATGTCCCCTGGCGCTCTTATAATCCTTTGCGAACCCGTATCCCTCATAAATATTTGTCAGGTACGGATCCTCCTCAAGATAGTCGGTCGTATAGTTGTTGTCGGCGTTGGCCCCCATGGAGGCCGTGATATAAGGATAGGTGTCCGCCCACTCATCGGCGGATACGACTCCGTCGGCCGAAGCCGCTTCCGGCGCCTCCACATCCTGGTACTCGATGTCTTCGCGGGTAAGCATTTCCCCCGCAGGTTTCATGGCGCGGAAGATGACTTTCTTTCCGGTGATCACGCCGGTCAGCGTCAGTATGCTCAGGGCCAGCACGGCCACGGCGCATACCACTTTACAGATCATCCTCTTATTCATAGCTTTCTCCTGCTTTTATGCTATAATGCTGCGCTGCGGACATTTTTCCGCACATTTTCCACAGTTGGTACACTTGCTGTAATCGATCCTGGCCAGCGCTTCGTCCACCGTGATGGCGCCGCTCTCACACTGACGGGTGCAGAGCTTGCAGCCGATGCAGCCGACGTCGCAGTTTTCCTTCACGCTCTTGCCCTTCTCGGGGTTGCTGCAGCGGACAAGCACCTTCTGGTCATAGGGCACCAGTTCGATCAGGTGCCGCGGACAGTTTTTGACGCACAGTCCGCATCCCACGCAGGCTTCCTTGTTGACGACCGCCACGCCGTTCCTGAAGCGGATGGCGTTCTCCGGACAGACCTCGCTGCAGCTGCCAAGGCCGAGGCACCCGTAAGCGCAGTTGCTGTAGGGTATCCCGCCCAGCACGACGGCGCGGCAGTCCTGGATGCCGTAATATTCGTTTCTCTTCGACGTGTGCTCATCGGTTCCGTTGCAGCGCACGAAGGCGACCTTTCTCGCTGCCGCCTCGGCGGAAACGCCCATGATCTGTCCGACCTTTTCAGCTACAGCCGCTCCGCCCACCGGGCACCCGTTCACAGGCGCCTCTCCGTCGGCGATGGCTGCCGCCATGGCGTCGCAGCCCGCGTAGCCGCAGGCTCCGCAGTTGTTTCCGGGAAGGACTTCCCTCACGGCGCTCTCACGCTCATCCACATCCACATGGAACTTGTTGCCGATATAAACCAGGCCGATGCCGACCAACACGCCCACCAGGCCGATGACCACTGTCGCAATGATAATTGAGCTCAAATTCATCCCTCCTTACGCAAGGCCGCCAAAGCCCATGAACGCGATGGACATCAGCGCTGCTGCCAAAAGGACCACCGGTGCGCCGCGAAGCGGGCGGGGCATGGCCGATTCGTCCAGTCTTGCCCTGATCCCTGCCAGCAGTACGATCGCGATGGTGTAGCCCACAGCGGTGCCGAAACCTGCCAGAACACTCTGCAGGAAATTGTACTCATCCTGCACATTGGTCAGCGCCACGCCGAGCACGGCGCAGTTGGTCGTGATCAGGGGAAGGTAGATACCCAGGGCGCGGTAGATCGAGGGAGAGGTCTTCTTCAGGAACATTTCCACGATCTGGACCAGTGCGGCGATGACCAGGATGAAAACGATCGTCTTCATGTAGTCAAGGCCGAAGGGTTTCAGGACAAAATCATAAAGGAGCGAGGCGACCGCCGAGGCGATCGTCAGCACGAAGATGACCGCTCCGCCCAGGGAGACGGAGGCCTTCATCTGCTTGGAAACGCCCAGGAATGAACAGATTCCCAGGAACTGGTTGAGCACCACGTTGTTGATGAGGGCGCATGTCACAATGATCATGATCAGGGAATTCATTTGCTGACCCCCTTTCCGCAAGTGTCGGCCGACTGGGAGCATCTCGCGCAGCAGCCGTCGCAGCCGTCCACCATCTGTTTCGAGCGGTTCTTAATGCCGATCGCGTTCATCACGACGATGATGAAAGCCAGGATCATGAACGCGCCGGGTGCCTTGACAAAGATGCCGATCGGCTCGATGCCTTCGGGAAGCACATATTTCCCCAGGACCGTTCCCGCGCCGAAAAGCTCGCGCAGGAAGCCGATCAGTGTCAGCGCGATGGTAAAGCCAAGGCCCATGCCGATGCCGTCAAAGAGCGCCAGACCCACCGAATTCTTGTTGGCGTACGCCTCGGCCCTTCCCAGGATGATGCAGTTGACGA